>CAZFLK010000300.1:0-4493 GCA_964519245.1 uncultured Verrucomicrobiota bacterium
AGTGGATTTCCTGCGGGAAAAGTCAAAACAGCTCGGTCTGTAAGGGATCGCATCGAGCTGACAGACAGATCGCATCCCAAACTGAGTATGAGAAGACAATGCGAACTGCTCGATGTCGCCCGCTCGTCGGTCGATTACCAACCCGTCGCCGAAAGCGAGGAAGATCGCCGGATCAAGCGCGCGCTCGACGAGATCTACCTGATCGATCCGTGCCTGGGGAGTCGCCGCCTGGTGACGGTCCTCAAGCGCGATTACGGCCTCAAGGTCAATCGCAAGCGGGTGCAACGGCTTCGTCGGGAGATGGGCCTGGAGGCGATCTGGTGCCGGCCGCGCACCAGTATCCCCGAGGCCGCGCATCGGAAGTATCCGTATTTGTTGCGGAAGCTGCCCGTCACGCGGCCCGACCAGGTGTGGTGCGCGGACATCACCTACGTGCCGATGCCCGGCGGCCACGCCTATCTCTGCGCGGTGATGGACTGGTATTCGCGCAAGGTCCTGGGCTGGGCGGTTTCCACCACCATGGACACCGGTTTGTGCCTTCTAGCACTTGCCCGGGCTCTGGCCGCGACCGGGCGGACACCCGAGATCTTCAACACCGATCAGGGGTGCCAGTTCACGTCCGTCGAGTGGACCGAACGGCTGGAGGAACTCGGGGTGAAGATCAGCATGGACGGCCGCGGCCGTTGGATGGACAACGTCTTCATCGAACGCCTGTGGCGGAGCCTCAAGTATGAGGAGATCTACCTGCGGGAACATGCGACCGTGCCGGAGTTGGCGTCCGGTGTGGCGGCGTGGTTCGAGCGTTACAACGTCTGGCGACCGCACGAAGCCCTGGGGAACCGGACTCCGGCGGAAGTTCACAATCAACCGCCGCATTCCACGGCCACCGAAACCAGCGACACGAAAGAAGCCGCATGACGGCACGCAGGATCGCGCCCGTTTTGGATGCCTCCACTCCAGGCTCCGCACGCCACTCCGCTACGCTCCGCACGCCACTCCGCTACGCTCCGTGGCGTGCTCCGCTTTCCGTTGCGGCATCCGAAACGCCCCGCCTGCCAACTCCACCCCAAACACCTGAATCCTTGATTCCCCAAACCCAATGCAATACACATTCCCGCACCACCGCCGCCATAGCTTAAATTAACTCCCCGGTGGCCGGAGATCGGGGGCCACCTCAGACCCCAGCCCAGTGGCACGCGGAAGCCGATGCCAATTCCGATGGAGTCCTCAGCAAAAAGGAGTTCGTGACCTTTCTTGGCTCCACGGCTCACCTCGACACCTTTTTCAAGCGGGCAGACAAGGACCGCTCCGGCGACCTCTCGGTTTCGGATCTGGCAGGCTTCATCGATTCCATCCTGAAGGGAAGGTGAAGCTGCGGAAACTCGTCCATCCCAAGTAGGGGCGTCTCGCCGTAGACGACCCATTTCAAACCTTTGCGCCTCGGTTGAATCGATACGTGCCACGGGAAGCGAATGGCCCGGGGCAATGCACGACCACCGTCTCGCCATTCCACGTCCCTCCAGATTCAACGCCACGCGGACTGAATCCACCTTCGTCCCGCGATGGCGGGACTTCAGCGCGACAAAGTGGGACGCCTCGGCCAGGCATCCCTACCACTATATTAGATTGATGAATCATGTTTTGTCTCGATTTGGAGCCATTCCCGGCGTTTCCTGTTCACCCCTTGATTCAATCATGAAGAAATTCCTGACGTCTCTTTTCCTGTTCGCGGGTTTCTCGCTCAGTGTATCGCACGCAGAGCGCGATCCGGCCCGGCTCACCCATGGTCCCATGCTCGGCAAACCCACGGCCCACACCATGACAGTCTGGGCCAGGACTTCCGATTCCGCTCAGTTTCATGTCCGGTATGGTGTCACCGAGTCGAAGCTCGACCAGGTGTCACCCGCCGGAAACACGCGCATCGAGGACGACAACACCGGAACAGTCAAACTTGTCAATCTGAAGGCTGATCAGCGCTACTTTTACCAGGTCTATGTCAACGACCGGCCGCACGGTCTTCCCGGATCCTTTCTGACCTTGCCGGACGCCGAAGAAGTCAGGAACGCGGAGCACAACCCCAAGGGTTTGTTCAACTTCCGGTTCCAGATCGGATCCTGCGCCAACCAGAACCCGATCCACGGCAATGGCCACCGTGCCCGGACCTATGAGAACCTGAACAAGTCCTGGGCGGACAAGACGCACTTCCATATCATGAACGGCGATTGGCTCTACGAAGAGCTTCGCGAGCATCCTGTGGAAGCCTGGCGCCTCCGGGCCGGCATCGACAAGGTTCCGACGAACGTCGCACTGATGCCCACGATGGTCGGAGTCTGGGAGAACTATAAACTCTACCTCAGCCGGGGCGTCTCGCTCTCCCAGTGGCATCGCAATGTGCCGAGCTACTTCACCTTCGATGATCACGAACTGGTGAACGACATCTGGGGAGCCGCCACCGCCGGACGACGCGACCGGCGCGCCGTCTTTCGCGACATTGGCACGCACGCCTTCTACGATTACCTCGGCTGGGCCAACCCCACCGAATTTTCCCACCGCGTCCATGTCTCCCGCGCGGAAATGAAAGAGGGCAGCGACCTGTTGGTCGATCGAACCGCCAATTTCAAGGAAATGCCCCTAGACGAGATGTTGAATCTCCATGTGCATTGGGGCACTTCGACCGCCGGCGTCAATGACCTGAAATACGATGTCCTCAGCGAGGGGCATCCCAATTCCTATGTCTATGACATCAAGGAAGTCGTCGATGAGCACACGCTGCGCCTTCACATGCCGGCCAAGGCGACCGATACCGTGACCTATTCCATCGGCCGACGCAGCTATGGGAAATTCACCGTCAGCAATTGCGACTTTTACCTGCTCGACACCCGCGGGGCGCGCGACATGCACGACACGTCGGATCGCGGCAAGAAAGGACTTTCGATGCTCGGGCGGGAGCAGCGGGAGTGGTTGCTGAAGTCAATGAGGTCCAGCAAGTCCGACTTCTCCTTCGTGATTTCCTCGGTGCCCTTCATGATTCCTCACAGCGGCGCCGGCGGATTCGAGGCGGCCGCAAACAAGGAAGAGGCGTGGACCGCGTTCTTCGACGAACGGGAGATCCTGATCGACGCTTGGACGGAGATCGGGAAGCCCGTGTTTGTCATGACGGGCGACCTGCACAACAGCTTCGCCATCAAGATCACCGACCAGGTCTGGGAGTTTTGCTGCGGGCCGCACAACAGCGTGAACCACGTGCCGAAGAACGATGAAATGGACCGCCCGGCAACCGGCAAATTCAAGTTCGGTCCACGAGAGTGCGACATCCGCTGGAGCAGCTACATCCTGCCGGACCTGGAGCGCATGCAGCGCCTGTATCCCTACTACGCGGTCGTAAAGATCAACAACGTCTTCAACATGCCGCAGAAACTCGGCGACGAACGCTGGGTGGCCTATCCTCACCCCCAGGTGGTGTTCCAGTATTACAACGGCAACACCGGCGAACTCGAGTATGCGGAATCGATTTCCACGAAACGGAAGTAGAGGGCGCGTTGGCCCTTCTTCGCGGATCTGGGACGCGGCAGTTTCGGCGTTGGAGTGATCGGGACGAAGGCTGTTGCACTCTAATCGTCCTAATCTGTCACGCCTGAATCCTCAGCGTCCTCCCGCAATCGATTGGGCAGATCCATCGATTCGTGCAACACGGTCACGACGCCGAGTTCCGATCCAAGGTCGCGGAAGAAAATGAAGTGATGCCGATACTTGGCGAAGAAGACTCCCTCAAATCCTTCCTCCCCAACCGGCCTCCACCGACGGCGATTCTGCGCAATCAAATCCAACTCCGCGAACAAGCCTTCAACATAACGATCCGCTTGTTCCGCTCCCCAGGTTTCCTCCGTGTAGTCCCAAATCTCGACCAACCGACGTCGGGCCGAGGGGTGTATCCTATGTTCCATTCAAATCGGATTTCTTGCAGCGGGCTTCGGCGATGATGTCCTTGGCGCTGACAGACTCGAATTCCTCCGGTCGGGCCGCCATTCCCTCCGCCAACTGTTGTCGCAGCATGGCCCATCGTCGCTTCTCCTCCGTCTCGTAATCATGGCGAATCAGGTCACGTATGTACTCGCTTGCCGAACTGAACGCCCCATGTTCCGGATCGCTCTTCTCCTTCACAAATTGCTGCAACCGTCCCGGCAGGCGAACATTGATTCCTTCAGACATGATAAAAAGATGGCATTGTCCCACAAATAGTCAAGATTGTGGGACAACAGATTCTGGCGATCTCGAGATTCTGAGAATCAGGAGAGGCGGAGAAAACTGAGGTCAGACGGTCTTGGAATCTCAAGTCCCGTTCAATTCCGGTTTGCTATGGCCTCGACGCGAAGACGAATAAGAGACCGCCCATACGACGGACGAATAAGTGTAAACGCCGCCCGAAAAGTGCGGCGGTGTGACGCCCTGTTTGGGGCGTTCGAAAAGTGCGGCATCCGCCCTAGAAAGGGGCA
>CAZFLK010000301.1:0-4448 GCA_964519245.1 uncultured Verrucomicrobiota bacterium
CTGTCGCGCGCTTCAGCGCCTTTCATTCCATGCCAGCGCCACCCTCGACTCCGCTGCCAACAGCGCTCCCTTATAGCCGGATGGCTCGTGCAGCCGGCGGGGAGAGACTCCGTCGAGCCCATATCAACGTTCCAAGGGATGAGTCAGCACGTTTCCCTCGCCACCTTCGTTTGATCGCCACGCAAGCGAAGGCCGGGCGCGCGGCTTTAGGGCTGGCGTGTGACAATGCTTCGGCGCAAATTCGACGGGTCATGGTTGAAACCCCGCAGCGCGCGCGCGACCTTCGTATGTGGCTCACAATGGTTGGTTTGGTCTGCTCGTGTTTTCTGGGCGTCCAGGCGGCGGCTCCCTCCGCAAAGCCCCATATCATCTTCATCCTGGCTGACGATTTGGGCTATGGCGACCTAGGGGGCTACGGGTGTGAAGACATCCGCACGCCCAATCTTGATCGCTTGGCGAAGGAAGGGATGCGCTTCACCGATTTCTACGCGAATGCGGCCATTTGCTCGCCGACCCGCGCGGCGTTCCTGACCGGGCGGTATCAACAGCGCATTGATCTCGAGGACGCGCTCTACTACCAGGAGATGGGGAGGGGGTTGCCAATCGACGGCCGAACAGTGGCTGACGATCTGCGGGCGGCCGGCTACGCCACGGCGATCGCGGGGAAATGGCACCTGGGATACGATAAGGGGCGACGCCCGAAACAACAGGGTTTCGATCGCTTCTTCGGGTTGCTTGGCGGCAATCATCACTATTTTGAGCACATGGATCGGATCGGCGTTCCGGACCTCTTCCAGGACGAGGAACCGATCGAGCGCGAGGGATACTCCACGGATCTGTTTTCCGCTGCGGCAGTCCGCTTCCTCAGGGAGTTGACGCCAAAAAAGCCGACGTTCCTGTTCCTGTCCTACAATGCCCCGCACTTTCCGTTCCAGGGGCCCGAGGATCAGGGGAAACCGGTTCAGCCCAGAAAGAAGAACTGGCAGCAGGGGGATCGTGAGACCTATGTCGCCATGGTGGAAAGCATGGACGCCGGCATTGGCCGGGTGTTGGCGGAAGTCGACCGATTGGGCATTCGCGATGAAACGTTGGTCGTCTTCACGTCGGACAACGGCGGCGATGTGCATTCTCGCAACGCCCCGATGCGCGGCTTCAAGGGCTCACTCTGGGAGGGCGGCATCCGGGCGCCGTGCATTGCCCGATGGCCCAAAGGGATGCTCGACGAATGGCGGGGCAGAGACTGTGGCGGAGCCTGGATCACCATGGACTGGACGGCCACCATCCGTCATCTCGCGGGTGTCCGGTCGACGGCCGGCGGCCAGGACGGCGTGAGTCTCTTGACCCATCTGGCCTCGCGCGAGACTCCCCTGGAGCGCGATCTGTTTTGGCGACGCATTCGCGGTCCGGTTCGTAAGAAGGTGGACGAGGGCAGGGCGGTGCGGCGGGGGAAGTGGAAGTTGGTGGAGTCGGCTGACGGTGAAGGGTTCCTCTCGGATCTGGAGCGGGATGTGGGCGAGTCTCGAAATCTGATCGAGGAACGGCCCCGAATCGCGCAAGAATTGAGGGAGGCCTTGGATGCGTGGGAAAAGCGCTTTCCCAGATGGTATGAAAAATGAATCGTCGACGGTTCATGCAGGCTGCCGCGGTTGGCATTTTCCCGGCGTTTTCCATGTCGGGCGCCGCTGGTCCGATTCGTGAGACCAGCGGCGCGCGTCGTCGTCGCGCCCGCCGCGCGCTGGATTCCCTGGGCGCGCGATGCATCGTGGATCCGGACACCGGTCGGGTCACGGACGTCTCCCTGAACGACAACCGTCGCGTGCTCGACACGGACTTGCGGCTTCTGATTCCTTTTTTCCGCCTGACTGATCTTTCCCTTGAAGGGACGAAGGTCGGCGACGAAGGCATGCGCCATTTGACCGGGTTGAACCGATTGGAATGGCTGAACCTGTATCGGACGCAGGTTGGCAACGCAGGAGTGGGGCATCTTTCCCAGATCGAATCCCTGCAGCATTTGCCGATCGGGAAGACGAAGGTGACCGATGTCGGATTGCCGGCGATCGGACGAATGGAGCGACTGGTCTACCTGGGGCTTCGAGGGAACCACGTCACCGATGCCGGACTTGGGCATTTGTCGAACCTGAAGAAACTCACCGGCCTTCATCTGGGCGAAACGGGGGTCACAGACAAGGGGCTGAGGCAGCTGACGGCCTTGCGGAAACTTCAGAAGCTTTGGCTGCATGACACTAAGCTGACTGACGCAGCGGCGGGGGAGCTGAAGCAGTTGCCCAATCTCCAGCAACTCGTGATCTACAACACCACGTTCTCGGAAAAGGGATACCGCGAGTTGAACGCCGCCCGGCCGGGGATGCTGATTCTTTACCGGGCGGAGTAGGAGATCTTGGACATGGCGGCGGGACGCCGCCAGAACCCGCAGCCGGGACGGCTACGCTACGGACGGGCACCGAGAGGTTGGAGCGCCGAGCATTGCTCGGCATAGGCTGGCGATCCGCGCCAAGGCCGAGCAATGCTCGGGGCACCGTTCGCCTCTTGCAGAGGCTCAACGACGTAACGTGGCCGGGTGTCCTGAGGGAAGCCTGATTGAAGTGAGCGAAATTACAATCGCTGCTACGAGGCTCACCCCTGTCCGCCTTGCTTGGCGAGGCGGAGCAGGCGCATGCGGCGCTTGTTGATCAGCATGTTGATATCCGCGTGCAGGTAACCCATGTGCGCTCCCAGGCGCGCCAGCGCGGCTTCCTCGGCGCGTTCCACTTTGCCGTCCGCCAGCGCGACATCGGCCATGAGTTCGAGCCAGGCGCGGGCGGACTGGCGGTCGGGCGGGGAGGGGGCGTCGAGTTCACCCTGCAGCGCGGTCTGGATGAGGCCGTCGATCGTGGCCTCCGGAATGCCGGCCTTGTGGGCGATTTCCATGATGGCGGCCTTCTCGTCGGCGTGGAACTCTCCGTCGGCGGCGAGGGTGTTGATCATCCAGGCGAGGGCGTCGGTCTGGCTGCCGGCAATCCGTTGGGCGGTGGAGGCGTGGGCGGAGATGGGCGGAGGGATGGGCAGGGAGGAGGAAGCCGGTCGGGCGATGGCCGCGGGAAATGGACCGGATTGGTTCAATCGGCCGAGCCAGGCTTGCGCGGACGGGGCATTCATGTAGGCGGCCTCGGTCAGGGTCCAATCATGGTCGCCGGTATTGAGCACGGCGCCGCAATACTCGCAGGAGTGGGAGGCCAAGGCGCTTTCCGGGGCGCCGCAACCGGGACAATGCGCGGAACTGATGGCGCGGCCGGCAACGGACTGGAGTCCGGGCTTGCGAGCCAGCACGAAGAGGCTGCGAAAGCGGCGCCAACCGCCCTGGTCCGTTACCACGCCGTCGCGCGAGACTCTGTGCGTCGTGGCGGACCAGCGGATCTCCACCAGGGCATGATCGAAGGCGTCGCCGGCAACCATGCCCAGCAGGTCTACGGATCCGACGGAACAGCCTCCGAGATAGTTGCGGGAAGCGTGGGTTGCGGCCCGCTGGTACTCTGTGGCATAGGCATTGCAGAGTTCCGTGGTCGCCATCTTGAGGATGGGTTTTACGTCGCCGAGGCGGTCGGCCATGGCCTTGCGCCAGAAGATCACGGAGGCGCGATCCTCAAGGTGCTGGATGTTGAATGCGGGGTCGCGGGAATCGCGGTAGAATTGGGCGGAGGGGGAGCCGGCGTGAGAGCCGCGCTTCCATTCGCATGCCTGCGTGATTTCGGCCAGAACCCAGTCGTGGTCGCCGCTGCGCAGCAGCGATTGGCAGGCGTCGCAACGGCCGGACCGATTGAGCGCGATGGACGCGCCACAGTTGGGGCAGTTGCCCTCGATAAGGCCGGGCCTGTCGGCGTGCGTTTGGGCTCCGGTTCGTCTCACGAAGGACCAGAATTCAGTGAAGCCGTGGCGGGTCTTGTCGCCGCTGATGTATTTGCCGGCGTCAATGGAGACGCGGTAGTCGATGGCGGTCGCGGCGACCTTGATGGTCAGGACGTCGAAGATGCCGGAGGAGGCCGCCTCGGCGAGTGCGGCGCGTTCGACCAGGACGCCCTCCATGTGGTCGCGGTAGCCCATGTCGCGTTGCTCCAGGATCTGGAGGAAGAAACGCTCGAAGACGCCGTCCGAGACGAACGCGCGCACGGACTCGATATTCTGTTGCGACCAGGCATCCTGAATCTGGTGGAAGGCGCTGGTGAATCGTTTGATGAAAGCCTGTGGATCGAACTGAGGATCGGACAGCTGCAGTGTGGTCGCGGCGCGCTGTTCGTCCGTCGGGCTGATGTGGGAGCTGTTCAACAACGAATAGTCGGAAACATCGACCGAGAATTTACGTCTTCGTTGCTGCTTGTTGTGCGCTTCGATGGCGGATCCGATAATGAAGACGCCCACCAGCAGGAGGAATACGACCGGATGCATTTCTCCCG
>CAZFLK010000302.1:0-4422 GCA_964519245.1 uncultured Verrucomicrobiota bacterium
CGCACCTCGCACCCCGCACCTCGCACCCCGCACCCCGCATCCCGCACCCTCAGTCTTCCGCCCCGGCCCAGTTCCCCCACCAGTTCCTAAACTGCTCCAACTGCGCCTCCACAAACGCGTTCTGACTCGCGCTCAAGGCGTCGGTTTCATTGAAGTGCCGTTCATAGTTCGCGTCACCGCCCAGGACCATCAACCGCTTGTAGTAAAGGACCAGGTCCGACCCCTCATCAAAGGTCGACAACACCGTCAACGCCTCGCTCAATTCGGCCGCGAAACGACGCGCCGCCGCATCGCCCGCCGCCGCGCGCCGACACAGCTCCACATACCGCAACACTTCCTTCGGCAAGGCATTGCCGATGCCCGTGATCGCCCCCACGGCGCCGCAATGCAAGAACCCGTGAAACACCTGCGTATCCACCCCGACCAGCAACGCCAGGTCCGCCTCCTGGTTGGTGATATGCTCCGCCGCATAGCTCAACGAAGCCGCGCCCCCGAACTCCTTGAAGCCAATCAGGTGCGGATAATCCCGCCGCAAATCGAAGAACAAATCCGCCTTGGTCTCGAAACCGTAATAGGGACTGTTGTAGATGATCGAAGGCAAACCCTCGGCCGCCTCCAGTATCCCCGCAAAGTGCGCCCGCTGCGCCGCCGGCGATGTCCCGCGCGACAAGACACGCGGAATCAACATCAACCCTTTCGCCCCGACCTCCTTCGCATGCGCCGCATGCGCCGCGGCGAGTTTCGGATTCTGCGCGCCCGTGCCCACCACGACAGGAACGCCCGCCTCCGCCAACCGCTTCACCCCTTCCTGCCGCTGCGCGTCCGTCAGCAGGGGCCAGTCGCCCATGGACCCGCAATACACCACGCCCGACATGCCCGCCTCAATCAGCGTTCTCGCCGTCGCGACCAACGCGTCAAAATTCGGCGTCCGGTCCTCGTTGCACGGCGTCATCAACGCCGGAATACACCCATGAAAAATCTTCGTGTCCATAATTCTTGTTCGGTTGTCCGCCCAGAAACATGCCCAACCCCCTCCGCTTCCGCAATCGTGAACGGCGGACACGGACATCCGCGTACGAATTCCGAAGGAAATGAGAAGCCGGTGGGGAGAGACTCCGTCGAGCCCAAATCGAAGCTCTGAAGGAGCGAAAGAAGCCTCCCTGCCGATCCGGGTCATCCCACGCTCTGGTTCTTCTTTCCTCCAAGCCAACCAAAGCCGAACCCCATGTGACAGATTCGGTTTGTCTTTCTCCGCCCCGACGTGCTTTATGCCCACACCGTATGAAGAATCATTTGCTTCACCTTACCGCGGTCGCCGTCGCCAGCTTGTCCTTCGCCGGACAAATGAACGCCGCCGACAAGCCCAAGACCTTCCGCGCCGGCGCCGCGACCAGCAACATCACCCCGCCGCTCGGCGGCGGCATCGTCGGCAACTGGCGCTCCCCGGCCGCCACCCATGTCCACGACGAACTCCACGCCCGCTGCCTCGTGCTCGACGACGGCTCCACCCGGATCGGCTTCGTCATCGTGGACAGCGTCGGCGTCACCCGCCCCGTCTTCGACCACGCCAAACGCGTTCTTGAAAAGGAAACCGGCCTGCCGCCCGAGAGCCTGCTCATGGCCGCCACCCACACCCATTCTTCCGTCAGCGCCCGCGGCCAGGACCGTTTCGAATACAACCCCAAGCTCGACGACTACCAGTCCTTCCTCGCCTCGCGCATCGTCGACGGCGTCAAACGGGCGATCAACAACCTCGAACCCGCGCGCATCGGTTGGGGCGGCGAAGACGAGCCCCGGCACGTCTCCAATCGCCGCTGGCACATGAAACCAGGCTTCAATCTCGCCAATCCCTTCGGCGGCGAGGACCAGGTCCGCATGAATCCGCCGCGCGGCAAAATGCTCGATCGCCCCGCCGGCCCCACCGACCCCGAAGTTTCCATCCTCTCCGTCCAGGCCAAGGACGGACGCCCCATCGCCCTGCTCGCCAATTACTCCCTCCACTACGTCGGCGGCGTCCCCAAGGGCCACCTCTCGGCCGACTACTTCGGCGTCTTTGCGGACCGGATGCAGGAATTGCTCGGAGCGGACCGACAACACCCGCCCTTCGTCGGCATCATGTCCAACGGCACGAGCGGCGACATCAACAACATTGATTTCACCGGCAAACGCCCCCGCCGCCAACCCTACGAGCAAATCAAGATCGTCGCGCATGATGTCGCCGACGCGGCGCTGAAGGCGGTGAAGCAGATCAAGCATCACGACTGGGTCCCCCTCGGAGCCGCCGCCAGGGAATTGAAACTCAACGTCCGACGCCCCTCCCGGGAACTCATCGAACGCGCGCATCGCATCCTCGCCGGCCCCAAGGCCGCCGATCCGGACACCACCGACAAGGATGTGATCTACGCCAAGCGCGCGCTCAAACTCGCGAAGTTCGAACCCACCACCGAGGTCTTCATCCAAGGCTTGCGCATTGGCGATCTCGGCGTCGCCGCCATGCCGTTCGAGGTGTTTGCCGAGATCGGGTTGAACATCAAGGACCGGAGCCCGTTCGCGGATTCCTTCACCATTGAACTGGCCAACGGGACCTTCGGCTACCTCCCCACGCCGGAGCAACACCGCCTCGGCGGCTACGAAACCTGGCTGGGCACCTGCTGGGTGGAGTTCCAGGCTTCAGAGAAAATCACCAACACCGTGTTGGAGCTGTTCCAACAACTGAAGCGGCAACCATAACGCTGTTGCCGTCCGCCGCGACCTCGTTCGCACCGCCCCGCTTTTGACCCAACGGGACAAAGCCCCCAAAACCGCCGCATGCGCAAACCGGGAATCGACCGTTGGGGACTCGCCGCCATGCTCGGCGGCGCGGTCGGCATCGCCTTCGCGCCCAACCTGGTGCGCGACGCCGTCGCCAACCACGGACTCGGCCCCAGCGCGACCGCGTTCTATCGCGTCTTCTTCGCTCTCCCGGCCCTCTGGCTCTGGAGCGCCTGGGAACAACGCCGCCCCAATCCGCCCCGAAGGCCCTCCACCACAGGAGAGAAACGCCTCCTGCTCCTCGCCGGCGTTCTCTTCGCGCTCGACATGGCCTTCTGGCACTGGTCCATCAAGCTCACCACGGTGGCCAACGCCACCCTCCTCGCCAACTTCGCCCCGATCGTCGTCACCATCGGCGCCTGGCTCATCCTCAAGGAACGCATCACCGGCCGTTTCATCCTGGCGATGCTGGTCGCCTTCGCCGGCGCCGCCATGCTCGCCGGCGCCAGCCTCAACCTCGCCCCCCGCTACCTCATCGGCGACAGCCTGGCCCTGGTTACCGCGCTGTTCTACGGAGGCTACCAATTCACCGTCAAACTCCTGCGCAGCTCCTTCTCCCCGGCGACCATCATGACCTGGGCCGCCGTCTCCGCCAGCGCGACCCTGCTGCTCGCCGCGCTCGCCTCCGGCGAGCAAATGCTTCCCAACACGCCCGCCGGATGGACATCCCTGCTCGCGCTCGCCTTCATCAGCCATGTTGCCGGACAAGGTCTGATCGCCTACGCCTTCGGTCACCTGCCCGCCTCTTTCGGTTCTCTCAGCCTCTTGCTGCAGCCGTTGATCGCAGCCATGATCGCCTGGGCCTGGTTCGCCGAAAGCCTCTCCCCCATGCAAATCATCGGGGGCGCCGTGATGCTAACCGGCATCGTCGCGGCCAATCGCTCGCAAAGCGCGCCCCGCCCGTAACCCCAGCCCCCGTAGCCGCCTTCGCGAGAAGGTGGAGCAAAGGCAGGAAACCCAGGCTGTCACGAACGCGCATCGCCCACGCTACAACGAGCGCGACTACGTGTACCAGGCGACGTAGCCGCCTTCGCAAGAAGACGCCCCCTCAGCGCAACAACCGCGCGACATCCTTGAACCGCGGGGCTTCCGCCGTACGCATCAACTCAAACAAGGCGGTCTCCACTGAGGTCAACTCCGCACCGAGTCGCTGCATTTTCTTCAAGCCGATCACCTTATTCTCCGCCGTGCGCGAGGAGATGGCATCGACAACCACCTCCACCTCAAAACCCTCCGCCAGCAGATCCCGAGCGGTCTGATAGACGCAGACGTGCGATTCAATGCCAGCCAACAGAACGCGCTTTCTCCCGCTCTCCCGAAGCCGCTCCATGAACGTCTCTTGACCGCAGGCGCTGAAGCTCATCTTGGGAAGCGGCTCCCCGCCCGCCAGCAACTCGGCAATCTCCGGGACCGTCGCCCCCAAGCCCTTGGGATACTGCTCCAGCCAGAAGACCGGAAGCTCCAGAATCTTCACACCTTGAATCAGGACGCCCAGGTTGTGAATGAGCCGCTCGCTCTGATCCATAAGCGACGCCAGTTTCCCCTGCACGTCGATGACGACGAGCGCGGTATTATCAGTCGTGAGCATAGTCGTTTTTGTTCCTTTCGCCC
>CAZFLK010000303.1:0-1057 GCA_964519245.1 uncultured Verrucomicrobiota bacterium
CTCCTTGAGCGCGGAAGCCGGCTCGAACAGCAGGTTGGGATTGGGGATGAAGCCCATGATGATCCTGCCCCAAGGCAGCCCCGCTTCGCTGGTCGCCATGGCCAGGATGACCAGGAAGAAACTCACCACGACCAGTCCGACCATGAGCTTCAGGATGATGTCGAAGATCTTGTAGGCGAGTCCGCCCTTGTCATACATCAAGACGATCACCGTGGAGACGATGAAGAGCAGCAGACAGGCGACTTGCTTGCCGCCTTCAAAATTGAACATCCCCAGATTCTGCTGCAGGGCCGCTGTTCCCAAGGAGAATTGCGGCATGGCCCAGACCAGGTTCGCCATCATGGACGCGATCAACCAACCCCAGCCAAGCACGGGATTCACGTGTTCGTTGAGCGCGCGAAAGGGCCGCTCGCCGGTCGAGAGCGTCACATAACTGATGGCGCTGAGCATCACCACGCCGAAAATCATCATCAACGGCTGCAGCCACATCATGTCGTAGCCGCCGATGATTCCCAGGTAGAGGCTGCCCGCCAACGAACCGCCGCCCAAAGTGATGGCGCTCTGCAGCCATCCCGGTCCGGACAACTTCACGTAGGTCTTGATCGTCTCGCCGTTGCCCTTGCCCCGGGCATCCAGAATCATCTGCTCCTGCGCCTGCGCCTTTTCCTGATTTTCGTCGCTCATGGATGTGATGTGTCTAGCGCCCTGAATACACCTGTCGGGCTGTGTGTCATTTCTTGGAAACCCGCGCAGTGTGCCCGACGCCATCAACCAGTCAAAGGAATTCTCACCTTCATCATAACGTCAAAAAAACCGAATGATTCCTTGACTCAGTCTTGCCATTTCCCCAAAGCTGCGGGCTGTTTTTTTGCGCGTCTCACGACCACAAATTTGACTCCTATGGCTCAGAAAAAGACTAAAGCGAAAGCGACTTCCAAAGCAAAGGCAAAGCCGACCCGCGCGGCAGCCAAGAAGGCCCCTGCGAAACCCTCGGTGAGGAAAGCCGCCGCCAAGGCCAAGGCCGCTCCCAAGAAGGCCGCCGCCAAGGCCAAGGCCG
>CAZFLK010000303.1:1157-4409 GCA_964519245.1 uncultured Verrucomicrobiota bacterium
GGCCGCTCCCAAGAAGGCCGCCGCCAAGGCCAAGGCCGCTCCCAAGAAGGCCGCCCCCAAGGCCAAGGCCGCTCCCAAGAAGGCCGCCGCCAAGGCCAAGGCCGCCGCCAAGAAGGCCGCCCCCAAGAAGGTCGCCCCCAAGAAGGCCGCCCCCAAGAAGGCCGCCGTCAAGGCCAAGGCCGCTCCCAAGAAGGCCGCCTCAGGCAAAGGGAAGAAACAAAGCAAGGAAGATCTGAAGGCGGAGGTGGCCAAGCTTATCGAGAGCCGCGCCCGCATGAAGGCCAAGGAGGGCGACAAGAAAAAAGACGACAAAGACACGAACACCGCCGAGGCCCAGCCGTTCGACCTGACGGAGAAGATCAAGGAGCTCCTCCGCCTCTCCCAGGAGCAGGGCTACCTGACTTACAACGATATCAACGACGCCCTCCCCGAGGACGTCGTCACCCCGGACGATCTCGACGAGGTCTACACCAAACTCCGCAACCTCGATGTGGAAATCGTCGACCAAGCGGAGGTCGACAACGTCAAGAAGCCGGAACCGGAGGAGGAAGAGGACAAAAGCCGCCTCGACATCCTGGACGATCCGGTCCGTATGTATCTTCGCAAGATGGGCGAAGTGCCCTTGCTCACCCGGGAGCAGGAAGTTGAAATCTGCAAACGAATCGAGGACGCGGAAAACGAGGTCAAGCGGATCATCTACGGCTTCGGCTTTACCGGCAAGGAACACATCGCCCTCGCCGAGAAACTCATTTCCGAGCCGCCGAAGGAGCGCTTCGACCGCGTCATTGTCGACAAGAAGATCGACAGCCGTGAACAACACCTCAAGGAACTCCGCAAACTCGTCAAGAAAGTCCGCAAGACCGACGGGGATGTCGATGACCGCTACTCATCCTGGCAATCCGCCAAGAGTGAGACCGCACGCAAGAAGGCGCTCTCCCTCTTCAAACGCGCCGACAAGCGCCTCCAGGCCGCCTTTCCCAAATTCTTCTACAAGCAGAAGGTCATTGAGGAAATGATCCTCGTCACCGAGAACATCTTCGACAAGATTCAGACCAGCCTCCGAACCATCGAGGATCTCGGCAAACAGCGCAAATCGCAGCAGTTGACCGCCTTCATCGAGGGGGAAGAGCAGAAGATCGCCGCCCTGGAAGTCTTCGTCCGCATGCCTTATGAGGAATACCTGCAGGCTTACGATCAATTGAAGCACTTCGCCGCCAAGGCACACAAGGCCAAGACCGAAATGGTCGAAGCCAACCTGCGCCTGGTCATCTCGATCGCCAAGAAATACACCAACCGCGGCCTCGCCTTCCTCGACCTGATCCAGGAAGGCAACATGGGCCTCATGAAGGCGGTTGAGAAATTCGAGTATCGCCGCGGCTTCAAGTTCTCCACCTACGCGACCTGGTGGATCCGGCAGGCCATCACCCGCTCCGTGGCGGACCAGGCCCGCACCATCCGCATCCCGGTCCACATGATCGAGGTGATCAACAAGCTGATGCGCGTGCAGAAGCAGTTGGTCCAGGACTACGGCCACGAACCCACGCCGGAGGAGATCGCCGACGAGATGCAGATGCCGGTGGAACGCGTCAACGCCATTCTCAAGATGGCCCAGCAGCCCATTTCCATGCAGGCCACCGTCGGCGACAGCGGCGACGCCTGCTTCGGAGACTTCATCGAGGACAAGACCGCTGAGAATCCCTCCGAGATGACCGGCTTCAGCATGCTGAAGACCAAGCTCAACGACGTCCTGGAAAGCCTCACCGAGCGCGAACGCAAGGTGCTGGAGTTGCGCTTCGGCCTGGTGGACGGCTATGCCCGCACCTTGGAAGAGGTCGGGAAGCAATACAAGGTCACCCGCGAACGCATCCGTCAGATCGAGGCCAAGGCCCTCCGCAAGATGCGCCACCCCACCCGTGTGCGCCAGTTGCAGGGCTTCCTCGAGACCGACGAGGCGGCGTAAGGCGTTGGAATCGAAGCGCTCGAGGTTGGATTTCGCCGGCGCTTCGGCCTCAAGCGATCGGGATCCGACCGGTCGCAGGGCTCAGGAATCGCGGTTCCCGCTTGAATTAATTCTCAGGCTGACTACCGTGCGGTCCATGCGCTCTACTACGACATTGGCGGTCGCGATTCTGCTGCTCGCGGCCGCAGCCGCACACGCCGGTTCCGGACGCATCATCAAGGTGCTGCCCCACTACTTGGACATGGAGGGGAAACACGCCGTTTCGCCCAGCCTCTACGAGCGCGACGCCTACCAGGCCCGGCTCCGCTCCAATCCCGAGTTGGTTTCCGGCATCCGGTTTGATTTCAAATGGCGCGCCAGCAATGTGGACAAGGACAAACTGCGCATCCGGATCGAGGTTCGCGGCAGCCAGACCCTGCCCAACAAACCGTTCGTCGTTGAGCAAAAGATCGAACGCAAGGGCCTCTTCGGTCGCTGGTCGTCGGCAACCGTGTCCCAGGAAGAATACCAGAAAGTGGGCAAGATGATCGCGTGGCAGGCGACCCTGCTGGAGGGCGACGCGACACTCGCCCAACAACGCTCCTTCCTCTGGGGCGCAGGACTCCCTGAAACGAAATCCACCCCGGAAACAGAGTAGCCTCCAGCCCCGGCTGCCGGCCTCACGGCTCCCGGTTCAAGATCTGCTCAATCCGGTGTTTTGCGCTGCCCCAGTCCGAGAGCCGCCTCGCCCAAGGCTCCGGCGGTTTCCCGGACGATTGCCCGCAAGACCAGATCCGCCAGTTCACCCGGTGTGATTCCCCGATCGTCGGCGCCTAAATCGAGCAACCGAATTTCGGGCAACCGCTTCACCGCGCCCCTTCCCCCAAGCGCGGTCAACCCCACCCGAACACGCCCGCCCCGGATTACAAACTCATCCACCCGCAAGCGCCGGGGCTCGCCCCCGCTGCTGCGCTCCTTCCCCGCTCCAAGCGTCGCCTCCAGCGTTTCCTGAATCTTCGACAGATTGCTCCCGCTTAGCCGCCGCTCGTAGGTCACTTCCATATCCTCGATCCGGACGGATCGGATCACCACCTTGTCGGATAACAAGGTGGAAGCCCGAACCTCGACCTTGGCGCGCCCGATCTCGATCACCGACGGCGCCCGAAAACCTTCCGGACTCCCAACAAACACGCCAAGAACCTCGCCCCGTCCGGAAAGCGGCGACAGCTTCACGTCGGCCACCCGCGTCGCCACGCCCGCCACCCGGGGGCCGGCGGCTTCCAAGCCCTTCTTGAACGCATTCTTCAACATGC
>CAZFLK010000304.1:0-4370 GCA_964519245.1 uncultured Verrucomicrobiota bacterium
GTGTCGCTCTTTCCGGTCTCGCCATCACCGAGTATTTCCGTGATGTGAAGAACCAGGACGTGCTCCTGTTCGTCGACAACATCTTCCGTTTCTCACAGGCCGGCTCCGAGGTGTCCGCGCTGCTGGGTCGCACGCCTTCGGCCGTGGGTTACCAGCCCACCCTGGCCGCCGAGATGGGCGACCTGCAGGAACGCATCACCTCCACCAAGAAGGGATCGATCACCTCGTTCCAGGCGGTCTACGTGCCGGCGGACGACTTGACCGACCCGGCGCCGGCGACGACCTTCGCCCACTTGGACGCGACGATCGTTCTCGAGCGTTCCATCGCCGAGTTGGGCATCTACCCCGCTGTGGATCCGCTGGCTTCCACCTCCCGCGCCCTGGCGCCGGAGATCGTCGGCAAGGAGCATTACCGCGTCGCCCGTGGCGTGCAGACCGTGCTGCAGCGTTACAAGGATCTGCAGGACATCATCGCGATTCTGGGTATGGACGAGCTTTCGCCCGAGGACAAGCAGACCGTGTTCCGCGCCCGCAAGATCCAGAAGTTCCTCTCGCAGCCGTTCTCGGTCGCCGAGGTCTTCACCGGCTTCCCCGGCAAGCAGGTGCCGGTCGAGGAGACCGTCCGCGGCTTCGCCGAGATCCTTGACGGCCAGCACGACGACGTCGCCGAAAATGACTTCTACATGAAGGGCGGCATCGACGACATCAAGGGCGGCGACAGCGAATAGAATTTGGCGTAGAATCAACTCAACCCCGCATAAGCCATGGCAGCCACGATGAAATTGGAAATCATCACGCCGGAGGACAAGACCTTCTCCGATGACGTCGATTTCGTCACGCTTCCCGGCGTCGAGGGCGAGATGGGCATCTACCCGAATCACATCCCTCTCATGACGCAGGTTTCGCATGGCGAGATCGCGGTGAAGAAAGGCAAGGAAGACTTCTTCCTCGCGATCGGAGAAGGCTTCGCCAAGATCACCGGCGACAACGTCTCCATCCTGACCGACATGGCGATTCATTCCGCCGAGATCGACGAGGCGGCGGCGGAAGAAGCCCGCAAGCAGGCCGAAGCGCGGCTCGCGGAGAAGCTCAGTGACGAGGAGACCGCGGCGGTTCAGGCCGCCCTGGCCAAGTCGCTCGCCCAACTTCACGTCAAGCGTCGCCGGCATCCTCACTGAGCCGCAGTCCCACAATCTTTCATTCATCGGCGTCTTCTTCGGAAGGCGCCTTTTTTGTTGGCTGGATGCTTCGGGGCGGGTGAAGGATTTGGCGCAGGGCGTGAATTGGAATGGGCGCCCCGCGGGCAGCGCCTTGGACTGCGGCGGCTTGACGCCGCCTTTTCGTGGGCATGCCGAGGCGCATTGAAACCCGGGATGGCGATGGACGGGCGGTTGGTCTGATACAGCTGGGCATTCGGCGGCCAAGAGGCTGCCGGGCGCGCTGCGGTTCGTATTCTGGCGTCGGGGCCAAAGAGATTGCGCGCCTCAAAGAATTGGATTCGCCCAACTCCTGTGTTACCTATCAGGCATGGAAAACGATGAGATCATTGAGGAGCTGTCCCGCGCCTATGCGATGGAGCTGGAGACCGTGCAGAATTACATCGCCGCATCCGTCAATCTGGACGGCGTGCGATCAGACGTCATCAAGAAGGCCTTGGCGGCCGATGTGACCGAGGAGGTCGGTCATGCGCAGACCCTGGCCCAGCGCATCAAGACGATCGGCGGCACGGTTCCAGGATCGCTCGATCTGCCGCGCGGCCAGACATCCATGCAGCCCAATGGCGACTCCACGGACGTGGTGGCCGTCATTCAGGGCGTCATCGACGCCGAAGAGGCCGCCATCAAGCAATACAACAAGATCATCAAGCTCTGCGACGGGATCGACTATGTCACGCAGGACATGGCCATCGGGATCCTCGCGGGCGAGGAGGATCACCGGCGCGAGTTCCTCGGATTTCTGAAGGAATACAAGAACGACTGAAACCGGCCAATCACCCCATGAGCAATCCCATCATCGTCGCGCTCGACGTTCCGACCGAAATGGCCGCCCTGGACCTTGCCGACCAATTGGCGGGCAAGGTCGGCGCCTTCAAGATCGGCTTGGAGCTTTTCACCAAGTGCGGGCCGGACATCGTGCGCAAGGTTCGCGAGCGGGGAATCGATGTCTTCCTGGATCTGAAGTTTCATGACATTCCGAACACCGTGGCCAATGCCGTCCGCTCGGCTGTGAACCTGGATGTGCAGATGTTGACGGTGCACACCTGCGGCGGCCTCGACATGATGCGCGCCGCGGAGGAAGCGGCGCAGGACCAGGCGGCAAAGAACGGCAAGGCAGCGCCGCTGGTCCTGGGCGTGACGGTTCTGACCAGCATGGACACCGACGACTTGAGCCGGGTCGGGGTGGAACAGGATGTCGGGAAACAGGTGGAGCGATTGGCGGCCTTGGCCAACGAAGCGGGATTGCGTGGCTTGGTCTGTTCGCCCCTGGAAATCGCGCAATTGCGGGTATTCCTGCCGCACGAGCTCAAGCTGGTCACCCCGGGTATCCGCCCTGCCGGCGAGGAAGTCGGCGACCAGAAACGCATTCTGACACCCAGGGAAGCCATCGAAGCCGGGGCCGACTGGTTGGTCATCGGCCGCCCGATCCGCCAGCCGAAGCAAGGGACGCCCGCCGAAGCGGCCGCTGCGATCCTGGCCTCGTTGGAGGCGTAGGCCTCGCGCTATGGAACGGAATTCATTCCGTTGGTTGCGCGTTTGATCTTGCAAGCAAGCGCCGGACCGCGGGTCTGCGACCCGCAGCAGCCTCCAGTCTCCCGGGGCCTCCGATCATGCCAACGCGCCTCGCGCTTCCCTGGTCGCAGCGGGTCACAGACCCGCGGTCCGGCGCTGTTCACTTACTCAGCCTTTCATTCAACTCGTGAACGGTTCCGACGATCCGTTCCTCCAGCGACTCGTGCCAATGGCCCGGATGCAATGTGGTCCGGAAGTAGCGCATGGAGCCGCCGGCCTCGTAGCCGCCTTCGAGCAGGACGCGCTTGCTGGGAGTGTAGGCCATGACGTCGTTGCTGTAGCCGGCGACCCAGACCTCCGGGCCCGGGATCTCGCGCTTCAACCGCAGCGAATAATCGACCACGGTCTCGCCGCCAAGCGCGATCAGCGTCAACCGATCACCGAATCGGATGACCTGCACGGGAAAGGGATACGTCTCCCGAAGGCTGCCCTTGGCGTCGAGTTCGGCCAGCAGGGCCTCGGCATAGCTCTTGTCGTACTTGTTCTTTGATTGGGCGCGTTCCTCCAGTTCCTTGCGGGTCGGAGGCGTCGCGTAATCAAGATCCACCCGGTCAAAAGCCGTTCGCAGCGGGCCGGTGAGCGTCTTTGGATTGGCGTCGAGCGCGGCTTCGACGGCGGTGGCCAGCGAGCGGCCGTGGCGTTGCGCCAGGTCCATGGTCCGACGCGGATAGGGATTCTGATCGCCGCCGCAACCAGTTACGAACAAGGCGGTCACGCCCGGGTGTTCCTCCTCGAAATACTGCTGCGCGAATCCTGCGTAATCGCCGTTCCATTGGTAGATGCCGAGCGTGGTGTTGTGGCAGGCGTAGCCGAACAGGACAGCGCGCATCTGCTTTCCCGGTCCGTCAATCCGCAGGACGGGCACGTCGTGATCGATCGGGCCGTCGGGATTGGGGCTGTTGATGAAGCCACGTTCGGTGGGCAGTCTGCGGTTCATCGCAAAACCACAGCGCGCGCGGCTGTAGCTGAGCCGGGCGGGCGAAAGATCCGCGATCGCATCGTCAAGCAATTGAATGAGTCGCGCCTCCAGCCATTCGTAGTAGGCGATCGCGTGCTCGGCGACGCTGGGATAGATGGAGCTGTTCTTGACGCGCTTGGTCCTCAACTCGGGACCGCTGTGTGTGTGGGAGCAGTTGATCATCAAGGCTGCCGGCGGCAGGTCGTGCTTCTCCTTGATCGCCGCTTCCAGCTTCCCGCGCAGGCGGCGAGGCACGCTGATCAGGTCCATGGTAAGGATGATCACCCGGGAGCCTTCCGCATCTTCGATCGCTGCCGCCTTCGCGTAGAGATCCTGCGCGGTTCCGTCGGCGGGCTTGTTGCGGGAGGCGTAGCCGGCCATCCACATCGTCCCCTGCGGGGTGATCCTGGCGCGAGCGATGCCCGCCTTCCAGGGGAGTTCCTGCGCGGCCGGGAGTTGGCTGGCGGTGAGGACGAACGCGCAAACGACGAAGCGCAGAATGCGGCGGCAAGGCTTTGGTCTCATGGAAGGGCATCAAAGCGCCATCGGAACCCACGCGCAACCATGACGCAGCAGTTCTCAGTTTGAGGGAAAGTTGCTCTCCTTCGTCAGGTGAGCGTCGT
>CAZFLK010000305.1:0-4367 GCA_964519245.1 uncultured Verrucomicrobiota bacterium
TCGTCGCGCAACCAAACATGCTCGACCTTGAGACGCGCCGCACCGTCGACGAACTCCGCCACGAGGTTGCCGAGCACGAGAGAACCGAGGAAGCCCTCTCCCAGGCCGAGTTGAAATACCGCAGCATCTTCGAGAATGCCGGCGAAGGCATTTTCCTGACTTCTCCGGACGGCCGCTATCTCGCCGCCAACCCCATGCTGGCGAAGATCTACGGCTACGACAACGGGGAGGAGCTGATGAACGCCGTCCACAGCATCACCGACCAGCTCTACGTCGACCCCAGCCGCCGGGAGGAGTTCCGCCGTCGCCTGCACGCCGAGGATTTCATCGCCGATTTCGAATCCCAGGTGTATCGCCGCGACGGCTCCATCATCTGGATCTCAGAGAAGGCGCGCGCCGTCCACGACGAGCACGGCGAACTGCAATACTACGAGGGCGCCGTCGAGGACATTACCCGTCGACGCGAACAGGAAGACCAGATCCGCCGCTCCGAGAAACGGTTTCGCGCCATCTGGGACACCACCACCGACGGCATGCGGTTGACCAATCGGAACGGCGATGTCATCAGCGTCAACAAGGCCTTCTGCCGAATGGTCGGGCTGGAAGCGAGCGCCATGGAAGGCCAATCCCTGGCCGCAGCCTACGCCGATGACGGCGATCTCGCAGCCCGCGTCCAACGCCACATCCAGCGCTTCACCGATCGGGATTTCGCCGATCGCGAGGAACTGAAGCTGACCTTCCAGAATGGCAAAACCCTCGATGTCGAGGTCTCCAACGCCATCGTCGAGATGGAAAACCACGAGCAACTCCTGCTCAGCGTCTTCCACGACATCACCGAACGCCGACGCGCCGACGACAAGCTTCGGGAGTCCGAATTGCTCTACCATTCCCTCGTCGAAAGCCTTCCCCAGAACATCTTCCGCAAGGACCTCAACGAGCGCTTCACCTTCGCCAATCAGAATTTCTGCAAGCTCATGGGCAAACCCCTGGAGGAGGTGCTTGGCAAGACCGACTTTGACTTCTCCCCCAAAGAACTCGCGGAGAAATACCAGGAGGACGACCGCAAGGTCATGAGCGCCGGCAGGCCGTTCCAGACCATCGAGGAACACGTCGAACCCGGGCAACCCACCATCTATGTCGAAACCGTCAAGACCCCGCTTTACGATCGCGACGGCAACATCGCCGGCATCCAGGGGATTTTCTGGGACGTCACCGAGAAGAAACGGACGGAAAACCAACTCAACTACGAACGGGAACTCCTCCGCGCCCTGCTCGACACCATTCCCGACCGGATCTACTTCAAGGACCGGGACTCGCGCTTCATCCGCATCAGCCGCGCGCTTTCCGACGAGTTCGGCCTCGACGACCCCGAGGACGCCATCGGCAAGTCCGACTTCGACTTCTTCACCAAGGAGCACGCGCAACCCGCCTTCGAGGATGAACAGAAAATCATCGAGACCGGCAAACCCATCATCGGCAAAACCGAGAAGGAGACCTGGGGCGATGGCGGAACCTCCTGGGCCCTGACCACCAAGATGGCCCTGCGCAACACGGATGGGGACATCATCGGCACCTTCGGAGTCTCCAAGGACATCTCAGAACTCAAACAGGCCGAGGAACAACTGTCCCTGGCTCGCGATGCGGCCTTGGAATCCGCACGCTTGAAATCCGAGTTCCTCGCCACCATGAGCCATGAGATCCGCACCCCGCTCAACGGCATCATCGGCATGACCGGCCTGCTGCTCGACACCAACCTCAACTCCCAACAGCGCGACTTTGCCCGCACCGTCCGCTCCAGCGCCGACGCCCTGCTCGATATCATCAACGATATCCTCGACTTCTCCAAAATGGAGGCCGGTCGCCTCATCTTCGAAAAAATCGACTTCGACCTGCGGGGCTTGGCCGAAGACATCGCCGAGTTGATGGCCGAACGCGCGCAATCCAAGGGCATCGAGTTCGGCTGCGACGTCCAACCCGAGATGATCACGCTCCTGCGCGGAGACTCCAGCCGGATCCGCCAGGTCATTCTCAACCTGGTCGGAAACGCCGTCAAATTCACCAGCGAGGGCGAGGTGGTCATCCGTGTGCAGCAGGAAGCCGAGACCGACGAAGCCCTGACCGCGCGCGTCTCCGTCTCCGACACCGGAATCGGCATCAGCCCGAACAATGCCGCCAAGATTTTCGAAGCCTTTACCCAGGCCGACGGCAGCACCACCCGCCGCTACGGAGGCACCGGACTCGGCCTCGCCATCTGCAAGCAACTGATCGAGATGATGGGCGGCCAGATCGGCGTCGACAGCGTTCTGGGCGAAGGGTCCACGTTCTGGTTCACCCTTCGCCTCGACAAACAGGTCCAACCACAGGATGGCGGACACGACATCTCCTCGCTCAAGGGCCGCCGCGTGTTGATCGTGGACGACAATGCCACCAACCGGGAGATCGTCACACACCAGACACAAGCCTGGGGCATGGAAGCCCGAACAGCCCACAACGGAACCATGGCCTATCAGGAACTGCATCGCGCCGCCGCCGCCGGCGAGCCCTACGAAATCGCGCTGCTGGACATGCAGATGCCGGAAATGGATGGAATCCAACTGGCGAAGAAGATCAAGGCCGATCCGGCGATCTCCGACGCCAGACTCGCCATGTTGACTTCGCTCAGCGACCGGTTCGATCCGGACGAACTCTCCGCGGCCGGCTTTTACGCGGCGCTCGTGAAACCCGTAAAACAAAAACGCCTGCTGGACTGCATCGCCCGGACCCTGAAGGGCGAGGATTCCATCAAGGATCTCACCGTCGTCTCCCCCGGCACGGGCTTCTTCCATCGCGGCCAGTTCTCGGACGCCCACAAGCGGCTCCGAATCCTCCTCGCCGAGGACAACTCGGTGAACCAGAAGGTCGCGCTGCTCCAACTCAAACGATTGGGCCTCGCCGCCGACTGCGTCGCGGACGGGGCCGAAGCGGTCGAGGAACTCAAACGCGTGCCCTACGACGTCGTGCTGATGGACTGCCACATGCCCATCAAGGACGGCTATGAGGCGACCCGTGAGATCCGTTCCATCGAACGCGACGCCAGCGCGCAGAACCCTTCCCTGAAGCCAACTTACATCATCGCGATGACGGCCAACGCCCTGGAGGGGGATCGTGACCGCTGTCTCGCGGCCGGCATGGACGACTACGTGGCCAAACCGGTCGAATCCGAACTCCTCGCCGACGCCCTCGAACGCGCCAGGCGCCACGTCGAGAAACTCGCTCCGCACCCCCCCGCCGAAGCCGGGAGCGACACGGGCGCCCCGACCGCCATGCCCCCCCTTCCGGAGGCCGACGCCTCGGAATGCATTGACCTCAGCGTGATCGAAGGATTGCGCGAACTGCGTGAACCCGGCGAACCAGATCCCGTCGCGGAATTGATCGACCTCTATCTCGGCGACTCCCCCAACCGGATCGCTCAAATGAGAACCGCCCTTCAAAACGGAGACCACGACGCGCTCAGGGTGGCCGTTCACACGCTCAAGGGCAGCTCCAGCAATCTCGGGGCAAAACCGCTCGCCAAACTTTGCGAGGCCCTCGAGAAGAAGACGCTCAAGAATGACTTCGCCGACGCTGGGGAACAAACCGAGGCCATCGCCCGCGAGTTGGCGCGGCTCGAGACCATCCTGAAGCGCGAGCGCGACCGCTGAGAACCATGAAGATCCTGATCGCCGAGGACCGTCCCGTGCCTCGCAAGATCCTGCTCGAGATCATTGAGAAGCAGGGACATGACGTCCGCGCGACCCGCCACGGACGGGAAGCCTGGGACGCGTTCAAAGAGGAGACTCCCGACGCCGTTCTCACCGACTGGGACATGCCTGAAATGGACGGTCTCCAACTGACCCGGCATATCCGCACCCACTCAAAGGGAACCGGCGTCTACATCATCATGCTCAGCGCCGTCTATACCCTGAACGAAAACTTCTATCAGGCCATGGACCTCGGCGTGAACGATTTCCTGACCAAGCCCTACACCAAACGGGATCTGATCGTCAGACTGCGCCTCGCCGAGAAATTCGTCGAATCCCACCGAAAAATCCAGAAACTGGAAAGTTTTTTGCGCATCTGCTGCTACTGCCGGAAAGTCTGCGACGAGAACGACGATTGGCGCCCGCTGGAGGAGCACATCCACCGCCGCACCGGCGCCGAGTTCAGTCACGGGATGTGCCCGGCCTGCTTCGAAATCCACGCGCGCCCGCATTTGGGGGAAGACGCCTGAGGGGCCGCAGCCACGTGCGATTATACGAGGGTGGCGAGGGAATCGTGCTGACTCGTCCCTCCAGGACGTTGATATGGGCTCGACGGAGTCTCTCCCCACCGGCTGCACGAGCCATCCG
>CAZFLK010000306.1:0-4349 GCA_964519245.1 uncultured Verrucomicrobiota bacterium
GGACCTTGACGTTGAGCGTGCAGATTTGAACGTTGGACGTTCGCTTTCATTGAAGTTTGGAGCTTGGGATTTGGAGCTTGGAGCCTGACGACGCATTTTCGCATGGGCTCAAAAACGCCAAAAAAATCTGGCAAAGCGGAGGCGCCGCACTACATTCCCCCGCCTATGTTTGACGAAGTTGAAAACCAGTTGAAGCAGGCCGCCGAGAAGATTGTGCATCTCCGGAGGTATCTTTGACGTCGATAACGTCAAACAACGGCTGACGGAGCTCGACGCCCAGATGTCGGCGCCGGATTTCTGGGATGACCAGAAGAAGGCGCAGGCGGTGGTCGATGAAGCCGCTTCGATGCGTCGCAAGATCGAGCCGCTCCTGAAGTCCGAGAAGCAATTGGAGGACATGCAGGTCATGGTCGAATTGGGCCAGGCTGAGCCGGAGGACGCCCAAGCGGCGATCCTCGAGGACCTGAAGGTCGAATTTGTCGAATTTCAGCGCGCCCTGGACGAGGGTGAGTTGGCGGCCATGTTGACCGGGCCGCATGACCGGCAGGATTGCATCCTCAGTATCAATGCGGGAGCCGGGGGCACGGAGTCGTGCGACTGGGCCAGCATGATGTTGCGGATGTATCAGCGTTGGGCGGAGTCGCGCGGTTGGAAGGTGGAGGTGACCGACCTGCTTCCGGGCGACACCGCCGGCATCAAGAACGCGACCCTCCTGATCCGGGGCGACTGCGCCTACGGGTATTGCAAGGCGGAACGGGGCGTGCATCGCTTGGTGCGAATTTCGCCCTTTGACTCGAACAAACGCCGGCACACGAGTTTTGCCAGCGTGGATGTGGTGGCGGAGATTGATGACATGATCGACTTCGACATCCCGGACGATGAGTTTGAGGCGACGACGTGCCGGTCGGGCGGCAAAGGAGGTCAGAACGTGAACAAGGTCGAGACGGCCGTGCGCATGACCCACATTCCAACCGGGATGACGGTGTTCTGCCGCAACGAGCGTTCGCAGCATCAGAATCGCGCCATTGCGAAGAAGATGCTTGTTTCTCGAATCATCGCCAAGCGGGAGGATGATGCGAAGGCGGAGATGGACCGGTTCTACGGGGAGAAGGGCGACATCGCCTGGGGCAACCAGATTCGCAGCTACGTCTTTCAACCCTATCAAATGGTCAAGGACCTGCGCTCCGGCGTGCAGAGCGGGAGTATTCAGACGGTCATGGACGGGGGGCTCGATCCCTTTGTCACAGGCTGGTTGCGGGCGGGTTGCCCCATGAAGCGACAGGCTGGAGTGG
This sequence comes from uncultured Verrucomicrobiota bacterium, assembly GCA_964519245.1. GTDB lineage: Bacteria > Verrucomicrobiota > Verrucomicrobiia > Limisphaerales > JAYPEY01 > JAYPEY01. The sequence continues at coordinate 1,293 of CAZFLK010000306.1, forward strand.
GAGATGATGAGGAATGACGAATTGGCGGGCGCGACCTGCGCAGCGATGAACTGCGGAGGGCTGTGGCTCCCGGGCGTCTCAGCCTCGAGTTGACAAAGCCCCCCCGCGTTGCCCACAACAAGTTGGAACCAATCGAACCGTGTCCATACTCGATACCATTGTTGAACAGAAACACCGTGAGACGGCGTTGCTTCCCGAGCGTAAGATTACGGTCGGGTTGCTCCGGGAAGCCATCGCGGCTCGCGGTGGCTTGCGTGACTTCATCGGGGCCCTGAGGTCGCCGCGGGCGGGCTCGATCGGTCTGATTGCCGAGGTGAAGAAGGCGTCGCCCTCGGCGGGGATCATTCGCGAGGACTTTGAGCCGGTCGCCATTGCGAGGGAATACGAGGCGGGCGGCGCCGGCTGCCTTTCCATCCTGACGGATGAAACGTTTTTCCAGGGGTCATTGGATTACCTGCGGAGGATCCGTGAGGCGGTCTCGCTGCCGCTCCTGCGGAAGGATTTCATCGTCGATGAGCGGCAGATCCTGGAAGCGGTGGAGTCGGGCGCGGATGCCATTCTGTTGATCGTGGCGATCCTGGATGACGAGAAGTTGGCGAGGTTTCACGATCTGGCCGCGGGCGCGGGATTGGCGGTGTTGGTTGAGGCGCACGACGCTGGGGAGTTGGATCGGGCGGTTGCAGCCGGGGCGACGCTGATCGGGGTGAACAACCGGGATCTCAAGACCTTCACGGTGGATTTGTCGACGACCGAAACATTGGCGGGGCGGTTGGAATTGGGTCCGCCGGAAGGCGGGGGAGCCCCGCGGCATCTGCTGGTGGCGGAAAGCGGCATTCACACCCGGGCCGATGTTGTCCGGCTCGAACACGTCGGCGCCCAAGCAATCCTTGTCGGGGAATCGCTGATGAGACATGCTTCCCTGGAAGCGAAGATTCGTGAACTTCTTGGAACGGACGCCGCCGTGGAATGAAGAAACAACTGCGAACGCTGATCGTCGAAGATTCGGAATTCGACGCCATGATGTTGGTGAACCTTCTGCGGAAGGGAGGCTACAAGCCTGAGCACCTTCGGGTGGAAACGGCCAGCGCCATGCAGGACGCGCTGCGCGATCAGGAGTGGGATCTGATTCTGGCCGACTACAATCTGCCTGAGTTCAGCGCCCCCGAAGCGCTGAAATTGCTTCAATGGACCGGGATTGATGTCCCGTTCATCATCATTTCCGGGGGCATTGGGGAGGACATCGCGGTGGAGGCGATGAAAGCCGGGGCGCATGATTATCTCATGAAGGGCTCCTTGGCCCGGTTGGCCCCCTGCGTGGAACGGGAGTTGCGCGAGGCCGAGGAGCGCCGGGGGCGCCGGCGCGCCGAGGAGGCGATGCGCGAGAGCGAACAGCGTTATCGGGCCTTGTGGGAGACGGCGACCGACGCCGTCCTCCTGATGGACGCGAACAGTGTGATTCAGTTTGCGAACCCGGCCGTGGAGCAGGTTTTCGGCTACACGCCTCACGAGATCATCGGGCAGAATCTGACCTTGTTGCTGCCTGAGCGCGTGCGTGAAGAGCAGAGAAACAGTTTTGAGGAGCATTTGATTTCGGGTGTCCTGGATCGGAATCGCCGGATTCTGGAGACGGTTGGGGTTCGGAAAGAGAAGGATGAAGTGATGATCGAGATCGCCTACAACGACATGGAGTTGAAGGGCGAGAGGCACTTTGTCGCTTTCATCAGGGATATCACCGAACGGAAGTTGGCGGAGAAGAAGCTCCGGGACAACCAGGAGCAGTTTCGGGTTGCGAGCGAGATCCAGAGGAGTCTCTTTCCGAAGGCTTCGCCGGAGTTGTCGGGGTTCGACATCGGCGGTGTCTCGTATCCCGCGGAGGCGGCCGGTGGAGACTACTTTGACTACTTGGAGATGCCGGACACCAAGTGGGGATTTGTCGTGGGTGATGTTTCGGGCCATGGGGTCGGTCCGGCATTGTTGATGGCGGAGACGCGCGCTTACCTGAGGCTCTTGGCCCGGACGAACAGGGAGGTCGAGGGGATCCTGACCCAGGCGAACCGGATGATTTCCGAGGATGTCGACGGCGAGCGCTACGTGACGGCGGTCTTCGTGTCCCTGGATCCGGAACGCAGGGTGATCGAATGCGCGAGCGCGGGACATACACCGGGTTTTGTGATCAGTCGGAAGGGCGCCATCAAGGCGAAGCTCACTCGAACGGGAGTGCCGTTGGGGATGCGTTTCGATTCACCCTATGGGAAAGGCGAATCGGTGACCCTGGAATCCGGTGATATCGTCCTGCTGGCAACGGACGGCATCGACGAGGCCGTCAACGCGGAGAATGAATTCTACGGATTGGATGCGGCTGTCCGGGTGGTCCATGAGAACCGGGACGCCCCGGCGGCGGAAATTGTCGAACGACTCTACGAGTCGGTGAAGGCGTTTGCGGACGGGGCGCCGATCGAGGACGACGTCACGGCGATGGTCATCAAGGCCCTTTGAGGCGGAGTCGTAGGCGCGACGCGCGGTCTCGGTCTCGTTGCGGGAGGGGCTCTTCGGCTCAAACGTCCTGCGTCAGACGCTCAATCAACAACGCGCAGTTCCAGGTGATGAATTCCCGCAGGACGGGGAGCCTGACAAAGAAGCTGAACTCGGAGTAGTAGCGCGGCGCGGCGCGGCGCACCTTCAGCTGCGGATCACGACGGATGTGGGCGAGGGTCTCGCCGATGTAGGTCGGGTAGAGGGTTTCGAAGGGTGTGTGAATCCGTTTGGAGCCCTTGTGCAGTTTGTCCCAGATGAGATGGCCTCGTTTGGGGCCGAAGTAGTGCCAGGGCGAAAAATCGTGACCGCCCCAGGGAGACAGCCAATTGGTCCAGCTGAGATAGAGTCGCCCGCCGGGTTTGAGCATCTTGTGGGCCGAGCTGAGGAAATCGAAGGGTTTGGCCAGGTGTTCCAGCACGTTGGAGCAAACCACCAGGTCGAACTGACCGAGCTTTCCGACATCTTCATTGTCCAGGTCGATGGCGGAGAAGGGACAGTCCTTGAGCTCGTCGTAGAGATAGT
>CAZFLK010000307.1:0-4347 GCA_964519245.1 uncultured Verrucomicrobiota bacterium
TATGCCGACGCCGAATCCGTCGCCGCCGGCGACACCATCCGCTTCCACGTCAGTTCGCAGGCCCCTTATCGTTTTGGCGTCGCCAAGCTCGGGCCCAAGGTCGACGACCGAAACAGCGACGAGTTCATCTTCGAATCGCCAGCCTACCATCCCGGCAAGGAACAACCGATCCATCCGGGATCCTATATCCACGTCGGCTCGGGACTTGAAAACGACGCTCCGATCCAAGCCCTTACCCTCGAATGCTGGGTCCGCCCCTGGAATCTGAAACGTTGGCAGGGCCTGATCACCCAGCACAATTACCCGGACAACTGCGGCTACGGGCTGTTCATCGACGGCGAAGGCAAGGTCGCGTTCTCCCTGGGAACCGGCGGCGAATACGAGAAGGGCCAGATGCTGTATGGCCCCAAACTTAAACTTCGCCAATGGCATCACCTCGTCGCGGTCTTCGCCGGCAAGTCGAAACAAATCTGGGTCGATGGCAAACTCGTCGCGGAAGCCAACCTGCCGACAAATACCGCTCCCCGCAAGGCCGGCGCGGCGCCATTGCGCATCGGCGCCTACGGCGAGAACGGCTCCGCCTCCAGCTTCCTCGACGGCGACATTGCCGCGCCCGCCATCTACACCCGCGCCCTGCTCAAGCCCGAAATCGCCAACCGCTTCAAGGACCGGGCTCTCGTGCCTCCCTCGCCGAACGGACTGTTCGCCCATTGGCCGCTCGACGAGGAACGCGGCGCGACCATCCGCGACGCGTCCGGCTCCAACCGCCACGGCCGGATCATCAATCACGGAACCTGGATGATCGGCGGCCCCTCCTTCGACGCGACCAAGGTCCCGCGCTATGGCGGTTCCTACGATCCCGCCGCGGACGAAGACCGCGGACATGCCCTGCGCCTCGCCGCAGACGATTTTTACGACTGCCGCTGGGAGGTCTCACACGAGTTCGAAGTTCCGGCCGGCGCCAAGTCCGGAATTTACGCGGCGTGGTTTGAATTCGAATGGGAAGGCGAACCGCATCGCTACCCGGTCACCTTCATTGTCCGCAAGGCGGCCAACGCCAGGAAGGCCCCTATCGCCATACTGACCTCCACCACGACCTGGCGCGCCTACAGCGGCGCGTGGTTCGCCAAGAATGTCCCGCGCGAAGATCGCTTCTGGCCCACCGGCGGTCCGGCCAGCGATCCCGCCAATGCCCCTTCCTATAATTGCTACAAGGATCACCGGGCGGGCCAACCCACCTACCATGTCGGACTGCGACTCCCCTGGCCCGCCGCCGGTCCCGATGTCCGCTACAGCCCGCCGTCCATCAACTACAGCCACCTCATGCGCACCGAGCGCTTCACGCATGTCTGGCTGGAGAAAGAAGGCTACGAGTTCGACGTCATCACCAGCCTCGATCTGCACCGCGATCCCGATCTCCTGGCCGGCTATCAATCCCTAATCATCAACGGCCATGACGAATACTGGTCCGTTGAGATGTATGAGAACCTGGATCGTTATCTGAAGAACGGCGGCCATGTCGCAGTGTTGTCCGGCAACACCATGTTCTGGCGCGTCAGCTTCAACGACGACCTCTCCATCATGGAGTGCCGCAAATACGGCCCCAAGATCGGCGGGCGGAAGTTCGCACAGGTCGGCGAGATCTACCACAGCCACGATGGCAAGCGCGGCAGCCTGCTGCGCCACGCCGGCTATCCTGCCTACAAGGTCATCGGCATGGAATGCTCCGGTTGGTGGGGCGGAGCCAACAACGGCGTCTACACCGTCGCCGACAAGGATCACTTCCTCTTCAACACGCCGGAGAAGATCGACTGGTCGGACCGTGAAACCTTCGCCCACGGCGCAAAGGGCAGTTTTCCCCGCGCGGGCGGTCACGAAGGCGATGTGCGCCTGAGTTCCTTCGCCAAGCCCAAGGAGGCCATCCCTCAATTCGGCGTCATCCCCGAGGAACCCGCCGGCATTCAGACCCTCGCCAAAATCGAACGGAAGAACTCCCGGGCGCAGGATTGGTTTGCCCGCTGGGTCAATGTCCCCGAGGCGACCCTCGTGGACATGATCTACTGGGAACGCCCGCAAGGCGGAACCGTCTTCCACGCCGGAGCCATCGCGTTTGGCTGGACCCTGGCCGCCGATTCCAAGCAGGCCGCGCTCATGCGCAACGTGCTGCACAAGTTCGGCGTGAAGCCGAACAAACCCAAGCGCGCCAAGAAGCCCAACATCGTCTTCATCCTCACCGACAACCAGGGCGCCTGGCAGCTCGGCTGTTACGGCAATCCCGATTTCCAGACGCCCAACATTGACCGCATGGCGAAGGAAGGCGTGCGCTTCACCCGCGCCTTCGCCAACAACGCCGTCTGCTCCCCCACCCGCGCGACCTATCTCACCGGCCTCACCCCCAGCCAACACGGCGTCCATCGCTACCTCTCGGCCGGCCGGCTCCAGATTGGCCCGCAGGCCAAGTACACCCTGGAAGAATTCACGACGCTGCCCGAGGTCCTGCATCACGCCGGCTACACCTGCGGTCTCTCCGGCAAGTGGCACCTCGGAGCCAATGCCACCCCGCAGGACGGCTTCTCCTTCTGGGTCACCAAGGAACACGGCCACTCCCAAGGCTTCCTGAAACAGAAAGTTCTCGAGAACGGCGAGACCAAGACCATCGACCAGCATCTCTCCGAATACTGGACCGACCGGGGCATCGAGTTCATCGAGCGCGAGGCAAAGAAGGACAAACCGTTCTTCCTCTACATCGCCTACAACGGCCCCTACACCTTGTCTGGAGCCATGAAGGAAAAGGTCCCTTCGCCCTGGTCCGATCCCTACGTCGACCACCATCTCCCATCCTTCCCGCGCCCGAAAGCCGCCCACCCCTGGCAACGCAACCAGCACGACCTGATCGGCAACGTTGAGATTGGCCGCAATCTCGCCGGCCAGGTCACGGCCGTCGACGCCGGCGTCGGCCGCATCATGGAAACGCTCAAGCGCCTGGACCTCGATGAGGACACCCTCGTGGTCTACACCGCCGACCAGGGAGCCGTCGCGGGCCACGCGGGGTTCTGGGGCATGGGCGACCATACCCGGCCGCTGCACGCACGCGACGGCACGATGAGCATCCCCATGATCTTCCGCTGGCCCGGAGCCATCCCCGCCGGACGCACCGAGGACGCCCTCGTCAGCAACTACGATTTCATGCCCAGCCTCCTCGGCCTGCTCGATCTCCCCATGCCAACCCAACCCGTCCTTTCGCCCGGACGCGATTTCTCCTCCGCCCTGCGCGGCAGGGAACTGACCGGCTGGCAGGACGAGATGTTCTACGAATTCGAGAACGTCCGCGCCATCCGCACCCTCGACTGGAAATACGTGGAACGTCTCGGAGAGGAACCGAACTTCGAACTCTACGATCTCAAGGCCGACCCCGATGAACTGAACAATCTTTCAGCTACAAAGAGGCACAAGGAACACAAAGAGGAATTGGCCAAGCGGCTGCACGACTGGTTCGCGAAGAACGCCGACCCCAAGTGGGATCTTTGGAAGGGCGGCAAATCCAAGTCGCGCATCGGAACCGCTCCACAATTCCGCGCCGTCCTCGGCCCGGACGCCGCGCAACTCGACCCGCCTCTCAAGCCGTCCTCCGCCAAGAAAGCCACGAAGCAGCCCGCGAGCTTCAACCGCCCGGGCAAGGAGATCACGCCAGAGAAGGACCACTCCTTTAACCTGACCTCGGCCACCGCCTTCCTCTCCGGCGGCTCCGTGAAGGTCAACGACCGCGTCCAGGCCATCGCGTGGTGGAAGACCGCCAAGGACACCGCCCTCTGGAAACTGCGCAGCGTCAAGCCGGGCAATTACACCGTCATTCTGGAGTGGGCCGCGCCCGACGCCTGCGCCGGTCAGGAGTTCGTTCTCCGCAATCAGGATGGCTCGACCGATTTCCATGCCAAGGTCGTCGCCACCGGCGGCTGGGGGAATTTCATGGCCTTGGCCATCGGTGAGATCCGCCTGCCCCACACCTCGGTGAACCTCTCCCTGAGTCCCGCCAAGGACCTCAAGGCCGAAGACCTGTTCGACCTTCGTCGCATCCGGCTTCTACCGGAAGGCTCAGCCGAAATCGCCAAATACAAGAAGGCGAAGCCCGCCGCGGCTTCCGTTCCCGCGCCAACCCAACTCGCGCCGCGCAAAGCGATCCCCGGCAATTCGCCCCGCCCCGTCCAAGCGGATCAGGACCGCGTCTTCACCCTGATCGCCGACACCGCGTCCGTTCACGGACCCGACGCCGAGATCGTCCGCCCGCAGAACGCCATCGCCGGTTGGACTGCTCCCGCCCACGCCGCCGTCTGGAAGCTCACCGGCCTG
>CAZFLK010000308.1:0-4323 GCA_964519245.1 uncultured Verrucomicrobiota bacterium
CATCCCGCATCCCGCATCCCGCATCCCGCATCCCGCATCCCGCATCCCGCATCCCACTCCACCACTCCACCACTCCACCACTCCACCACTCCACCACTCCACCGCCCCTCCCGCAATGAACTGGACATAAAACGCCGCTTCGCGTCACATACTCCGCCAACACCAATTGATTTCTGATTCATGGAAACCCTTTTGATAGCCATCCTTGCGGGCGCAGGATTCATCGTCGCCTATAACACCTACGGTCGCTGGCTTGGCGGCAAGATTTTCGCCTTGTCGGCCGACGCGGTGTGTCCGTCCGAGAAGTTCAACGACGGAGTCGACTACGTGCCGACGGACAAGTCGGTGGTCTTCGGGCACCACTTCACGTCGATCGCCGGGACGGGGCCGATCGTCGGTCCGGCCATTGCGGTCATGTGGGGCTGGGTTCCGGCGCTGCTCTGGGTGGTGTTCGGCTCCATCTTCATTGGCGCGGTGCATGACTTCGGCTCACTGGTCGTCAGCCTGCGCAACCGCGGACAGACCGTGGGGGATATCGCGGGGCGGGTCATGAATCGCCGCGTCCGGCTGCTGTTTCTGTTCATCCTGTTCATGGCGTTGACCATTGTGCTGGCCATCTTCGGGCTGGTGATCGCGGCGGTCTTCAAGCAATACCCGGCCTCCATTTTCCCCTGCCTGATCCAGATCCCGATTGCGGTTGGGATCGGGCTCTGGCTGCACCGCAAGGGAGTTCATCTCCTGGCGCCGTCACTGATGGCCTTGGCGGTGATGTATCTGACGGTGATCTTTGGCGACGGCGGCTTCCTCGGCGGTTTCAACGCCTATATGGCGGGTCTGCCGATCTTTACCTGGGTCCTGATCCTGCTCGTCTACTCCTACGTCGCTTCCGTGCTGCCGGTGTGGACGCTGCTGCAGCCGCGGGATTACATCAACTCATTGCAACTGATCTCGGCCCTGGGCCTGATCGTGATCGGGCTGATCGGCGCGGCCTTTCTGGGCGGCGCGCCCCTGGCCGACGGAAGCCGCCCCGAGCTCAGCATGGTGGCGCCGATGTTTCAGCTCGCGCCCGAGGGCGCGCCGTTCATTTTCCCCTTCCTGTTCATCACGATTGCCTGCGGCGCCTGCAGCGGATTCCATTGCCTCGTCAGCAGCGGCACCAGCAGCAAGCAATTGAAGAGCGAGCCCGACGCGCGCTTCGTCGGCTACGGCGGCATGCTGACCGAGGGGTTTCTGGCGACTCTCGTGATCCTGGCCTGCTGCGCCGGGCTCGGGCTGGGCATGCAGACGGCTGACGGCGAATTCCTGACCGGCTCCGCCGCCTGGGCCAAGCGCTACGAATCCTGGGGCGCGGCAAGTTCCCTCGGAGCCAAGGTCGGGGCCTTCGTGGACGGCTCCGCCAACTTTCTGACCGCGATCGGCATTTCCAAGGGGATTGCGCTGGCCTTGATGGGCGTGCTCGTGGCCTCCTTCGCCGGCACCACCCTCGACACCGCCTGCCGTCTGCAACGTTATGTGATCCAGGAACTGGCCGCCACTTTGAGCTCGTTCGGGAAACCCAAGAGCGCCGGCGAAGCCGACGCGCCTTCCGGCCCATTGGGGTGGCTGACCAACAAGCACGGCGCGACCATCTTCGCCGTGACGATCGCCACGCTCGTGGCCGTGGCCAAGGCGCCCGGTCAGGAAACCTGGTCCTACGCCTCCGCAGGCAAGGGCGGCCTCATTCTCTGGCCCCTGTTCGGCGCGACGAACCAACTCCTCGCCGGCCTCGCCTTCATGGTGGTGTTCTTCTACCTGTGGCGGCGCGGCAAGCCCATCTGGTTCATCGCCCTGCCCATGATCTTCATGCTGATCATGCCCATGTGGGCCATGTCGCAGCAGTTGTTTATCGGCGACAAGAGCTGGATCAAGCAGGGAAACTGGCTGGTCTCGTCCATCGGTTTCGCCACGATTCTTCTCGAAATCTGGATGGTCTATGAGGCTTGGCAGATGTTTCCCAAAGCAAAAGGCGTGTTGGAAGACGACGCACCGGAGGCCCTGCCCGGCGCCGGCGAAGCGGTCAAACCCCCAGCCTGTTGATTCATGTGACGTGTTGCGTGAATCACCGCATTGTCCGCCTCTGGACAACCATTGACCCAGCAGATTCCATTCCCCACCAGACACCCCGCACCCCGCACCCCGCACCACGCATCCCGCATCATGCACCACATCGGACTATTTGGAGGCTCCTTCGACCCCGTGCACACGGGGCACCTGCTGGTGGCTCGCGCGGCGATGGAGGAAGCGGGGCTGGATCGGCTCGCCTTTATCCTGGCCGCCCAGTCCCCCTTCAAGACCGACTCGCCGCCGACGCCGGCCGCCGTCCGGGCGCGTCTGCTCAGACTGGCCCTGGCGGGTGAACCATGCTTCGAGCTCGACACGCAGGAACTCGACCGCGAGGGACCGTCCTACACGATCGACACCATCCGCGACTACCGCCGCCGGTTCCCCGACGCGTCGCTCCACTATCTTATCGGAGCCGACCACGTGCCCATGCTGCCCAAATGGCGTCATGCCGACGAGTTGGCCGCCGCCGCAACCTTCCTCGTCATCCCCCGCCCCGGCGAACCCAGCGCGAAATTTCCCGCGCCTTTTCGCGGCCAGGAGTTGAAAGGTTTTCCATTTGGCATATCTTCCACGCTTCTTCGCGAACGCGCGGAAACAGGCCTGTCGCTGACGGGCATGACTCCACCCGCCGTCGCGGAAGCCATCGAACGAGACCGTATCTATCAGACAGTTTGAACGCTAAAGAGACAACCACCGCAAGCGGCCTGGAACTGGCCCGGAAATGCAGCCAGTTGGCGGATGCGCGCAAGGGGGAGGACATCGTCATCCTCGACATGCGCGCCGTATCCACGATCGCCGACTACTTTGTGATCATCACCGCCAATTCGGAGCCCCACCTGCGCGCCATTGCGGACGACGTGCGGGACCAGGCCAAGGCCGAAACCGGGGCCAGCCCCCGGGCCATCGACGGCGCCATGAACGCAGGCTGGATCGTGCTCGATTACTTCGACGTCATCGTCCACGTGATGCGGGAAGAAACGCGGGCCACCTTCGACTTGGAGAGCCTCTGGGGCGACGCGCCACGATTGACGGCCGACGGAAACTGAATCGACGGCGTTCTCAGCCCTCGTCTTCCTCAGCGAATTCCCCCTCGATCTGGCACATCTGATCCAGGACTTCCCGGAATTCCTCCAAGCCGGTGCTGGGGACGATGATCGTGTCCCGCCGACCGTTGACATCCTCCGTGATGCGTAGGAAACGCCCGCGGGGATTCTCCTTGAGCGTGAACACGAAGGTCTTGCGTTCAACCTGGATCGTTTCCGACTTCAGGGACTCCTCCTCAACGTGCTTCTTGGGACGCTGGGCGTGTCCCCCGTAGGGTGATGGGCGTTCGTTTGAAATCATGACGTCTCCGGAATTGGGACTTGACTCGTGCCTTGCGTCCACTTTTCAGGACACGAACGTCCGCCCATGCCAAACCGAAGTCAACCCTTAAATCGGGGGCCCGAACTGAAACGCGGGGTGGGCGCGGCGCGATTCAATCGCCACGCGTAGACGCCGATTCCGACGATCATCAGGATATTCAGAACCTGGGTCACTCCGCGCACGATGGCGTAGGCGTCCTTGGCCGCCTCCCGATCCGCCGCCGGATTGGCATAATTATATCGGATGACGTGATTCTCCTTCATCTTCGGCTGGAACACGTAGTAGCCGAGCGCTCCCATCGCCAACAGACCGCCGATCAGTCCCAGGGTCGACTTGCGGATGGGCTTGCCGGTGTAGAGCCATTCGACCGCCAGATGAAACAACGCGACCGAGGCGCAGACGGCCTGGACAAGAAAATAACGATCCAGCAACTCCAGGAACGCGGCTGTGCCATAGGCCTCCCCCGCTGCCCGACCAAACCGGGCGAAGATCCCGGTCATCGCCTCCGACGCGAACGCCGGCCAGACCACAAACGTGAAAAACACGCCCGAGCCCAGCCACACGGCGACGTTCATGGCGCCAAGGAATCTCAGGAACACGTTCACTCCGATAACGCTAGAAAATTCGCCTCCTGAAGCCAAGCATGGATTGGACGCCCCTCGGGCAAAGCGTCCGATTAAACGAGGGTGGCGAGGGAAACGTGCTGCCCTGTCCCTTTTGGGACGTTGATATGGGCTCGACGGAGTCTCTCCCCACCGGTTGTACGAGCCATCCGGCAATAAAGCAGCGCTCTTGGCAGCGGCGTCGTGGGTCGCGCAGGCATGGAATGAAAGGCGCTGAAGCGCGCGACAGCGA
>CAZFLK010000309.1:0-4294 GCA_964519245.1 uncultured Verrucomicrobiota bacterium
CCAGCGGCCCGACGACGCCATTCACCGCGGCTATGACAAGCAGACGGAATGGGATTTTGCGCAGCCCGGGAATTTTCTATCCAACTATGAGCCGCTGACCCCGGATGACGCCAAGGCGATCGTTGAGGGGGCCATCGGTTTCGACGAATATACGGATCCCATGCGCAACCTGATCCAGGAGGTTGCCGATGAGGGCGCGCCGTCCTATTTCGTGGCGACCTCGCATCCTCGCATTGTTGATGGCAAGCCGACGAAGAATCCTCGTTATCTGCAGGTTCGGCCCGATCTGTTGACGCCTCGGGAGGTCTACCTGATGGAAATGTCGACACGGCTGAAGCGGCGCATGCCGGCGGAGGCGCCGGTGCATACGCCGGTGAACGCAACCTTGCCGGGGCGGCGCAACAATCCGCCGGACACCGGCATTCGCCCCTTGGCTGTCTACAATCCGATTCACTACATGGAGTTGCCGGAGCTCTTCATGGAGTTTATCTGCAGCATGACCGGCAAGTCGCCTTCCACGACCGGCGCGGGTTCGGAGGGGGCGATGACGAAGGGGCCGTTCAACGCCCTGCTGCCGATTCACGACCTGAATTCAGCCTTGGTTTCCTTCCTTCTCACCGGACACAACGGCTTTGTCACGGCGGCGGGTTATGTGGGGCCGCACGTGCGGGTCGACCACGACATCAGCATGCTGATCCCGGAATTGTGGTGTCGGATGACGGTCGAGGAACTCGATCCGCGGAAGATGATCGAGGGCGGTTTTCTTGAGAAGTGCGAGGATGTCGAGCACGGGGGCAAGGATGTCCTGGCGAGCCGACTGGGCTATCGTATCACCCGCAAGTTCGTGCGCACGTATTTCGGCCGCATCTTCCACAATCCGCACAAGGTGATCACTGAGGAAATGCTGCGTCCGGAAATGCAGGACATGGAGATCTATGTCGACGGGATGGCGAACATTGTCGAGACCCAGCAGCGCGTCGCGAAGCTCTACTTTGCCGACCGGGCGGTGGAACTGGCCTGCCCGCCCTTGAAGGCGCTGCTGCACATCATGCGGGATGGCGAGTTCGAGGGCAAAGGGTTGAACGATCCGGAGATTCGCGATCTGTTCACGCGGGAGAATCTGCTGGGCTCGGAATGGTATGCCAAACGCATTGAGGCGCGCCAGGCGAGGGACATCGCCCTGTGGGAAAGGCACGAAGCCTACCTGAACGATTTCCTGGCCAAGGAAACCCACAAGGCGGAAGCGGGTCGGTTGCAGATTCGCGAGAAACTCGAGAAGGTGGGCTCCACCTTGGACGAGATGCGAACGGATGCCTATGCCGCCAAACTGCGGGGGACCATTGGCGCCGCTCCGGATCTGCGTTTGGATTAGCCGCAGGGCGTCAGCGAGGCAGATCAAAGTCGTCGAGGGAGCGTTTGGCTCCAGCGTGAATTTCGCGAACGAGCCGCTTCCAGGTTGAGGCAAGGAACCGGGGGTGTTCCATGCTCTCGAGCGCGTATTTCCCGGTGGCTTTGGCGAGGTTGAGGTTGGCGACGATCAGGGCTTCGTTCTCATTGTCTGCCAGTTGGAGGCGGCGCATGTCGGGCTCGACGATCTTGGAGTCGCCGGCGGACCATTTACCGCCGCCCTGGGGGCCGACGCTGTTGGCGAACACATAGTAGACGGCGTTCTCGAAGGCGCGGGTCGCGATGCCGTCGTTTCCGTTGCGCTTTTTTCGCGATACCGAGAGCGCGTCCATGCCGGCATTGGGATGGAAGACGATTCGTGCGCCGGCCATGCAGGCGAGACGAACCAATTCAGGATAACGTCGTTCGTGGCAGATGATCGAGGTGACTGTCACGCCATCGATATCAAAAAGGGACACGGCGTTTCCGGGAGTGAACACGAGTCTGTCCGCCGGCGTCAGTTGGCATTTCGCGTAGCAATGACGGATCTTTCCACCGCGATCGAAGTGGACGAGGCAATTGGCGAGTCTGCGGCCGCTGAAGACCGGGGAACCGACCAGCAGATGGATGCCTGTAGCGGCGCCGATTCGGGCGATTTGTTCCAAAGCGGCGCGAAGGACTGGACGTTTCAGATTTGCGAAGTTGCAGGCATAGCCTGTCGTCGCCGCTTCGGGGAAGAGAACGACATCCGCCTTGCGCCGTGTGGCGCGTTTGGCGAAGGACTCGATCTTCGCCAAGTTCGACTCGATGGAATCGGCGAACGTCAATTGCGCCGCTGCGACGCGGAGGGATGGTGGAGGCGATTTCATGATGGCTCGCGGAAGGATTGAAAAGTCGGACGCGATTCAGAGCGGCGGCCAGCGACGCAGTCCGAGACGCTGTCACGCGGATCGAGGCTTGGTTGCAATGTAGGCCAGGGCTGAGGGGGAAGTGAACGGGCCAGGGCTCTCACGAGTGGGCGTTCCTGCGCCGTTCGTCCTCCTCCTCATCATCCGATTCCGGGACGAGTTGGCGCAGCACGGTTTCGGCGGGCCGTATGTCCTTCAATTCCTTGCCGCCATCGACGCCGCCAAGTTTGACGAGGCGTTCGCCGGAAGGGCGGACCATGCGTTCGTAGCTGCCGACCGCCTCGTTGTAGGCGGTGTTCGCGCGGTCGAGCCCCTTGCGAATATTCTCGAAGTGATCCGTGAACTTCGCGACCCGACCAAACAGCTCCTTGGCAGCCTCGGCGATCGCCCGCGCGTTCTCGGTCTGGTCATGCTGTTGCCAACTGACGCTGACCGAGCGGAGCAGCGCGATCAACGAGGCCGGGGTGGCCAGGAGGATGCGGCGGTTGGCGGCCCAGACGATCAGGTCCCGATCGCCTTCCAAGGCGGCGCTGAACAGGGATTCCGCGGGCAGGAACAGGACGACGAAGTCGAGGGCGTTGGGGAACTGTTTCGGGTAGTCGCGGTCCGCCAAGGCCTTGATGGTGTCCTTGAGTTTGCGGGCGTGGGCGTTGAGGTCCGCGGCGCGCTGGTCGGCATCGGATTCTTCGATGGCGTGGAGGAAGTCGAGTTCCGGGGCCTTGGCATCGACGATGATCATGCGTTCCCCGGGAAGTCTGACGATAAGATCGGGTTTGGCGTCGCCTTGGACAGTCTGTTCGGTGAAGTCGCAATGGGCGCTCATGCCGGCGGCCTCGACGACGCGCCGCAAGGTTTCCTCGCCCCATTTTCCGCGGGCCTGACTGGAATTGAGGACCTGGCGCAGTTGGAGCGTTTCGGCGGAGAGGCTCTGGCTCTGCAAAGAGAGGTTCTCGAACTGTTTCTTCAGCTCGGTCAGGGCGGTCTGTTGATTGTTCTCGGTTTCGGAAAGCCGGCGTTGGTAGGCGTGGAGTTGTTCCTTCAGCGGCTCCAGGAGCTTGGCGATCTCGCCTTGCCGCGCCTTGAGGTCGCCTTTGGCGGTTTCCTGGAAGCGGGCGAAGGTTTCGCCGGCCTGGCGCAGGAACTCGGGGTGGGACTTGGCCAAGGCCTCGGAGCTGAGCCCCTTGAACGCATCCTTCAATTCGTCGATGGCCCGGTGGCGGGCGGCCGTCGCTTCCTCCAGGGCCCGGGTATGAATGACCTTTTGATCGGCCAGGAGTTTCTCCGCGGCCGCGCGGTTCGCTTCGGCGGTCGCGAGGTCCTTCTCAGTCGCGCTGAGACGCGTTTGCAGTTCCCGGGCTTCGGCAGCCGCGCGCTCCGCCTGACTCTTGTGTTCCCCAATCAAGGCCTGCTGCCCGGAATCGTCGACAGGGCGGGATGCGCCTTGGCGCGCCCCGAGCAGCCAGCCAATACCCGCGCCAAACGCCGCCCCGATCAGGAGGCCGATCAGGAGGTAGAGCTCGGGTGTCATGATCGAAGCAGGCGGGGCGGCCGAATCAGAAATGCGCGATGATCTCGATCTCGACGTTGGCGCCCTTCGGCAAAGCGGCGACCTGGATGGTCGAACGGGCGGGGAAGTCGCCGCTGAAACGCGAAGCGTAGACTTCGTTTACTGCGGCAAAGTCGTTGAGATCGGTCAGGAAAATGGTCGATTTGACAATGTTGGCGAAAGTCAGGCCCTGGTCGTCGAGGATGGCCTTCACGTTCTCCAGAACGCGCTCGGCCTGAGCGGCGGCGTCGCCCTCGATCAACTCGCCCGTTGCGGGATCCAAGGGGATCTGGCCGGAACAGAACAGAAGATCGCCGATGCGGACGGCGTGGTTGTAGGGCCCGACGGCCGGGGCGGAATTGGCGGGTTTGATAATGGTCTTGGTGGGCATGGGGGCTTG
Source organism: uncultured Verrucomicrobiota bacterium (assembly GCA_964519245.1). Taxonomy (GTDB): domain Bacteria; phylum Verrucomicrobiota; class Verrucomicrobiia; order Limisphaerales; family JAYPEY01; genus JAYPEY01. The sequence goes on from CAZFLK010000309.1 coordinate 4,241, forward strand.
GTGCGTGGTGCGTGGTTCGTGGTGCGTGGTTCGTGGTGCGTGGTGCGTGGTGCG
>CAZFLK010000310.1:0-4281 GCA_964519245.1 uncultured Verrucomicrobiota bacterium
ATGCGGGATGCGGGATGCGGGATGCGGGATGCGGGATGCGGGATGCGGGATGCGGGAAGTGGGAGCTGGGAGCTGGGAGCTGGGAGCTGGGAGCTGGGAGCTGGGAGCTGGGGCGCTCCGTCGTTTGGCCGGCTGGCTCCGGCGAAAGAAAAACCCGGCCGAGCGGCCGGGTTGGTGACGGGGGATACGGTTGAGCGGCTGAGTTCAATTCAGGCGCGCCTTGATCTTGTCCATGAGTTGTTGGGAGTAGACCTTGTCGCCCTTGATGCCGACGCGGACGTAGATGGAGGTGACCTCCGGGCTGTCGGCCTTGAGCGTGATGCGCACCTGTTTGTCGCCGGGGGCGATGGCCTCGACGCTGGACTTGGTGTCGCCGTGGGATTTTGCCTCGGGCAGCAATTCCATGTCCTGCATGCCGGCCAGGGTGGCGCTCCAAACTTTATCCATGGGTGCGGGAGCGGTGTATTCGACGTCCGACAGGGCGTAGTAGACCGCTGCGCCTCCGCCGGCGGCGGCGGCCGCGATGCAGCCGGTGAAGACCGCCGCGCTGAGCGCGCAAAGCGCCGTGGCGAGGAGTTTCTTGAGAGTGGACGGGGATTGGGGCTCGTTGGGTGTGTTCATGCGAGATGTATCGTTTCGTAGTCGGAGGAGCAGGCTTCGGGCCAATCTCGCTCAGCGTGTGGAAAAGCGGTGAATAGTGGTCTGCCGGTAGGTTTGGCCGGGTCGAAGGATGGTGTTTGGGAAATTGGGTTGATTGACCGAGTTCGGAAAGTGTTGGGCTTCGAGGCAGAAGGCGTGATGCTTCGCATAGACGGCGCCGTTTTTGCCGGTAAGGGTTCCGTCGAGGAAATTGCCGGTGTAGAGCTGGACTCCGGGTTCGGTGGTCTCGATTTCCATGACGCGGCCAGAAAGCGGCGAATAGGCGCGGGCGATAAGTCGCAGGGAGCTATTCGACCCGGCGCGGAGGACGTAATTGTGATCGTAGCCGCCCGGGTCGCTGGCGGTGGGGTTTCCGGGAAGTTGGCCGATACGGGCTCCGATGGCGGTTGGGGAGGTGAAGTCCAGGGGCGTTCCCTGAACCGGGGCGATTTCGCCGGTGGGGATCATGGTGGCGTCCACCGGGGTGTAGTAATCGGCGAAGATCTCGAGTTCGTGGTCGAGGATGGTGGAGGCGCCGCCGTCGGTGAGGTTCCAGTAGGCGTGATTGGTCAGGTTGACGGGGGTGTCATGGTCGGTGGTGGCCTCGTAGTCGATTCGGAGTTCGTCGTTGTTGGTGAGGGTGTAGGTGACGACGATCCACATGTTGCCGGGATAGCCCTCCTCGCCATCGGGGCTCAGGTAGCTGAAGCGAATGGCGGGGCCGAGTTCATGGGGGACTTCGACGGCTTTCCAGATGCGTTTGTCGAGGCCGCGGTCGCCGCCGTGGAGGGAGTTGGGCGGATTGTTGGCGGCGAGGTTGTAAGTCTGGCCGTTGAGGGTGAAGCGGGCATTGGCGACGCGGTTGGCGACCCGACCGGTGGTGACGCCGAAATAGGGGTGGCCGTCGAGGTATTGTTGGAGATGGTCGAAGCCAAGGGTGACGTCGCCCAGGTTTCCGTCTCGGTCGGGGGCTTGGAGCTCGGTAAGCATGGCGCCGTAGGTCGTGACCTTGGCGCGCAGCCCATTGCGATTGACGAGGGTATAGATCTCAACCTCTTCATTGAGTTCGGTCTTGCCGAACCGGTCCTTGGTGATGCCGTAGTCGCTCATTTCTTTTCGGTTGCGTTTGAATCTGAAGAACTTCCGTTTCTTGCGTGTTTCTGTCGCGTCCTCGGCCCGGGGCTCTGTGTCGGCGGCGGGTGTCGGCAGGGTTCCGGCGATGAGTGCGCCGATCAGCAAGGGGGCAAACAACGGGTTTTGCTTGTTCATGATGGGGTAATGAGCGGCCTACAGTTCCTTGATGGAAATGTTGCGGAACTGCATGAGGCTGGAGGCGGGGCTGTATTCGCCATTGCGCATGCCGCCGTGGTGTTGCAGGGCGATGGGGCCGCTTGCGGGAATGCCCGGGAGGCGGGCGTTCTCAATGACGGGTATGTCATTCAGCACGACGGTCAGGTATTCGCCGCGCATGGTGATCTCGAAGGTGTTCCACTGGCCGACCGGTTTATCCGCGCGAACGCTCGGGGTGACGCCGGCGCGAACGGAGGGCGGTTGGTTCTTGTCATTGCGATAGCCGTAGACCTCGCCGGAGCCGATCGGCCAGCACCAGATGTTTACCTGGGCCTTGCTGACGCCCCGGAGATAGACGCCGGAATCGGCGTTTGGCCGCGCGTGCTTGATGGGCTGTCCGTCCGGGCCGAGTTCGTAGGTTCCGTCGGTCAGGACGACCGGCATGTCGTAGAATCCAGTGGTGCGCTTGATCTTCCAGTCGAGTTTGAGGGTGAAATCGCGGTAGTCCTTCTCACTCCAGAGGTGTTTCTCGCCCGGGGCTTCACTGAGGGCGTCGTAATCGATGACGCCGCGCGTGGCCTTCCAGTGACCGTTGTCGCCTTCGGGAACCTTCCAGCCGGTGAGATCCTTGCCGTTGAAGAGCGAGACGAAGCCGTCTTCGCTTGAAGCGGCGGGCTTGGAGCTGCAGCCGGAGGCTAGGAGGGCGAGGAGGAGGGGGAGTAGAGCGGACGCGGTCTTCTTCATGTGTTTGAAAATGGCAGTTCGACCGGGAAAGCTAACGTTTTAGCCCAACTGTAAGCAAGGGCGATTCGAGACTCGGGCGCTGGGCGCGGGTTGCGGGTTGCGGGTTGCGGGTTGCGGGTTGCGGGTTGCGGCTAATCGTGTTTTGTCACGACTTGATGGAGTTCATCGATGGCTCGGGCGATGCGGATATTGTGCCAGCCGCGGCCGATCAGGGCTCCGAAGACGATCAGGGCCGGGATGACGATGCCGTCGCCGAGAGAGGCTGCGAGCAGGAGGGTGAGCAGAATACCGACGATGCCGGCGGCCAACTCCGTCTCGCCGCGCTTGAAGTTCTGCCGCTGATCTTCGATCCAGCTGTTGACGTGTTCTTTCATTGTTCCTTCCCTTCCCTGAGAAAGTGCCACGCTTTATCGTGTTGGGCGACACCGCAATTGTCGGTTCTTTTGCGGATTGAAACCTTGCTGCTGATTGAGCAAGGTCGCGGCATGGAATTGAGGGTCCGACGAATTCCTTTGGAGTTGCGAGAACCGTGGGCCATTGCCTCGGATCTGGGGTCGGATTTCGAGGGTGGGTGCGATGTGTCGGAGTCGGTCTTTCTTGAGTTGGAAGCCGATGGGGTGAAAGGCGTTGGCGAAGCGGCCCCTTCCGAACGTTACGAGGAATCGTGCGACAGCGCCGCGAGTTTTCTGAAGCGGGTGGATCCGAGGCGGTTGTCTTTCAAGGATGTCGATGGATCGATGGCCTATCTGGACTCGTTATCGGGTCGGGAGGCGGCGGCGAAGGCGGCGGTCAATCTGGCCCTGCTGGATGGAGCGGCGCGAATGGCGGGAGCCCCCATTCACGAGTTTCTGGGGCTTGGGTTCGAGGAAGGGCGGCATGTCACTTCCTTCAGCATCGGGATTGACGCCCCGGAAGTCGTTGAGCGCAAGGTTCGAGCGGCGGCGGCATTTCCGTTTCTCAAGTTGAAACTGGGGGCGGAGATGGACAGGGAGAACATGCGCGCATTGCGGCGTGCCGCTCCGGGCAAGACGGTGCGAGTTGATGGCAACGAGGCCTGGCGAACCAGGGAAGCGGCATTGGGCGCCATTGAATGGTTGGCCGAAGCGGGAGGGGTGGAGTTTGTGGAACAGCCGATGCCGGCGTCCGCATCGCACGAGGACCTGGCGTGGTTGAAAGCGCGAAGCCCGCTTCCGTTGATGGCAGACGAGTCCTACCACACGGCGGCGGATCTGGACCGCTGTCTTGTCGGTTTTCACGCGGTAAATGTGAAGTTGGTCAAAGCGGGCGGGATCTCCGGGGCCATCCGGGCGTTGAATGCCGCGAGGGCTGCGGGCATGCAGACCATGATCGGCTGCATGATCGAATCCAGCGTGCTCATTTCGGCCGGGGCTCACCTCGCGACGTTGGCGGATTTCCTGGATATCGACGGAAATCTGCTGATTGCCAACGATCCCTACGAGGGCGTGGTGACCGAAGCTGGAGCCCTTTCATTTTCCAAGGCTTCCGAACGACTGGGACTGCAAGTGCGCGCGCGGTACGGCGGCTGAATCGGTCGGGATGCGGGATGCGGGATGCGGGATGCGGGATGCGGGATGCGGGATGCGGGAT
>CAZFLK010000311.1:0-4231 GCA_964519245.1 uncultured Verrucomicrobiota bacterium
GCCCCCCTCCGGAGGAGGGGCCTATTCAAGCCCGCCGTTCCTTGATCGCCGCCAGAATGTCGGCGACCGCCTCGTCCTTCGGTTTGGCCCCGAGATTGCCCTTCCCATGGACACGGACACTGACCACGCCGGCCTCCAGGTCGCGGTTGCCGATGACCAACATGGTGTGGACCTTGGCCAATTCCGCATTCTGAATCTTGCCCTTGATCACGTCGCGACCGAAGTCGGTCTCGACCCGCACGAAGTTCGCGCGCAATTCATCGGCGATGGCCTTGGCATAGTTGACCACCGGCTCCTCGTCGCCAAAGGTGATCACCCGCACCTGCTCCGGAGCCAGCCACATGGGAAAATTGCCGGCGTAGTGCTCGATCAGGAAGCCGATGAAGCGCTCATGCGTGCCCAATGGCGCGCGGTGAATGCACAGCGGCGTCTTCTCCGAATTGTCCGCGTCGCGGTAGGTCAACCCGAACTTCGACGGCACCGCGAAATCAACCTGGTTGGTCGCGATGGTGAACTCCCGCCCGATCGCGCTCCAGACCTGCACGTCGATCTTGGGACCGTAAAAGGCCGCCTCGTCGGGCACTTCCTCATAGTTGATGCCGCTGCTTTTCAACACCTCGCGAACCATGTCCTCGGTCTGCAGCCAGAGCTCCGGCTCGTCCACATACTTCTTCCCTAGCTTCTCCTTGCTGTGGGTGCTGAAGCGCATCATGTATTTCTCCAGACCGAAGATCTCGAAATACTTCAGATACATCTCGTTCACCGCCTTGAACTCGTCGGCAAACTGCTCCGGGGTGCAGTAGATGTGCGCGTCGTTCATGTTCAATGAACGCACCCGCATCAGGCCGAACAACTCGCCTGACTGCTCGTAACGATAGCAGGCCCCATACTCCGCCAACCGCAAAGGCAGATCCCGATAGCTCTTCGGCTCGGCCGAAAACACCCGATGGTGATGCGGGCAGTTCATGGCCTTGAGGTAGTAGCGGTTCCCGAGCCCGTCGCGCTCCGTAACCAAGGCGCTTCGTTCGCCTTCCGCCTCGTCCGCGTCGCCCAATTCCCCTAATCGCAGATCAATCTCGGCCCGCCTTGCCTTGTCCTCCTCCTCCATCAACTCCATCGGCGGAAACATCGAGTCCGCGTAATACGGCAGGTGCCCGGAGGTCTTGTACATCTTCTCCTTCGCCAGGTGCGGCGTGCGAACGCGGACATACCCGGCCTGGAATTCCGTCTCCTTCGCCAGCTTCTCCAGTTCCTCGACGATCATCGTGCCCTTCGGCAGCCAGAGCGGCATGCCCGGGCCGGTGTAATCCGGGTCCATGGCGAACAATCCCATGTCCGCGCCGATCTTCCGGTGGTCGCGTTTCTTCGCCTCTTCGAGCATCTCGAAGTAGGCCTCCATCTCGGTTTTGTTCTTGAAGGCCGTGCCGTAGATGCGCTGCAGCTGCGGGTTGTTCTCATCTCCCTTGTAATACGCGCTGGCGACACTGGTGAGCTTGAAAGCGTTCTTCTTGATGTTGCCGGTGCGCATCACGTGCGGCCCGGCGCAGAGATCAATGAAGTCGCCATTCTGAAAATAGGTGATCGTCTCGCCCTCCGGAATCTGCTCGAGCAGGTCGAGCTTGAAGACGGACTCCCCTTCCCGCTCCGTCAGTCCGCCAAGGCGGCCGCTCTTCGCGTCGGCGATCGCCTGCTCACGGGTCACCTCGATGCGCTCGAAGACGTTGTTCGCCTTGATCTCCTTCTTCATCTCCTCCTCGATCTTCCCGAAATCCTCGGGCGAGATGCGATGCTTGAGATCCACGTCGTAGTAGAATCCGTTCTCGACCGGCGGACCGTAGGCGAACTGGGCGTCAGGCCAGAGCCGCAGGACCGCGGTCGCCAGCACATGCGCGCAGGAGTGACGCAGACGCTCCAAGTCGGACATCTGATTGCGCTCATCGAGCGTCTTTCGTTGTTTCTGTTCTTCGTTTTCCATGGGAAAGGCCTTTAACCACGATCGTGGATGTCTTCTTCAGCAAACAAAAACGCCCCGGATCATCATGTCGGGGCGTCTGCGTTCACGGGTTGTCCCGCGAACGCCTAAGAGGTCGTTGTGGTCGTGAATTGCTGCTTCACGGGCGGCAATTTACGCGGGAGCTGGAGCCTTGGCAATGGCGGATTCACATCTGTTGCAGGCTTTCGAACTCACCATGATCCAACCAGACGCCGCCGCATTCCTCACAAAGGTCGATCATAACGCCCTCTTCCCCGCCGCCCACACGTGTCTGCTTCATGACCGCGCCGCTCCCGCAGCGAGGACACCTGCGCGGGAGACTTTCATCCACCTCGATCGACGGATCCACCGGCAGGGCGACCGAACAATGGGTTTGTCCTTCTTCCGACTCCCCCAGTTTCTCGAGTTCCCCGCCATCGAACCAGATGCCGCCGCAGCCGCCATGGCAGACATCCAAGGTTATCTCCGCGACGGTCAATTCGACAAGCGCGCGCTGGCAGGCCGGGCAGATCATGGGCCAGACATAGCCGCCTTGCCCTGGGAATGCCAGCCAAACCGGCTGAAGCCCTGACTCCCACCCCAAAGAAGCCGTCCAGGTAGCCAACCCTGAAAGGGGGAAAGCAGAGGCCGTTCGGCATCCCGACGCCAATTTGGGGCCTGGAATCTGACGCTTCCCGGGAGTTTCAAGCTTGGCGCTCGGAATTTGGGAACGCCGCTTCTCTTTTTTGCCCATTGCCAAGGAGTTGCACGAATTGTTAAATGCCGCGCGTGTCCAACCAGAAGACGATCGAACAACCCGCGAGCTATGCCGGCGTGGGCCTGCATACAGGGAATCGCGTGACGATGACCTTCCTGCCGGCGGAGCCCAACACCGGCATCCGATTCCGCCGGGTGGACCTCGAAGGACAGCCTGAAATCGAAGCCAGCGTCGATCTCGTCCACGACACCCAACGCTCCACCGTCCTCGCCAAGGGCAATGTCAAGATCCACACCGTCGAACACATCCTCGCCACCTTCAACGGCTACGGGATCGACAACGTGATCGTGGAACTTGACTCCATCGAGCCGCCGATCGCCGACGGCAGCGCCCGCGCCTACTGCAAGATGATCGAGACCGCAGGCATCGCCACCCAGGCGGAGAAACGCGAGCCCTACAAGTTGAGCGAAGCGATCGAGGTCAATGACGGCGACACAAACATCTCGGTCTTCCCCTACGACGGCCTCAAGGTCACCTGCACCAGCGCCAATGACGACGGCCGCCACACCGAATTCTTCAGTGTCGAAATCGATCCGGAAACCTGGGAAAAGGAGATTTCCGAGGCGCGGACGTTCTGTTTCTTCGAGGAGTTGGAGCAACTCTACAAGCACGGCCTGATCAAGGGCGGCAGTCTCGCCAATGCGGTCGTGATTCGCGACGACGCCGTCCTCACCACGGAGCCGCTGCGCTACAATGAGGAGTTCGTCCGCCACAAGATTCTGGACATCCTGGGCGACTTGATGCTCTTGGGCCGCCCGTTCCAAGGGCACATCAAGGCATTCCGCCCCAGCCACGCCGCCAACTGCGAGATGACCAAGCGGATCAGCGAGCAGATGCTGCGTCCCAAGGTCGCCGCCCAGGCCTTCAGCCCCCCGGAAACAGACCGGAAAAAGGCCGAATCCGCGACGGCCAACGATTCCCCAGAGAACGGCGAACCACTCTGGGACATCCAGCAGATCCAGCAGATCCTGCCCCACCGCTATCCGTTCCTGATGCTGGATCGCGTCAACTCGATCGATGGCAACAAACTCGTCGCGGCCAAGAACGTCACCATCAACGAGCTGTTCTTCCAGGGACACTTCCCGAAGGATCCGATTCTCCCGGGCGTGCTGCAACTGGAGGCCATGGCCCAGGCCGCCGGCTTGTTGATGCTGAAGAAACTGGCGAATGAGGGCAAGATCGCCTACTTCATGGCCGCCGACAAAGTGAAGTGGCGCAAGCCTGTCCGCCCAGGCGACGTCCTGATTATCGAAGTCGACCTCGTACGCTGCCGCGGCAAACTCGGCAAGGCAAAGGGCGTCTGCAAGGTGCGCAACGAGGTGGTCAGCGAGGCCGAAGTCTCGTTTGTCCTGATGGATTCCTGAAACCTCCGCGATGAGCGACATCCACAAAACCGCCGTTGTCCATGACGGGGCCGAAGTCGGGGCCGATTGTGAAATTGGCCCCTACTGCATCATCGGCGCGAACGTCAAGCTCGGCCC
>CAZFLK010000312.1:0-4187 GCA_964519245.1 uncultured Verrucomicrobiota bacterium
ACAATTCCCGACCCGAATCGCGATCCAGGCAGACCACCTTCTTGTCGTCGTGAAAATAGACGCGCTCGTCGTCGCAGGCCAGGGTCAGCGGCGCCACCTTGGACGGCCGTTGCCACAGCATTCTGCCTGATTTCGCGTCAATCCCAACCACCTTGCGCGCCTTCTCATCCCATGAAAATTCATTGCGGACGCGCGCCTGGTCGCCCGTGTTGTGGAACGGATTGTAGTCCTCCAATTCCCACTCGTTGTCGTTGACCAGCAGAAAGACCTGGTCGCCCGAGGCGATGATCTCCTCCGTCGCCTTGGTCCCCTCATACGTGCGGATGGTCTCACCGGTCGCAGCGTCGATTGCCGTCAATGGCGCATCAATGCTCAAGGTCGCGTAGACCACGTCGTCCACCGCCACCAACCGTCGCGCCAGCTGCGTCGGACCGCTCTTCAACGGCCACAAATGACTGTGCCACTTGTCGATGCTCCGCTTCCACAGAACCGTTCCATTAAATGCGTCGCGCGCGACCAACGTCCACTTGGGCGGCATCTGGATGGATATCCGGGACCCCTCATCCATGATGAAGAACAGACGTCCCTTCGCCGAAACCAGCGCGCTCATGCTGGCCATGCGATCATGGTGCCGCGACCACTTCGGGCTGCCCACCCATTTCAGGTGCCTCGGCGGCCCGACCGCCGTGTCCCGGGCGACGGCATTGCCGCTGGCGTCGTGCAGCAGGTGCGTCCACTCATCAATGTCCTCCGGCCACGGCTTGACAGCCTTGGTCCACTTGCCCCCCCGCTTAAGGTAAGCAACGCCGCGCGGCGCCAGAACCCGCATCACTTCGCTCTTCGAAACCTCGCCCAAATCCTCCGAGACCACCAGGTTCGCCAAATCGTCGATGTAGGGCAATGCCTTGCCGTCGAACACATCAACGGCGACATCGCCATAAACGCCCTGCGACCGGATGCGCTCCCGGGCCGCGTCCACCTTGCCGGCGTCCGTGTCCACCCCGTGCACCTGATAGCGCTCATTGGCGCGCAAGGCTGCCGTCAGGCTCCCGTCGCCCACGCCGACCTGGATCACCAGCCCCCCCTGAACACCGGCCTCTTTCAGCAGACGCCGGGCGTCGTCATCCACATCGGCGCATGCCAGGTTGACTGCGCCCAGAATGAATCCCGTCGCAATGGGAAATGTAAAACGCCCGAGGGCCGAATGCAGAGAGGGGAACTTGACTGCCATCGGATCAGAGTAGATTCAAGCGCCAGACAGGTGAAAGGCAATTCTGCCGCAATCCGCAAGTGCTCCCCCGCGCGGCTCCTCGCCGGGAACAGAATTCCCTTGATGAATAAATGACCCACTCCTAATTTTGCCGGCGTGAATTCCAGTCGTTTCGACTCTCCTCTCATGTCCGTCCGGTTGACGCTGCTCCCGCTTGTTCTCGCACTCCTGTGCGGGATCGCCGCCGCCGCCGAGAAACCGGTGGATCCGGCCCTGCTGGAACGTTGGGAACAGGCGGCGGAAGGAGGAAACAAGGATGCGCAGAACTACCTTGGCTATATCCATGCCAATGGCGACGGCGTCGAAAAAAACCCCTATCAGGCGATCCGCTGGTATCGGATGGCCGCAGAGAACGGCGTCGCCGACGCGCAAACCTATCTGGGTTACGCCTACTTCAACGGCGTCGGCGTGCTGACCAAACCGGAGGAGGCCGTGCAATGGTGGACCAAGGCCGCCGACCAAGGCTCCGCCTCCGCCCAGGAAAACCTCGCCTTCCTCTACTTCACCGGAACCGGCGTCGACAAGGACATCGCCGAGGCCGCGCGTTGGTATCGTCAGGCAGCCGACCAGGGATCCGCGTCGGCGGCGTTCAACCTCGGCCTCATCTACGCCACCGGCCAAGGCGTCTACGACAACCCGGAGGAAGCCGCCGCTTGGTACCGCAAGGCCGCAGCCAAGGACCATCCAACCGCCCAGGAAAACCTTGCCTTCATGCTCTTCACCGGCAAACGAATCCCCCGGAACGTCCCTGAAGCCGTCCAATGGTGGACCAAGGCCGCCGAGCAGGGCGTCGCCTCCGCCCAAGACAACCTCGGCTTCATCTACTTCCATGGAAACGGCGTCGACAAAGACGTCAAGCGCGCCGTGGAATGGTGGACCCAGGCCGCCGAACAGGGCGTGACCTCTTCCCAATACAACCTGGGCCTGATGTATCAATCCGGCGAGGGCGTCAAGCAGGACGCCTATCAGGCCGCGCGTTGGCTCAAGAGCGCCGCCGCACAGAACCTTCCGGAGGCGCAATACAACCTCGCCCTGCTTCATGCCAACGGTGAAGGCGTCGCCAAGAACCCGGCGGAAGCCATTCGTCTGTTCAAGGCCGCCGCCGACGCCGGCGTCGCCATGGCCCAATTCTCACTTGGCCTCATGTATGAGGAGGGCGAAGGCATCCCGGTCGATTCCGCCGAAGCCCTGAAATGGTATTCCGTCGCCGCGGAGAAAGGCATTGCCGCCGCACAGTTCAAGCTCGGTTCCATGTATGATCGCGGTGAAGGCGTGGACCAGGACGCCGCCAAGGCGATCGAATGGTGGCTCAAGGCGGCCGCGCAGGGCCATGCCGCCGCCCAGGACAACCTGGGATACGCCCACTACACCGGACGCGGCGTCGCCAAGAATGCGACCGAAGCGGCGAAGTGGTGGGCCAGGGCCGCTGAAAAGAACCTCGCCTCCGCCCAATACAATCTGGCCCTGATGCACGACAAGGGCGAAGGCGTCGCCAAGGATCCAAAAGCCGCTCTCGATTGGTATCGCCGCGCTGCCGAAGGCGGCCTGAAGATCGCGCAATACAATCTCGGCGTCCGGGCCGCTTCAGGCGAAGGCGTCGCCAAGGACCCGGCGGAAGCCCTGAAGTGGTGGCGTCAGGCGGCCGAACAAGGCCACGTCTCCGCGCAATACAATCTCGGCGTGCATTATTCCTCCGGCGAAGGTGCCGCCCGCAATGACGCCGAAGCCGCCAAATGGTTCAAGGCTGCCGCCGAACAAGGACATACCCAGGCTCAATTCACACTCGGCAACCTCTACGAATCCGGACGCGGCCTGCCCAAATCCACACTCAAAGCCGTTGAATGGTGGAAGAAGGCCGCCGAGCAGGGCATCCCCGAAGCACAGTACAACGTCGGCGTCAAATACGCCAGCGGCGGCCCCGGATTCTCCGCCAAACCCATCGAAGCAGCACGCTGGTACCGCATGGCCGCCGAACAAGGCCATGCCGCCGCCCAAAACGAACTTGGCATCCTGCACGACCTTGGCAAGGGCGTGGACCAGAACTCCGCCGAAGCCGCCAAATGGTACAGACTCGCCGCCGACCAAGGCATCGCCTCCGCCCAATACAACCTCGCCCTGCTCCACTCCAACGGCAATGGAGTCCCCAAGGACACCAAGAAAGCCATCGACCTCTACACCCAGGCCGGCAAACAAAACTTTGGCGGCGCTCAATTCAATCTCGGAGTCATCTACGCCAACGGTGAGTGGGTCGCGCGCGACCTCGTTCAGGCTTACAAGTGGTTCCACCTCGCGGCAGCCCAGAATGTCGACAAAGCCGCGGAAACCTGCTCCGACCTCGCCAAGTACATGACGCCGGAACAGATCGACGAGGCCAAGCGCCTCGCCTCGACCCCGTGATTTCAGTCCGCCTCGCGCACGCGGGCAGGACAACCGTTTTCGTCGGCCGGAGCAACGCCTCCGACCCGACCGCGCCACTGTGATCAACGCCATGCTTATGACCTCCATGAAACGCGTTCTCCTTCTCTCATTCATCCTCGCCACCGTCTCCTGCCCCGCCGCCTCCCAGCCCGGCAAGCGCGTCTTGGACGCCTCCAAGTTCGATTCCCTCCAGGCCGCCTTCGACGCCGTCCCCGCCAACGGCGGCGTCGTCTACCTGCCGCCCGGGGACTATGAACTGGGTTCTCCCCTGATTGTCCGAACCCCGGAGACCAGGATCGAGGGAGCCGGAGCCTCCACCCGCCTGATCAACAAGAACACCGAGGGACAACCGGCGCTCCATATCCGGCCCGACGACTACGCCACGAATCAACGCGCCCGCATGTGGCGAGTGCAGATCGGCAACTTCCGCATCAGCGGCAACGAGAAAAGCGGCGATGGCCTGCTCTGCCAGGGAATTCAGGAGGTGTTTGTCCATGGT
>CAZFLK010000313.1:0-4126 GCA_964519245.1 uncultured Verrucomicrobiota bacterium
GTCTCCTTCGCCGACGCCAGCAAGGGCTGGGCCGTCGGTTTCTCCGGCACGATCCGCAAGTTTTCGGAACCCTCATCGCCGGAAATCAACGTCAACGACGGCGCCATGGTCTCGGACGCCGACATCGCGGACGGTGACGCCGCTTCCGCCTTCTCCGACACCGTTGCCCCCGGCTCAGCCACGGACGTCAAGACATTCAATGTCGAAAACACCGGAACGGCCGATCTCACCATCACTTCCACCACCAAGACCGGTTCGCATGCCGCCGACTTCACCATCGGCGGGACGCTCGCTTCCGGCGGCACGATCACCGCAGGCAATTCCTCCACCTTCACCGTCACTTTCGATCCAACCGCCGTAGGAACTCGCACCGCCACGGTCACTATCAACAATGACGATGGCGACGAGGGAACCTATGAGATCGATCTCAGTGGCGACGGCACGAAGGGCGATCCCACCATCAATTGGAGCAACCCGGCGGACATCACCTACGGCACATTGCTCAGCGGCACGCAGAACAACGCCACCGCCAGCTTCCCAGGCGTGGGAGCCGTCGCAGGAACCTTCACCTATGACGATCCCAACGGAACGCTGCTCAACGCCGGCGCCGCCCAGTCCCTCAGCGTCGACTTCGTTCCCACGGACACCGCCAATTTCAATTCGGTGACCGACACCACCGTCCAAATCAACGTCAACAAGGCCACGCCGACGCTCACTATTACCTCGGACACGCCCGATCCCTCCGCCGTTGGCGCTGACGTGCTCGTTTCCTACACCCTGCCGGCGGTCGGTTCCGGCGCGGCTCCGACTGGGACCGTGACTACGAATGACGGCGACGGCAACAACACCGGCGCGGTGTCCCTGCCCACGCTGAGCGGAACGCTGAATCCGTCCTCCGCGGGGACCAAGACTCTGACCGCCATCTACAGCGGAGACGGCAACTATCTCGGCGCGATGGACACCGAGTCCCACGAGGTCTTCGTGGTAGATTCCTGGGGCGCGATGGTGGGCAACGACTTCGTGATCACCGACCCCACGGGCGATTCGGACGACACCTTGACGGTCGAATTCCTCACCGGTCCGGACCGCATCCGTGTGTCCGATCCGAGCCATACGATCGGGGCGACGCCTCCGGCGGTGCAGATCGACGCCAACACGATTGAATTGCCGTTGGCGGACTTCACCGGTGACATCATCATCAATGGCGGCAATGGAGACGACGTGTTCACCGTGGACATGAGTCCCGCAGTTCCACGCCGGATCATTGTCAATGGCGGGGGCAATGGCATGGGCGGCATCACCTACACGGGCCTGGAGCCGATCACGGATTCGGGCACACCGGGCAACATCGTCTTCAACCTCCCCGGCGGCGTGAACAACACCGACGTCGTCCTCAAGAACGCCGCGGGAGCCGGTCAGTGCATTCTCACGGGCTCCACCTTCGAGGACACCACCTTCGCCAACCCTTCGGGCTCGCTCACCATCAACGGCGGCGGCATGAACGACACCATCAGCATCCAGGGTGTGGACGCCGCTTTCGATGCGAACCTGACGGTCAGCGCAGGAGACGCCGGCGACACAGTCTCCTTCGACACCGCCGCAACCGACATTGCTTCAGGCAACCTCGCCGTCACGGCTGGCGGCGGCGTCACGGTGACGCAGGGCATCACCACCACCGGCTCCATCACCTTCAACGACGATGTCGCCAACAACGCGGCGGTCACCATAGACGGCGGTAACGGCGTCACCGTGGAGGGCATGAGCGGCTCGGCCGCCATCGACATCAACGCCGCGAATGGGACCATCACGGTCAATGGCGCGATTGCGCCGAGCGCCAATGTGAGCGTTGATCTGAATGGCCAGACTATCAGTGTCGCCGGGACGGGTTCCATCGCGGCGACGGGCAGCGGGACGGTGACCATGGACGCCTCCAGGAATGTTTTGATGGCCTCTGGATCGAGCGTGATGACGGTAAACGGCGCGTTGATCGTGAAGGGCAACGCGGCCGGTGGAACGAGCGGGAATTTTAAAGGCATCGAGTTGTCTGGCGCCCAAATCAAGTCGACAGGAAACGGGCCGGTCACGGTGACCGGGCAGGGAGGTGACACGGGGAGCAATAACTGGGGCATCCTGCTTGTGAGCAACTCCGACATCATCGGAACATCGGGGACAGTGATCGTGACCGGAAGCGGCGGCGGAGCGGGCGCTGGAGCGGAGAACACGGGTGTGCAGGTGGCTCATGCCGGCAGCACGATCACTTCCGGGGCGGCTTTGACGGTCACGGGAACGGGCGGAACGGCCGCAGGCGGTTCCGCGCATGGCGTTATTGTGAATGACGGTGGGCAGATATCGGTGACCGGTGCGGGCAATCTTGATGTGACGGGCACAGGCGGTCTGGGCGCGGGAGGCGATCACGATGGCGTTGTGATTCATGGCAACAGCAACGGGATTACCTCAAGTTCAACAGGCACAGTCACGATTACGGGGACCAAGGGAAGCAACGCGACGGACACGGGTATTTGGTTCTTCGGGGGAGCGGGCGGTGTGAGTTCGACAGGCGGTGCGTCCTTGACGTTGGTGTCAGATACGGTGGACGCGGCCGCAGCCGTGGCCAATGGCATTTCCGGTAGCGGCCCGCTCACGATCCGCCCCAAGACATCCGTCAGCATGGACCTTGGCTTTGATGGAGGAACGGGCGTTCTGCATCTGAATGACACGGAGCTCGGAAAACTCGCCGATGGCTTCAGCTCAATCACCTTGGGCAGTTCGGACGTGACCACCACCACGATCGACACGATCACGTTGACCGACCCGGTGACGATCCATGGGGCGACGGCGATCAACGACGCGGACATGCTGGACATCAACAACGGCACGCGTCAGGTGTCGCTCCAGGGCAATGTAAAGCCCGAAACCTCCCCCGGCATCCTGACGGTCACGGGCAACCTGGTTCTCGATTCGACCGACACGGCCAGCTATGAATTCCTGAACACAGGGATCACGGCGGGGACGCACCACGACCAGATCAAGGTGACGGGCACCGTGACCCGGGGCGGGGCGAAGTTCAATCCCTCAGGCATGGCCCCGGCGCTGACCTCGGCGCAGGAGATCATCCTGATTGACAACGACGGAGCCGACGCGGTCAGCGGCGTGTTCAAGAACGGGGCGGGGACGGCGAACCTTAACGAGGGCGCAAACATCTCCATCGGCTCCTTCCACGGCCACATCAACTCCAAGGGCGGCGATGGCAACGACGTGGCTCTCATCCCGGCTACGGTTTCGGTCGCCGCCTCGGCTGCGATCGACGAGGGCAACGGCGCGGAGACGGCGGACATCGACTACACCTTCACGCGCACGGGCCCGACGACTGCGGCAATCACGGTCAACTTCACCGTCGGCGGCACGGCCAAGGAAGCGGACAGCGATCACGCGAAGGCGAACATGGACGACAGCACGGGCACGGTGACGATCATGGCGGGGCAGAGCACGGCGACGGTGAGCATCGACCCGACAGGCGATGAGATCGTCGAGTTGGACGAGACAGTGATCCTGACCGTGGCCAACGGCACGGGTTACAAGCCGGCAACCGGGGGAACCGAGACGGCGACCGGCACGATCAACAACGACGACACCGCGACCATCAGCTTCAAGATGGTTCCAAGCGCGGATGAACAGCATATGGGCGACACGCCGGGTTTTGACTTCGTGATCCAGATCGACAAGGAGATCGACACGGCCGTGACGATCGACGTGGACACGGTGGACGGCACGGCGACCACTGGGGATAACGACTATGACCTGGTGGACTCCACGGAGACCTTTGCGGCGGACACGGCGGCCAACCTGAATGATCAGACCACGACCGTGACGGTGAATGGGGATCATGCAGACGAGCGGCACACGGGCGCGGGCAATCGGAACAACGAGACCTTCACGCTGCGGCTCTCGGCTATCAGCGCCTCAGGACGTTCGGTGCAGTTTTCGGGCATGGGCGCGAGCCTGGACGGAACCGGCACGATCCAGAATGACGACTATGACACGCAGGTGGCGGTCAGTGACACGAATGACCCAAGTGAGAACGGGGAGGATTTCGACGTGGCCGTGAGCGTGACGGTGGTGACGGTCA
>CAZFLK010000314.1:0-4124 GCA_964519245.1 uncultured Verrucomicrobiota bacterium
GTTCCCCGGATGCCGTCGTTCTGCCAGGCCAGCAAATCGTGGATCATATCGGAGATCTGCGGATTGGCGGCGGTCACCTCGCGGGAGTGGCGCACATTCGCGATCGGGGCGAAGTCGCTGGTTTGGAACTCGCGGAGGGTTGAGACGAAATTGGGAAGGGTGTCGGGATCGGCGAGGTTCTTCTGGACGGTTTCCCAGGTTTCAATCTTGCGCTTGAACTCGTCGAACTTCCGGTTGAGGGCCTGAAAGCGAAAGGTGAGCTCGGAGGTGACTTTAAGTTCGTCCAATTGCGGCGTTGCCAGGGCCTGCAGGACGGGGAGATTGCCCTCGATTTCCTTGAGGCCCTCGCGAATGGCGTCCTCGCCTTTCTGGAGGTCGAGCGAGTCGGACGCGATCTTCTCGACCTTGTCGAGTTCCTCGCCGAAGCGGGCGCTGCGGGCCTCGCGTTCGCCGAACAGCCAGGCTTCCCATTGATTGCGGCATTCGATCAGGCGTTCCTCGACGTCCGGGGCGAAGTCGTCGGCGACGGCCTGGTGGAGCGCATCGGCCTCAGCAAAGTGCTTCAGGTATTGCTCGGGGGAGAACTCGACAAATCCCTCTTCGCCCTGGTTCAGGAGCCAGAGCGCCTTCTCCTCGGCGAGGCGGCGAATCTTGTCCTCGCGTTCGATGAAGGAGTTGGCCTTGGCGAGGGCGGCGTTGAGGCTGGGTATGGCGAGGAGGCTGACGTCGTTGGTGACGATCTGTTCCCGGAAGCGTTGCGCGGCGACGGGTTGACGTTGACGGCCGTAGCGTTCGAGTTCGCCGGCCAGCTGCTTGGCGCGACGGTTGGCCCGGACAAGGGTCACGGCGGTGATGGTGACCGCCATCACGATCAGGGTTGCCGTCACCAAGGCCAGCTTGTTCATGCGCTCGCGCTGGCGAACCTGGTAGCGGACGAGGCGGAAGTACTTGTCGAATTTCTCCTCGAACTCTTCGGGGACGGCGCGTTCAAACCGTTGGAGCTCCTGCCACTTCTTGGCGAGGGCTTCGAAATCGGCGCGAAGCTCCGCCACGGGGCGTCGGCGAACGGCGAGGTATTTCTCCTCGCAGACATTGATGACGTGTTGCAGTTCGCCGAAGACCTTCTTGTAGCGTCGGTCCTCCTCGGTTTCCTCGGCGCGTTGTTTGATCCACCCGCGGGTTTCCATGAGCGCGAGGAGATCCTCCTCCTCGAGGACGAGTTGGAATTCCGCGCGCAGGGTGTCCACGCGGTCGGCGACCTTGCGGGCGTCCTCCCAGTGATCCTTGTCACGGAGGTCGGCAAGTTGGCGCAGCCGGGCGCGCACGCGAAGGGTCTGGGCGCGGCGCCAGAGTTCGAGGTCCTGACCGGGGGAGAATTCGAGACGTTCCAAACCGGCGAGGATCGCCAAGGCGGCGCGTTCGTCGCCGGCTTCAACAGCCTCCTCCAGCTTCGCCAACCGGGCGCGCGCGAATTTCTTCTCGAGGCGCGCGGCTTCGGCTGCGGCGTCGGCGTTGTCGGGTTTCAGCCGTTCAATCAACCGGAGGATGGCCAACGCGCGATCGTCACGGCCCTGAAGAACGGCCTGGCGGTAATCCCGATAGAGGGGATGTTCGGGAGAGATGTCCCGGGAGAATTCCTCGTTGAGCGCGCTGACATGGTCGGCATTGAACGACTTGGGCACGGGGTGTCCCTTGCCTTCGCAATGCGTCCGCCATTGCCGTTCCTCGCGAAATCCGAGAACGGAGATCATGTCCAGCACAGCGGGCGCGGCTTCGGCGAGGTGCAGGCCGGCGGCGACCTGACCACCGCGAATCAGCGCGACCGCCTGTTCCAGGCGCAGGTTGACGGCCAGGCAAACCTCGGTGTATTCGCGGGCCAGCTTGAGGTCCTGGAACTGACGTCGCGGATCGCCGAGCGAATCGACAATCTGTTGCACCAGGCGTCTGGCTTCGGCGATATCCATGGCGGTCAGGTCAGTTTCGAATCAGGTTCCATCTTCGACATGAGCCAAAGGAATGGAACATCGACGCCGGTGGGCGCAATCCGCTTCGGATCCGGGGCGATGCGTTTCTCGTCGAGGCGCGTCGGCGTGTGGCCAAAGGAACTCGCGGCAAAGTAGCGGACCTCGTTGGAAAGTGATTCGGCCGCGGCGACGATCTTGGGGCAGGTTTCGCGGAGCAGGCTGCGTAGCTTGTCAGAGTTGGCGTCAATGGCGGCCGAGTTGAGTCGGCGTTCCGCCAAGACGGGCTTGAGCGCGTCGCTGGGCAGCGCTTTCGACCAAGCGTCGTGCTTGCCGACGATCAAGGCGAGCGGGGTGGCGAGTTTCTGTCCGGGAGCCAGCTTGAGATGCCTTTGGACGCGGAGCAGCGCTTCGGCGAGCAGGGTCTCCTGCCGATCCAGGGGCTGGACCTCGTATTGAGGATCGCTCTGATCGTTCAGCAGCTTGCGGAAGTTGGAATTGCTGAAGGGGTCGAGGAGGAACGCCAGACCGCCGGCGTGGGCGATATGTTGTGCTCCAGGACTATCGGGAGTGTCCGCCCCGGGTTGGAAATCAGCGCCCTGATTGTCGAACAGCGTGAGCGAGAACGGATCGAATGCCTGCGCTGACGAACTGACGCGGCAGACGTAAGGGCGCGGCAGGCGCGTCATGCGGCCGTAGCGCGAAACGGAATCGTAGGAGCCGTCGTCCGCGAGGGTCGGCGCGAGGAAGGCTTCTTCCGGAGACCTGGCATTGGCCAAGGCGCGCTGACGGGCGTTGAGCGTTTCGTTGGCTTCAGGATCAGCGTCCTGGAGGCTGATCTCGAATTCTCGATGCAGGCTGTCGGGAAGGCTGCGGAGCAGGGCGACGAGGTAATGGGATTTGCCGGAACCCGTGTCGCCCATGACGGAGATCACGTGCTGGGGAATCCCGACAAAACCGCCGGGGAGGCGGCGATGGCAATGCGGGCAGGCGAGATCGGGACAGGGAAGGCCGAACTCGTCGAGAGCGAGCCCCTCGTCGTTGAAGCGGGTGGGCAGGAAACGTTTCGCCGTCGTTTCACCGAGGATGGGGTCTCCGCGCAGGGAGTCGTGCACGGCGATGTGCATGATGTCGCCGGCGTCAAAACGCAGCCAGCAGGACGGACAGCGCAGTGGTCCCTGGTCCGGAACCGATGCGGGAGCGTCGCGCTTGAGGTCCTCCCAGGTGACGTGGATCTCCTCGGTGGGCGCGGGAAAAGCCGGGGCGGCGGGCGATGCAACCGGGATGCCAACGGGGACTTGCTCGGCGCCGTCGGATGGCGCGGGCGTCGCCACGGGAATCGGCGGGAGATCGGCCTCGGTCGGTTGATCCGACAGAATGACCGGGGTGATGACCTCGGCGGCGGGATTGACAAAGACCGTTCCGCCATCGTCCTCCTCGGGAATATCGACCTCGGGGAAGTCGTCATCGACGAAAGCGAAGTCTTTGGATGCGGGTTTGCCGCTGCCGTCGTGGCCGAATTCATCCCAAAGGTTCTGCAGATGAAAGCCGGCTTTCACGCCCATCGGGCGCACGGCGGAACGCGGGTGCCGTTGGTTTTCCCGAGCGACTCGACAGAGATTCAGCGCGGGCATCGGTCCATCGCGCGCCTCGGTCAGGGAGTCCTGCAGAAACCACTTGGTGTGATCCAGCCGTGAAAGCCAGGTCTCGAGGCTCTTGCCGCCGCGCAGGGCAAGAAAATGGCGGCCGACCTTCACGGCGTAATCCTCGCCCAGCGCGAGTTCGGTATAGTTGACCGCCTCGCCATTGACGAGCAGCTCGGAACCCGGCCGCTTGTTGGTCAGGCTGACGCCGAAGCCCTTCAAAAGCTTCAGTTCGCAGTCGATTCCCTCCTCGCCATCGCCGAAATCCAGATCGGCGCCGGCGCCGCTGCCGATGTTGAAGGGGTTCTTGTCAGCCATGACATGGGCTCCCGACACGCAGTCGTAGACAGCCCAGGCAATTTTTTCGGTCGAGGTCGACATGGATTCAATCGCGCCTCAGCGCGGCAGGAAAGTAGAACCGAAACGATTGCGGGGCAAGGAGAAGGAACGGGGGGTGGAGGCGGAGGGCATGATTGCAGGAGGGAGGAGCAAGGATATAAAAAGTTGAACTTTAGGAGCG
>CAZFLK010000315.1:0-4106 GCA_964519245.1 uncultured Verrucomicrobiota bacterium
AGCTGCCGCTCCAGCCCCGGAAGGCGTCGTGGATTGCGGCATTGGGGCCGTCGAGGCTGACGCCGAGGCGTTTGACGCCGGCGTCCCGGGCCCGGGCGAGGGCGTCACGGGTGGCGAGGGGGGTGGCGGAGGGAGTCAACGCAACCTCGCAGCCCTGGTTGGTCGCATGCCGGATCAGTTCGAAGATGTCCCGGCGTTTCAAGGGGTCGCCTCCGGTGAGGACAATGATCGGTTTGCGGGGGAAGGCCGCCGCCTGATCGATGAGTGCCTTGGACTGCGGCGTGGACAATTCATCGGCGCGCGGCGTCTTTCGGGCTGACGCGCGACAATGCTTGCAGACGAGATCGCAGGCTTGAGTGACCTCGTAGTAGAACATCAGGGGAGCGCGATCAAAGTCGGCATTCGAGTAGTTCAGCGGGTTCTTCATGGCTCGATTCCGAGTTGAATCGGTTCGAGCACATCGTAGCCAGGAAAGGGTTTCCGGCTTTGTAGAATTTGACGGGATTGAGGCCGGTTTTGGCTCGAGGGCGTCGGTGGTCCCCGATGATGTAACAAAAACAGGACAACCTTGGGCGACGAATCCGATAGCAATTCTGGTTTCCTTTTGTGGGATGGACCGCACAATTGAAGTTTTGAAGATGACCGGCAACCGTTGTCCGACTGAGCCGTGAACAAGCATTCGGCGCCCCGTCCACCCTCCTTTCACTGGCAGGGTTTCCTGATAGTGCTCCCGGCATTTGTGCTGGCGGGCCTGGGTTGGCATTCCTTGAGGCAGGACCGTGAGTTGGCGAGATTGGAGGCCCGGACAACGCTTGAGGAGCGGGCGGAGGAGTTGGCTGAAGAGGTCTTGCCCGAGGTTTTGGAGCGGGGGGCGGCCTACTTGTCGGGCGCGCCGGGCGAGACGACCATGGAAGCCGTCATGGTTCGCGCGGCCACGGGGGAGAGTCGCGCGCCGGTGTGCGCGATTGACGACGCGGGCAATCTGGAGTACCCGCCGCCGCTGAATTGGCGGATACCGCATGATCCGTTGGACCTCGATCAGTTGGAGCCGGAGGCTCGCAGGTTGTGGGAAAGCGCCGTCGCCGCGAGGATGGTGGACCGGGACGACCGGGCCAGCGTGAGGTTGTACGACCGATTCATAGAGACGGATCCCCCCGAGAGATTCGAAGCGATTGCGCATGCCCGGGTGGCGGCCGCGTTGATCCGACTACGCTGGCCCGACGAGGCGCGGGAAACGTTGGAGCGGATCCTGCGGGAGTTTCCGGATGTTCAGGGCGAGACCGGCCTGAATTTGTCGTGGTTCGCCCGGACGCATCTTCTGCGGTTGACCCCTGCGGCCGCGGAGGAGGAAGTCGCTCGAACGCGTATGCGCGAACTGGCCGAGCCGATGCTGCGCGACGCGTTTGACTCGCCCACGTTTCTGACCGAGGGGTTGCTGCTTGAGGTCCAACGTTGTGAGTGGAACCTGTCGGACGCCTATGGATACCCGGCCGAACCCATGTTCGACGATCAACGCGCGCCGATCTTCCATGAATGGATGGCGCGCTGGGGGATGCACCAGGACGCCCGGATTTTCTACCGGATGTTCGAGCGAGCAAGCCAGGGGCGGTTCACCCCTGTCTGGCTGGAGTTGCAGGCGGATCGTTTCTGGCTGGCCCGCAAGGCGCGCGCGCCCTCGGAGTCAGGAGGCTGGCTGGTCGCAGAGCGGCGGGAGGAATTGGAGCTCCCGCTCCGGGAAGCCATCGCCGCGAGTCGGACGGCGCGGGGTTTGGAGATCGGCGTCGACTTTGGCGGTAGGACCCTTGTCCCGATGGCGGAGGACCTGGAAGGCGGCGTCGTGACCCAGGTTCAGTCCGAACGACTTCCCGGGTTGGTCGTGCGGGCGGCCATGACGGACATGACGGAACTGGCCGACAGGTTGGCTTTTCGAACGCGTCGCTTTGCCGCGCTGATCGGCGTTTCCTTCGTGGCGGTCATGATCGGATTCCTTTCCGCTTGGCGCGCTTTTCGGGAGCAGATCCGGCTGAGTGAGTTGAAGTCGAACTTCGTCTCCAGTGTTTCGCATGAACTGCGAACGCCCATTGCGTCGGTCAGCCTGATGGCGGAAGAGTTGCGGGATCTCGGGATGGAAGATCCGGAACAGAGTCGCGAATATCATGAGTTCATCGTCAAGGAATGTCGTCGGCTGACCTCCTTGATTGAGAACATACTCGATTATTCGCGCATTGAACGGGGCGCGAAGGAGTACGAGTTCGAGGCGGTTGATCTGGTTTCATTGACAGAGCAGACGGTGAGGTCCCTGGAGGCCTACGCCCACGAGCACGGCGTCCGGTTGGAGATGGAGCAGGAAGGGGAGCCCGCAGCGGTAAGGGCCGATGCTCGCGCGATTCAGGGATCCCTGGTCAACTTGATTGACAACGCCATCAAGCATTCGCCGGCGGACACCTCCGTCAAGGTCGGGGTGGGTTTTCAGGGAGAAGCGGCGCGGTTGTGGGTCAAGGACGAGGGGCCGAGCATTCCGGCGGCCGACCGTGAACGCGTCTTTGAACGATTCTATCGACGGGGATCGGAGTTGCGTCGGGAGACGAAGGGGACGGGGTTGGGGTTGGCGATCGTGAAGCATGCGGTGGATGCGCACGGGGGGCAAATACAGGTGACGGGCGACGAAGGTCGGGGTAGTTGTTTTGCCGTCATACTCCCTGCCGAACTGCCTCCCTCGAAGAATGGAAGCCAAGTGACTGGAAATGAACGCTGAGATGAATGCCCCCAAAGATCAGGGCGAACGGCCCCCGGGCGCGCGCGTGCTGGTTGTGGAAGATGAATTGGCGATGCGCAATGTCCTGAGGAATTCCCTCGAGAGGCATGGCTACCGTGTGCTGCTCGCGGTTGACGGAGAGGAGGGGCTGGCCCGCGCGCTGAAAGAGGACCCCGATGTGATCCTGCTCGATGTGATGATGCCGAAGTTGAGCGGGTTCGAGGTTTGCGCGGAGTTGAGGCGGCTGTCGAGGAGCGCGCCGATCCTGCTGCTGACGGCGAAGGGGAGTGTGGACGACAAGGTCAAGGGGCTGGACGCTGGAGCGGATGATTACCTTGCCAAGCCGTTCAGTCGGGACGAGTTGCTGGCCCGCGTGCGCGCGATGCTACGGCGGGTTGAGCGGGAGGAACGGGAGTTGACCACCGTGGAGTTTGGCGAGGTGAAAATCGATTTCGTGCAACAGCGCGCATGGCGCGGCGAGGAACCGCTGGCATTGACTGCCAAGGAGATGGGTATGCTGCGCCTCTTGTTGGAAATGCCGGGCGAGCCGGTCACTCGCGAACGTTTTCTCGATGTCGTTTGGGGCTACACCGCGTTTCCCGTCACCCGCACTGTGGACAAGCACATCGTCAGCCTGCGGCAGAAGTTGGAGCGCGACCCCGATAAGCCCGAGTGGATAAAGACGGTTCATGGCGTGGGTTACCGCATGGAACTGCCGGCGGATGGAACTGCCGGATAAAGGCCGGTTACAACAGGTTACAAAAGAAGAACAAACCTTGGCCCCTCAGCCGCCGTTCTATCCGGCACATGGCTACTGCAAACGTCAACCAAAGGAACACGAACATGAAGAAGATGAAACTGGCATTGATTGCCGGCGCGATGGTCGCGTGCGGCGTTAACGGCGTCGCCGCCGAGGGCGGCGACAGGGACAAGGATCAACGACGGCCGGCCGGCCGGGATGAGGCTCGCGAAGAAGGGCGGGAACGGGGGGGGCGCGAGGCGCCGCCCCGAGGACCGCGTGGTGGTCGCGGCGAGGAGATGCGCGAGCGCGGCGGGCTCGGGTCGGGCGGTGATGGTCGCGGGCGTGGTCCGCGTCCCGAGGGAATGGACAGGGAACACGAGCATCGCAAACCGGGACGCCGCGACAGCGATGCCGATCGCGGACCCGCTAAACAAGATGGCGAGGCCCAGAACGGCCGCGGCCATGGAGGACGTGGATTCGGTCCACCTTGGGCGCGCGACGGCAAAGAGGGTGATCAAGAGCGCGGCGGACGGCCTGGTTTCGAACGCGGCGGCGAGCGCGGCGGACGGCCTGGTTTCGAACGCGGCGGCGAGCGCGGCGGACGGCCTG
>CAZFLK010000316.1:0-4002 GCA_964519245.1 uncultured Verrucomicrobiota bacterium
AGCGAGGACGACGTGCGGCCAGGCGGGGGAGGAGTGAACATCCCGGGTCGAGCTGAGTTCAGTGTATTCGTTGGCGGCGGGGTCGATCAGGGCCAGGTCGCCATTGTTGGCCCAGACCAGCAGTTTGTCGTCGCCGGTCATCAGGATGGACGCCGTGCGTCCAAACTTGCCGCCTCGCCAGAGGAGTTTGCCTGAGTTGAAATCCAGGCAATGCAGCCCCCGGTCGACGAAATAGACGCGTTGCTGGTGAATGATCGGGGTGCACACGCCGCTGCCCGGTGCGACCTCCCAGATCTTCCTTGCGCCGTCCAGCGAGATTTCCAGGCAACACACGGCTTTCTTGTTGTATTGCGAAGTGATGATGACGCGGTTGCCATCCACGGCCGGGGTCGCGATGTTGTTGATGAAATCAGTGGTCCATTCGTGCCTCGCCACTTCCTGCCCCTCGTGTCCGGAGTCCAGGCGTGTAACCACCAAGTTGCGCGCGGTCAGGGTGAGGGCGCAAGGGACGCCCTCGACCTCCATCAGCGCGACGGCTCCGCTATGGCCTGCGGGGTCGCGATTCTGAGATTTCCACGCGACCTTGCCGGTCGCCTTGTCGAAGGCAATCAAGTTGCCATGCGCCGGCGCGCCGACTTCGACGAGCAGCCAGTCTCGGTAAGCTAGCGGGGATCCGGGGTAGCCGTAGTCGCGATGGCTGCCACGTCTGGAGGTCGCCTGGGGGCGAACCGGCGCGGCGAACTGATCGTAGAGATTAAGCGACCAGATGCTGTCGCCTTGCTTCCTCGCATTCCAGCAATTCAGATCCCCGTCGAGACCCAGGGTGTAAATCCTGCCGGTTGCTTCATCAAACTCCGGGGTGGAACTGGGGCCGCGATAGAAGCCCTTGTCGCCTTTGGAGTGTCGCCCATAGTCGGGTGTCGAGTAGGTCTGGCGCCACATGATGCTTCCCGTCGCAGCGCTCAGGCAGGTCAAGACGTCCTGGCCCTGGTTCCATCCCAGGGTGAACAATTCATTGGAATCGTTGACGATCATGGACGCGCAGCCGATCCCGACGGTGGCTTCCCAGGCGGGCTCCTTCAACGGCCATGCGTCTGAAGTGAAGCCGCTGTTTTCCGGGGTCTTTCCGTTGCGTTCCGGCCCCCGCCATGTCGGCCAGGCCGCCGGCCGCGCGGACAGACAGAAGGAGAAGATGAGCAGGATGGCGATGGCAGGCTTTCTCATGGCGATGGCTGAGAGTGCACTATGATCTTGTCATGCCCCGGTGTCGAGTGCGCGTGGCCGGTTGACGCAGGCGGTCTTCCAGAATCACTGCGATGCGGGGTGCGCTTCAAGGGAAGAGGCGCTAGCCTTGGCCCGCATGAAAAGGCTCGATTATACCCAGTTGCGTTGTTTCAAGGCGGTGGCGAACTATGCGGATGTCGCCGTTGCGGCGCAGGCTCTCAAGATGCCGGCGGGCGTTGTGGGTACGCATTTGCGCGCGTTCGAACGCGAGCTGGGCCATGCGCTCTTTCAGCAGGATCCGTAGGGCTTGGTCGTGACGGGGTTCGGGCGAAGCATATTGACCTATGCCGAGGAGATCTTCGGCGCGGAGGAACGGTTGCTGGGCTACGCTGCGGGGGATGCCGACGCCGAGCATGAGCAGTTCATCGTGGGACTGCCGGATGTGATCCCCAAGCTGGTTGCGCACGAATTGTTGCGTCCGGCGTTGGAGCGGGCAACGGAGTTCCAACTGGTTTGCCGCGAGGGGAAACTGGATGGTTTGCTGGCGGAGATGGCGTTGCACAAGGTGGACCTGATCCTTTCGGATTGTCCCGCTTCGCCGAGCCGGGAGGCGCCGGTTCACAGCCAATGGCTGGGGCAGTGCGGTGTGGAGATCTTCGGCTCGTCCGACATCGTCAAGCCGCTGAGAGACGGGTTTCCCGGGTCGTTGAATGGCGCGCCCATGCTGTTGCCGGCAAGGCGAACGGCCGCTCGCGAGAAGTTTGATCTTTGGTGCGCCAACCGTTCCTGCAAGCCCCGGGTGGTCGCCGAGTTTGACGACACCGCGTTGCTGAAGGTGGCGGGCAGGGGAGGCTACGGACTGTTTCCCGCGCCGTCGGCGGTGGCCGATCAAATCTGTCAACAGTATCAGGTGGAACCTTTGGGCAGGTTGGACGGGGTGAAGGAGGAGTATTTCGCGATCTCGTTGGAACGTCGGCTGAAGCATCCGCTGGTGGAAGGCATCGTCCGCTCGGCGAAGTCGGGCGCCTTTGGCTCGAGTGGGAAGTTGGACGAGGCTGGTCCCGTCGGTTAAGGGTGTTGGGCTGATTTCACCGTGCTTCACCTCCCGCGAGCTTCCGGCATCGAGGCTGGGAAAATGGCGGGGTTTGCGGCACGCTGTTCCGATGCATTATCGAATTGCCAGTTGGATTCGAGGCGGCGTCGCCGGTTTGACGGGAGTCGTCTGCGCGGCGGCCGTCGCGGCCGAGCGGTTGCCCAACATCATCGTCGTCTACGCCGACGATCTCGGTTACGGGGACTTGTCCTGCTACAATCCCAAGGCGGCTTACCAGACGCCGCGCTTGGATCGAATGGCGGCGGAAGGCATTCGTTTCACCGATTCGCATAGCCCTTCGACAATCTGCTCGCCCTCCCGCTACGGGCTCTATTCGGGCAACCTGGTTTGTCGATCGGGTCGGGGTTCACGGGCCTTCGAGGGGCCGGGCGGACCGAGCTACATCAAGCCAGGGGAGTTGACGATCGGCGACATGCTGAAAGAGAAGGGCTACCGCACGGGCGTGTTCGGCAAGTGGCACGTGGGCCTGACCTGGTATGACAAGGATGACAAGAAGTTGGGCGGCGGCTTCAAGAACTCCCTGCTGATTGACTACGAGAAGAGCTGTCCGCTGGAGGACGGTCCGAATGCGAGGGGATTCGATGAGTCCTTCGTGACTCCGAACTGTCCGACGACCGACCCGCTTTACGTCTACATTGAGAATGGAACTGTCGTGACGCCTGCGAGTCAGCGGCACAAGCGGGAGAACCTGCCAAACCTTGGTGGCAAGTGGCGCTGGGACAACGACGAGGGCTGGATGGCGCCCGACTACGAATTCATGAAGGCCGACCTGCTGTTCTACGACAAGACGATGGACTTCATCAGACGGCACCGGAAGGAGCACAAAGACAAACCGTTCTTCGCGGTGTTCTCGACGCAGATTGCGCACGCTCCGGTGTTGGTGCCCGAGGAGTTCAATGGGAAAACCAAGGGCGGCCCGCGCGGGGATTTTGTTTATCAACTGGATGTCCTTGCCGGCCGACTGCTGGATGCGATCGAGGCGATGGGGATCGATGAGGAAACGTTGGTCATCTTCAACGCCGACAACGGGCCGGAGACCTTACACACGATCTGGATGCGGGAAGATCATGAGCACGACGCGGCTGGTGGCTTGCGGGGGATGAAGCGCGACGGCTGGGAAGGCGGGCACCGAGTGCCGTTCATTGCCCGTTGGCCGGGGCGCATTCCCGCCGGCCAGGTTTCGGATCAATTGATCAATACGACCGATATCCTTGCCACGCTGGCGTCGGTGGTGGGATACGCGCTGCCGGATGACGCGGCGTTTGACAGCTTCGACATGCTGCCCGCGCTGCTGGGGAAGGCCCGAGAGCCAATTCGTCCCCACATGCTGACCCAAAGTTTTCGCGGTGAATTCCAGTTGCGGGTGGGGCAATGGAAATACCTGGCTCACAAAGGGTCGGGCGGCAACAACTATACCCGGGGAAACATGGCGAAGTTCGCGCTGCCGGAAACGGAACCGGACGCGACGGGACAGCTGTTCAACTTGGCCGAAGACCCGGGCGAGACGAAGAACCTGTTCTTCAAGGAAGCTGCGAAGCGCGAAGAGATGCAGGCGTTGTTGAAACAATTGAGCCGTAAAGACGGCGGGCGGACCGCGCCGCGGGGGCGGAAACCGATTGGCTTTGTGAAGGCTAGCAGGCTGTTGAAAAATTGAACAGGCACTG
>CAZFLK010000317.1:0-3983 GCA_964519245.1 uncultured Verrucomicrobiota bacterium
CCCGCTCCCCCATACATCATGACCATCACCGATATCCGGGCGGTTCAGCCCGTCTCCCCGGAAGCTCCGCGCGATTGGCGCGCCAGCATGGGACAGTTTCTGGTCGCCATCGACACCGACGACGGCCTGACCGGATACGGCGTGGGGGGCGGCGGACTTTCAGCCGTTCACATCGTTCGCACGGTCTTGCGCGACTTGCTCCTGGGGCGCAATGCCGCCAAGATCCGCGAACTCTCCGACGAAATGCACCGGACCACCTTGCCCTTCGGAAGGATGGGCGTGGCCATCATGGCCATCAGCGGCGTCGATCTCGCGCTCTGGGACCTGCGCGGCAAACGGGAGGAGAAGCTGATCGTCGAGTTGCTCGGAGGACAATCAGGCCGCTCGCTGCCTTCCTACGTCACCGTGGGACTGACGGACGACGGCATAGCATCGGCCGCGGAAGCCGGTCACCGCGCATTCAAATTGTTCCTGGGCCGCGAAACCTCACAGAATCCGGTCGGCGCGGCCATTGAGCGCGTGAAACAAGCCCGGGCAATCGTCGGCCCCGAGGCGCCCCTGATGGTCGACGCCTGGACGAAGTGGACCCCGGAAACGGCGCTCGCATTCGCTGAGAAGGCCACGGAGTTCCGTATCGACTGGCTGGAGGATCCGCTCGCTCCCGATGACATCCGGGGATACGAAACCCTGCGCGATCGAAGCCCGATACCCATTGCCGGCGGAGAGCATGACTTCACGACCCGGTCGTTCGCAGACCTGATCGAGCGGGGCGTTTATCAGGTCCTGCAACCGGACGTGACCTGGGCCGGAGGCTTGACCACCCTGATCGACGTCTACCAACTCGCGAACAAGGCCGGACTGCGTGTCTGCCCGCATCGCGGTTCAGAGCTTTGGTCCTTGCACGCGATGGCCGCTCTCGACCCCCATCCGCTCGCGGAGTCGGGCCGACACTGGATCCAGTGGGTGGGCGGCCAACCCGAGATCGAAGGAGGGCGGGTAAGACTGCCTGACGAAGGCTCGGGCTTTGGCGTCAAAATCGACGAGGCCAACCTTGTCGACGCCTGGGGATGAACGCTGTAGCCCGCTGGCTCAGGTAAGCTTTTGGTGAAGCTGCTGCAATGAGGCGAGCAGTGAACTGTAGTTCTTCAGCGGCGCGACCGACTCGATCTTCCGGCTGTTCTTCAAGCGCCTCCGAACCTCGGCGTTCAGCGGCTTCATGAAGTCGGGCCGGTCGCGCACGATGATGTCCAACTCATCCGCCGTCTGCATGGAGAAAACCGAGATGTTCGCCGAACCGAGAATGGCTGTCTTCCAGTCGAACAACATCAGTTTCGAGTGCAACATGCGATCGCTCAAGAAGACTTCGATGTCGGCGTTCTGATAGAGTTGTTTCAACGCCCGGTAGTTGATGTCGTTGCCGACATTCGCCTTGCGGGAGAAGAGAATCTTGACCCTCACCCCCTGCCGGGCCGCTCCCAGCAGCCTGAGACTCACGTCCGGATCCCCGGACTACGCCATTTCCACGTAGATCGCATGCTGCGCTTCCGCAATGCATCGCAGCAGCTGTTTCTTGATCTCAAAGCGGGGCGGCGCTTCCGAACGGTGGTTGAGCAGAAAATCCAGATCGCGCCCGGCGTCAAAGGACGCCTTCCCGCAGTCGCGGTCGCGAAAGCGCCGAATCGCTTCCTCACCTTCGATTTCCACCATGTAGTCGTGATACTGGAGATGGCGGTCTTCGACGTTGACGCTGCCGGTGATCATGATCCGCTCATCGATGATGTAATACTTGGTGTGCGTGTGATCCACCCACTGAAACGTCACCCGCGGATGATTGCGGATCGCTTCGCCCAGCGCCCCGTCGCGGTCATCGCGAACGCGAGTGTCGGGAAAGGTCGGACGAATCGCGGCAAACTTCAGCCGCGTCCCCAGCGAAAGCCCTGAATCAAAGAAGGACCTGCGGTTCATCTCGATCCGCTCATACATGATCGCCCCCCTGTCCTTCTTGATTCGAACCCGAACCCCTCGCTCTGCGGCGCGAAGAACCGCGGCTCCAATCTCATTGCCGACGTCGTCGTTCCGCCAGACAAACATGTGGATCTAAATCGACTCCCGCGCCTCGTCCAAACGCTGCACAACCCGCCGGTAGACCGATCCCGCTCCGTCACGGCCCGCCGAATCGCAGAGCAGCGTCAGCCCCCCGTTTCCTTTATCGCCTTCAGCGGATGTGTTCTCCATCGATGAGTTCCCGGCATCCTAACAACGGATGTCATCGGCGCATCAAGACATGAATTCTTGAAGGAGCCGCCGCCCGCTCCCCAGTGTCAACTAACAGGACACCCGAACATGTGAAATGGCGAGCCACAAAGCCATTCAGGCGCCTTCAACGGCTTGTCGCAGAACCTCCAACTCTTTTCGGGCAATCTCGCGGTAGTCATACTGCCTCACAAACTCGCGCCCTTCAGCTCCCCGCTCCTTCCGGCGCGTCTCATCTTGCAACAGGGCGATGATTTCCTTCCCCGCCCCTTCGGCATCACCAGCCTTCACGGATTCCAGGCGTTGGGGGAAGACCTGTTCGAAAACCGGCAACTGATAGGCGACCACCGGCAGGCCGGCAGCCAGGAATTCCGTCACGGACAACCCCCACCCCTCCTCGTAGCTCAGACTGATCCCGACCCGCGAGCGCGCCAGCAATCGATTCTTCTCCGCCTCATCCACCCCTCCGGCAACGGTAACCGTCGCGGCCAATCCCAACTCCCGCAACCTCGCCTCCATGGCGTCCCGGTGAGGCCCGGACCCAATGACCAGAAGCCTCGCATCCGGCCTCGCGTCAACAACCGCGCGCCAGGTCGCCGGCAGATCGAAAACGCCTTTCTGCTCATGCAACCGTCCGAGAAAAACGGCGTCATACTCCTTCGTTTCCTTCCGCCCATCGAGCATCGCCGCGAAATCAATGCCGCAGCCAACCTGGACCGTCTCCGCCGGCCTCATGCCCATCTCCTCCTCCAGTTTCCGATAGTCGTCCTGCACGACCTTCGAAAGACACATGATCACCGCCGCATCCCGGTTCATCCATCGCGCCGAAATCTTCTCCGACTGCAGGAACATGCGATTGAAGACGCCGTCACGCTTGGGCTGGGAGTGCAGGACATGCTGCACTTTGGCCGCCCACTTCGCGCGCAGCCGCCGCGCCAGGACGCGTGCCGCATAGACTTCGAAAATGAAGGGCCCCGAGGCGTAGACCACGTCGTAGCGCTCCCGCAATCGCAGCCAATGGGCATGCCACATGCGCCAGAGAAAAGCCGGCATGTTCTGCCAGGTCTTGGACATGTTCTTCGTCGCATCGAACAGATTGTCGCTGCTGATCAAACCGGCCTCCGGGGCCAATTTTCGCAATTGGGGAAACCCCGCCCGCGCCACCACGAAATCCGTCTGATGCCCCGCCTCTATCCAGGCGTTCGCCAAGAAGGCGTAATGCTTCAACACCCCGGATACAGACACCGAGTCGTTGAGAATGTTATGGACGATCAATATGCGCATGTGCCCGGTCGCGTCCGCGAGTTAGTCGCCTCATCTCCCTGAACTCAATTCGAAAATCGTTCTTTGTTCTGGGTTCTGGGTTCTCGGTTCGTTCGAGGCCAACTCCGACATTGCCAACGTCGGCGGCCGCCCCCATCTTGCTTCGCCGCAGTTCATGATCATTCACAAGCTCATCCTTCAACACTTGAAGCACAAGGACGACGCGGACTTCTACCTGCTTCAAGCCCTCGACGCCATCCGTTGGATCCAAGGGGGGGGAACCGTACTGGACTCGAAAACCGAAGCTCTCGACCTCGGCTGCGGCCACGGCGTCTTCGGCTCCGAACTGCAGAAACTGGGTTGCAAGGTCAGCTTTGCGGACGAGCAAAACTATCTCTACGACGAGCTCAAGTACTGTCCCTTCTCCGCCATCGACCTGGACAATGAAGATGTCGGAAAGCTCGGTC
>CAZFLK010000318.1:0-3969 GCA_964519245.1 uncultured Verrucomicrobiota bacterium
CAGTCTACCCGTTCCCGGGGCGGAGCAACAACGTGGGTTTCGTTAAACGCTTACGGTGTACACGAGCCCGTTGTAGGAGCCTGCGAAGGGGGATTGAGCTTGGAGTGAAAACTGCCCGGTTAAGAGGAGGGCGCTTAGAAGACCGAAGGATTTACGACTCATAGACTGTGGAAAGGGTATTTAAAGTGCCTTAAACCGTGACACCGGTGTCCGAGATCAGGGTATTTGTCTAAGGAAAATAGGACATCTTGGCGAGAGACAGATCTCTAGAACGTCAAAAAATCCCCAATTTTGAGTCTGCGCGATAATAGGACAATTGTTAGCGCAAGGAAACCGCTGAACCGACTTTGAGGTCCAGTTTGTCTGAGGCATTGCCGCCATTGACAGCGATTTCGAGGTAGCCGCTGGAACCGATTAGGGCGAGAGCTTCCCCGTTCGCGACTTCCGAATAGAACTGGCGTAGATTGCAGGTGGCACCGTTATAGAGGATGACTTGTTGGTGGGAGGTCGATTCCTTGATGGCGTCGGCCGGGATATTGGTGATGGCATTTCCGAAGCGATCGATATGGATGACCTGACCGATCTGGAGATCTCCCTGGATCTGAATGGAGGGAAACGGAAGTTTGATCAGGTCTGTGAGAGCCGGGCCGACATCGGCGGCAGAGGCCTCGCGTCCCAGATGCGCGGCCACGGGGGCAAAGATATCCCGGCCGTGAAAGGTTTGGCTGACCGGATGGCAGAAGAGGTCCTCGTTTTCGATTTGATGAATGGCCTTTACGTCCTCATTGGCCAACGCGAGGGAGAGGACGCCGTTGTCGGGGCCGACAAAGGTGAAGTTGGCGGTTTCAACGGCGATGGCGGGACGGTCGCTGCCGACGCCGGGGTCCACGACGGCGACGTGAATGGTTTGGGGCGGGTAGTATTTGTAGCTTTGGGCCAGCGCGAAGGCACCGGCCAGGATGTCGCCGGGCGGGATGTCGTGAGTGATGTCGACGATGCGGTTGCGGCCGCTGACGCTGATCATGACGCCCTTCATGGCGCCGACAAACCAGTCGCCCGTTCCGAAGTCCGTGGTGAGGGTGATGAGTGCCATGGGGACGATTGTAGTTGTCAGGCTTTCCCGGTCGCGAGGATATTCCGCGGCAGCGAAGCGATATGATCATGCAGGTTGAACAATCCAAGGTGGTCGTCATCACCGGCGCGACGAGAGGGCTCGGGCGCGCCATGGCGAGGGAATTCATGAACCGGGATTGGACGGTTGTGGGGTGCGGCGCCAGCCCCGGGTCTGTGGCGGAGGCGGAAGCCGGGTTTCCCGCGCCTCATCGTTTGGATGCGGTGGACGTGGCGTCGGACGACGAAGTGAGCGAGTGGGCGGACGAGGTCATGGAGGCATTCGGACCGCCGGCCTTGTTGTTGAACAATGCGGCGGTCATCAACCGCAGCGCGCCGTTGATTGCCTTGTCGGCGAGGGAGTTTGATGAGGTGATCGACGTCAACATCAAGGGCGTGGCCAATGTGATTCGGCATTTTGCGCCCGGCATGATTGAGAACGGGAGCGGAGTGATTGTGAATTTCAGCTCTGGATGGGGGCGTTCGACCTCGCCGGAGGTGGCGCCGTATTGTGCGACCAAGTGGGCGATCGAAGGTTTGACCCAGGCGCTGGCCCAGGAATTGCCGGAGGGGGTGGCCGCGATCCCGTTGAATCCGGGCGTCATCGACACCGACATGTTGCGCAGTTGCTTCGGCGGAGCCGCATCGAGTTATGAGACGCCCGAGGAATGGGCAAAGCGCGCGGTTCCGACGATTCTGAGCCTCGACGCGGACGACAACGGACGACCGATGTCGGTTTAGCGTGGGATTGGGCGCGCTACGTTTGCCAGCGACCAGCATGAAACTGGAGTTGCTCTTTTCAGTTGCCATCGCGGGCGGCGCCGCTGTCGGGACGGCGGCTTCAGGTTGGACTGAATGGCGGGGGACGAGTGGCGATGGAGTCTCGGACGACGGAGCTCCGCCCTTGCAGTGGAGTGAACGGGAGCATGTCAAATGGAAGGCTGCAATTCCCGGGGAAGGGTTTTCCACGCCGATTGTTCATGCGGGAAAGATCTTTCTGCTCAGCGCGGTTCCTACCGGGGTTCGGGGAGAGACCGGGGTGAGAAAGCGTCGTTTCAGCCCGGCGAAGGTTCGGCCGGCGGAAGAGGTTCACCGGTTTGTGGTCCTATGCCTGGATGCGGCATTGGGGAAGGAGTTGTGGAGGACGACTGCGGTCGAAGCGGTTCCGAATGAAGGGCGGCACCCGTCCCATACCTTTGCCTCCGCGTCTCCGGTTGCCGACGGCGATCGCCTGTTCGTTTCCTTTGGTTCCCATGGAATCTATTGTCTCGATCTGGAGGGGCGGATTCTTTGGCGACGGGACCTCGGTGATATGGAGACGCGCTATTCCTGGGGGGAGGGGGCGTCGCCCGTGGTGTACGGCGATGCCCTGGTCGTGAACTGGGATCATGAGGGACCCTCGTTCATCACCGCCCTCGACAAGCGCACGGGAAACATGTTGTGGCGGACCGAGCGCGATGAAGTCAGCTCCTGGGCGACGCCGTTGATTATGGAGTCGGAGGGCCGCGCGCAGGTGATCGTGCCGGCGACCCGGAGGATTCGCGCCTACGATTTGCTCGACGGACGCGAGCTTTGGAATTGCTCGGGCATGCAGTTGAACGTTATTCCGAGTCCGGTGGGGCGGAACGGGATCGTCTATGCGCAGAGCAGCTATGGGCGCAATTCAGTGATGGCGATTCGATTGGGCGGCGAGGGCGACGTCACCGAAACGGATCGTGTGCTGTGGCGTTACACGAGGGCGGCATCCTATGTTCCGTCGCCGGCGCTCCATGCGGGGCGTTTGTATTTCGTGTCACGCATGGACGGATTGTTGAACTGCCTGGATGCGGCGACCGGAAAGCCGTTCTATGAATCCAGGCGGCTGACGGGAATTCGGGGCGTCTACAGTTCGCCGGTCGTCGCGGGTGGTCGCTTGTATGTGGTCGGGCGGGATGGGGGCGCCGTTGTCGTCAAGGCCGGCGACACCTTTGAGGAGTTGGCGGTGAATCGGTTGGAAGATCGCTTTGATGCCTCGCCCGCGGTTGCGGGAAGATCGTTGTTTCTGCGGGGACATCAATTCCTCTATTGCCTGGAGGAGTGATGGCTGCCGGTGAGGCTGCAGAACCAGTTTGATCTTCCATGGGGGCGGGTTGGACGGCAGGCCGCAGCTTCAAGAAGTCTCGCTCGAGTCGTCCGGGTCATCCGCCAATTGTCTGGCCCCATCGATGAGGTAGAGGATGCAGGAGACCGCGGTGCAGAAAGTGGCTGCGGCGGCCCAGGCGAGTTGTCCCGAATGCGGCCATTTCAAGAGCGTGTGGATAATCATGGCCATCTGGAAGAATGTCGCGCACTTGCCCATGAAGCGCGGCTGGATCCTGGGCTTTCCCTTGGTGTGTTGGATCACCGCCACGCCGAGCAGCAGTATGATGTCCCGTCCGATAACGGTGCCCGTGCACCAAAGTGGGATGCGATCCAAGAGCGGCTCGTTGTCGAAGGTCAACACAACGAGGCCGGTGACCAGCAGAAGTTTGTCGGCCAGGGGATCCAGCAGAGCCCCCAGTTCGGTCTTCTGGTTGTATTGGCGGGCGATATAGCCGTCGACCCCGTCCAGAATGGCCGCGATCCAGAAGGAGAGCAGGGCGCTCAGGCGAAAGATCTCGTCCCCTTCACTGACGTAGTAGATCGCCTGCGTGGCGAAGAACGGGGTCAGCAGAATTCGCAGGATCGTGATCTTGTTGGCGGTGGTCATCGAGGAGAGACAAGACGAACGGCAAACGTTCAACGTTGAACATCAAACTCTAAACGAAAAACACGGCGCGTAGCGCGGTCGAGTCCTGATTCCGAATTGACACCTTGGGTTCTTGTTGTTGGTTCATAGGA
>CAZFLK010000319.1:0-3962 GCA_964519245.1 uncultured Verrucomicrobiota bacterium
CGAGCTCAGGTCACCCGCGTCGAAGGTCTGAAAGATCAACTGCCCCGGGGTCTGCGCACTGGAGGCGAAAGCGCCACCCAAGAGAATCGTTCCCGCTACAAAAATCGATTTAAAAATTTTCATTGGATCTTAGTGGTTAAACTTTTCGTTGTATCGCTTCACTGCGCAGAGTTCGGATCGAAATTCCGGTCCCAATTAACTGTCGCGGCCTTGTTGACGAAGAAGGACTCAGCAATTTCAACACTCGGCTCAACTCCCCAGCCTGTGAAACCAAAGCTGCTGACTTCGTAGCTACCGGTGCCATTGTTGAACTTGAAAATCTGGTCACCGAGCGTTGCCGGAAATCCGAGATCAGTTTGAAGCAAACCACCTTGAGCGACAGTCGAAGAAACGATCGAGAAACCCCCAGCGATTTCCATGTTGCTCGCAGCGCCTTGGACAACCTCACCGGTGAACGTCACAGTGAAAGGGGCACCGGGGTTGTTAACAAACGCTCCCTCACCAGGAAGTAGAGTCGTCGTCTGGGCATCCGTTCCCCAACCAGTGAAACCAACACTGAACACCGAAAACGTGCCAGCTCCCGGATCAAACTTGAAGACCTGCCATCCCAACGTGGCATCAGGAAACAATGCCGCGATCGAATTATCAGCCGCAACCACCGGGTTTGCGATCATGGAAAATCCGGTTGGGATTTCCTTATTCACGAATCCCACCGTATTAGCGGAGAAGACCGTATTATCGGCTGCAGATGAGTTAACCGCGCTTGCAAGGCAAACCGCGCCAGCAACGAGTAGTGCTTTCAATTTCATTGGTGTTGTTTCCTTATTGATTCCGTGTGCGAGGTGAAAGTCGCAAACAGGGGTTCGATCGTCAACTTTTTTTTACCCAAAAAACGTCAATACAATGTGTTTACAGCCAGGTTACAGAACGGCGCCAAAACGCGCCGCCAACTCCTTGACTATCAGCGGCTTGCGGAGATGTTGCAAGCCTGCAAAAGCCTTGAATTCATTGGGTTTTCAGGCCGGTTTGGCGGGCCAAGGGATCTGCGAGACATCCTCCCCCGCCAGGAATTGAATCAGAACGGGATCGAGTTCCGCGGCGAAACGGCGGCGTTCACCACGCCAGAGAAACTCCAGTCCGACAGCGTGCAGCGCCTGATTCGGGAGGATCAGACGTCGTTTCTGGGCCTCAGCGAGTCGGTCATTGACGAAATGCAGATAGAGTTGCGGGTCCCCACCATAGATCTTGTCGCCGACGATGGGGCAACCGAGGTGGGCGAGGTGAAGTCGGATCTGGTGTTTCCTGCCGGTGCGGGGACGCGCCTGGAGCAATGAAAACAGGCCCTCGGCGCGTTCGAAGGCCTTCTCGCAACGGTATTCCGTGCTGGCCTCGGCGCCATCCTCGCGAACGCAATCCTTGACCGCGACCTCGCTCTGCTCGTCCTTGCCCAGCGGAGCGTCGATGATTCCCTGCTCCCTCGGCGGGCAGCCATGCACAATGGCGCGGTATTCCTTGACGACTTCACGCGCCTCCCAGAGTCGCCGCAATTCACGGGCGGCTTCGTCGGTTTTCGCAACCAGCGTCAAGCCGCCGGTCTCGCGGTCCAGTCGATTGACCAGGTGGGCAGTCGCGTCCGGCCCCAAATACAGGCGAATCCGCGAAATCAGGCTGGAATAGACATCGCCCTTGGTCGGGTGGCAGACCAATCCGGCGGGTTTGTTGATGACCAACAAGTCCTCATCTTCATGAACAATGGGGAAAAGATCATTCACTTGTCCCCTTCGACCAACGGTTTGTCGGCCGCTTCCCAGTCCAGCATGCTGCCGGAGTAGTCATAAAGGAACTTGAAGCCCATCTGTTTCATGAGCTTGGTGGCGCGCCCGCTGCGGCCGCCGCTGCGGCAATGCAGGGCGTAGGGACGATTCCGGTCCAGCTTGCCGACCTTCTCCTTGAAGTCGGGCGCGCTGAAATCGATGTTCCAGGCCTTGGCGACATGGCCATCGCGGAATTCACCGGGCGTGCGCACATCCAGCACCTGGGTGCGGTGA
Organism: uncultured Verrucomicrobiota bacterium; assembly: GCA_964519245.1. GTDB lineage: Bacteria > Verrucomicrobiota > Verrucomicrobiia > Limisphaerales > JAYPEY01 > JAYPEY01. The sequence goes on from CAZFLK010000319.1 coordinate 2,049, forward strand.
TGTTTGGCGAACTTTTCAAAGGCCTCGGTGTCAATGACGCGGGAGGGAAAGAACTTGATCGCCTTGGCGGGTTTCTTCGGCTGAGGCCGGTCCATGGCCCAATGCGTGGCGCGAACGAGCATCTGCATGAACGGCTGGGAGGCAAAGTCCTTGGCGTCGCCCAAGGAAGCATAAAAGATGCGCGCGCCCCTGTATTCATGCGTCCAGGCCGCGGGCTCCGGCTCGGCGCCCTCGACCGTTCCATTCAGCAGGAGAGTGGTCCCCTTGGCCAAGGGGACGGTTTCATACAGGGACCCGCCGGTGAGAAACGCCTCCTTCACCCCCTGCATGATCGGATGCCGCCGCGCCGAATCGGGCACGTGCGCGGTGGCGACCAAGTGATTCTTGTGATGGCCGTGGTAATTGCCGCCGAGAACCTCGTTGTCCCATGCCTTCCAATTCTCAAAAGCATGGCTGGTCGTGCGCAACCCCACGACCGGGCCGCCCTTTTCCACGTAGGATCTGATTCGGCCCAACTGATCCGGCGGCAAGGTCATTCTGCGGATCATCAGGATTGCGAGGTCAGCCGATTCCAAGGCTTCCAAGCCATCGATGTTCTCGCCGTTGCCGCGTTGGAGGTAGGTCGTCTTGAAGCCATGGTTCTCCTCGAGATAAGCCGCCAGGGCCGGGAGGGTGATCATGGAGCTGTATTCATACTCCCCGCTGATCAGGACCACATGGGGCTTCTCCGCCGACTGAAGCGAAGGGACCAGGCCGATGAACGCGGCGGCGGCGGCCAAGGAGAAAACGAACCGACGAACAGGGAGATAAAATGATTTCATGACGAGAACTTAAATTGCCGCCGGGGCAAAACACAAGCGGGGAGCTGGAGCGCCCGGGGCCGCTTGTCACGATTGTGCAGAACGAAGGGGCGGTCCCATATCAGCCCAGGGCAATGCCAAGTTCCAAAGGAACGAGGCAGCACGTTTCCGCCACCCTCGTTTAATCGCACGCCGGGCCGCTGGCAGAATCAAGCCGAGTCGCGCCGGGCAGGAAACACAAGCGTCGGGGAACGATTCTGGAATGTCTGTGTTCTCCGCGACCTCTGTGTTTAAGAAATGGCGCGTCCGCCGCATGAACGCGCCGCCGCTTTCCAATTTACGCGGGAGCGCTTCAGCGCTTGACTGCGCGCGATGTCGTTGCCGCACAAGATCTCCACCCTGCTCTACTGTTTCAACCAGCGCGACGAAGTGTTGCTGATCGAGCGCGCGCAGGAGCCCAATCGCGGCTGCTGGAGCCCGCCCGGCGGCAAACTGATCACCGCCATCGGCGAATCGCCCCACGTCTGCGCCTGCCGGGAAGCCAATGAGGAGATGGGACTGGAATCCGCCCCCGCCGATTGGCGCCTGACCGGCATGGTGAGCGAAGCGGGCTACCACGAGCAGGCCCACTGGCTGATGTTTCTCTTCGAACTGAAGCGTCCGCTCACCGAAACACCGCCGCCGCACGCGGAGGGACGCTTCCAATTCTTCCCCCGCGAGGCCATCCCCGACCTGAAACTCCCCGTCAACGACGGCGAGTACATCTGGCCCGCATTCTGGAAGCACCGGGGCGGATTCTTCAGCGCCCACTGCCGCTGCTTCCCGGACAACCAGAACGACTGGCGCATCGAACAGTCCTCACCCGCCGCAGAAACGAATTTCAAGTGAACGACCCCATCATCGATCTGCACAGCGACGACCACTTCATGGCCGAAGCCATGAGACAGGCGCTCAAGGCCTACCGCGCACAGGAAACGCCGGTCGGAGCAGTCATCGTCAATCAGGGCGCGATCATCGCCCGGGCTTTCAACCAGGTTGAGACACTGAAAGACGCCACCGCCCATGCCGAGATGCTGGCGATCACCCAGGCGGAGGCGTCCCTCGGTGATTGGCG
>CAZFLK010000320.1:0-3929 GCA_964519245.1 uncultured Verrucomicrobiota bacterium
CAGGTTGATCGCGAGTTCGAGTTGCTTGCGATTGACGGAGCCGAGCTCGACGCTGATGCGATAGCCGTCGCGGACGTTTTCGCCGCGGCCATGGCCGGTCATGGATTTCATGTCAAATCCACCTTCTCCATTACTTGGGCGACGTCCTTGTCGCCGCGGCCGGAGAGGTTGACGATGATGAGGTCGTCCGGGGACATTCCGGGCGCGCGGTTGATGGCTTCGGCGACTGCGTGGGACGATTCAAGGGCGGGGATGATGCCTTCGAGACGCGCGAGTTTGAGAAAAGCTTCGAGCGCCTTCTCGTCGGTGGCGTAGGTGTAGTCGACGCGGCCGGAGTCCTTGAGCCAGCAGTGCTCGGGGCCGACGGCGGCGTAGTCGAGTCCGGCGGAGACGCTGTGAGTGAGCTGGATCTGGCCGTGGTCGTCCTGAAGGACGTAGGAACGCGCGCCTTGGAGGACGCCCAGCGAACCGCCGTGGAAGCGGGCGGCGTGTTTTTCGGGTTGGATGCCGAGTCCGCCCGCTTCGACGCCGACCATTTTGACGTCCTTGTCATCCAGGAAGGGGTACATGAGTCCGATGGCGTTGGAACCGCCGCCGACGCAGGCGATGAGGAGGTTGGGGAGTCGTTCCTCCTGTTCGAGGATCTGGCGGCGCGCTTCGTCGCCGATGACCCGGTGGAAATTGCGCACCATCATGGGGTAGGGGTGGGCTCCGTAGGCAGTGCCCAGAATGTAGTGCGTGCTGCGGACATTGGTGACCCAGTCGCGCATGGCCTCGTTGATGGCTTCCTTGAGCGTCTTCTGCCCGGCTTCGACGGGGACGACCTTGGAACCGAGCATTTTCATTCGGGCGACATTGAGAGCCTGGCGTTCGCAATCGACGGCGCCCATGTAGACGACACATTCCATGCCGAACATGGCGGCTACGGTGGCGCTGGCGACGCCGTGTTGTCCGGCTCCGGTTTCCGCGATGACGCGTTTCTTGCCCATGCGTTTGGCGAGGAGGACCTGGCCGACGGCGTTGTTGATTTTGTGGGCCCCGGTGTGCAGCAGGTCCTCGCGTTTGAGGTAGATCCTGGCGCCGCCGAGTTCCTTGGTCAGGCGTTCGGCGAGGTACAGCGGGGTGGGGCGACCGCAGAATTCCCGGAGGTAGTAGCTCAGTTCGCGTTGGAATTCCGGATCGTCTTTGGCGCGGAGGTATTCCTCCTCGAGTTCCTGCAGGGGATGAACCAGCGTTTCGGGAACATAGCGCCCCCCGTAGGGGCCGAAATGTCCCTGGGCATCGGGCAGGTTGGCAGTGGCGGTGTCGCTCATAGGTGTGAATTTCGCGCAAAGCCGATCAGAGGCAACGTTTTTCTGGGAGATGTGATGCGGGAGGGGGTGGGAAATGATTCCGTTTGTCGGGGTGAGGGTGTAGCGTCGCGCGATCATGAACTTGCGTGGATTATTTGTGACGATGATCGTGGCGGCGCCTTTTTGGGGCGCGGAGGGAGCCGACTGGCCCCAGATGCTGGGGCCGGAACGCACGGGTGTGACCGTGGATTCGGGTTTGGCTGGGAGTTGGCCTGCGGCGGGGCCTCCCACGTCCTGGCGTCAGCGTGTGGGCCAGGGTTTTGCTGGCCCGGCGGTGAAGGACGGCGGGGTGATCCTGTTTCATCGGGTTGGCGATGAGGAGGTCGTGGAGCGGTTGAACCTGGCGGACGGATCCAAGGAATGGGCGTATCGTTACCCCAGCGAGTATCGGGACGGCTACAGCTCGGACTACGGTCCCCGGGCGGTGCCGACGATCAGTGACGGGCGGGTTTACACCCTGGGGGCGGACGGAGCTCTACGGTGTGTGGATTTTTTCACAGGGAAGGAGATTTGGAGTGAGGAGGCGCGGAAGAATTTTGGCGCGGGGAAGGGTTTTTTTGGGATGGCATGCGGGCCGTTGGTCGAGGGTGGTTCCGTGTTGTTGAGCATCGGCGGGGCCAACGGGGCCGGGGTGGTTGCGTTGGACAAGCGCAATGGGAAACTGCTCTGGAAGTCCACCGACCAGGAGGCGGACTATTCTTCACCCAGGATGGCGGAGTTGCGCGGCCGGCGCCTGGCCTTGTTCTTTCTGCGGGAAGGATTGTTCGGGTTGCGGCCTGAAACGGGCGAAGTGGCGTTCAAGTTTCGCTGGCGGGCGCGGATGCACGCCTCGGTGAATGCGGCGACGCCGGTTGTGATCGGGAATCGCATCCTGCTGACATCGAGTTATGGCACCGGGGACAACTTGCTCGAGGTGGAAGAGGACTTCGGTCTGCGAAGCGTCTGGGCAGGCGACTCGTTCTCCAGTCAGTATGCGACTCCGATGCACCGGGACGGATTGCTTTACGGATTGGCGGGGCGTCATGATTCGCGCGAGGGAACCTCGCCGAGGTGCGTTGAACTGGCCACCGGGGAGGCTCTTTGGACCAAGGAGGGAATGAAGGCGGCGGCGATGATCATGGCGGGGGAGGACCTGCTGGTTCTCAGGGAATCCGGCGAACTGGTCCGGCTCAAGGCGACGCGCGAGGAGCCGGAGATCGGCGGCCGGGCGCAGATACTGGGAACAGGTGTGCGCGCGCAACCGGCCTTGGCTGACGGCCGATTTCTGGCGCGGGATACGCGCATGCTGGTTTGTGTTGATCTGCGGGCGCAATGACGAAGCGGCGGACGACTGTCGGATTGGGGGCGTTCAGGCCGTATTCCGTTTTTGGCTTGGGCACGGTGGTGGTGGATCACATGGTCGAGGTGGACCGTTTTCCCGAGCGGGACACGAAGAACGAGGTCGGCGAACATTGGTTTCAGGTGGGCGGTCCGGTGCCGACGGCGCTGGCGGTCGTGAGGCGGTTGGGAGGCCGCGCGACCTTTCAAGGGAAATGGGCTCCCGATCATTTGGGAGCCCTGATTGAGGAGGACCTGCGCGCGGAAGGCATCGGATTCGATCCGCCGCGCTGCGAAGCGGATTCCCAGACCGGGTTTGCGCATGTCTGGGTGGAGCGGGCGACCGGTCGCAGGACGTCGGTTTTCCATCGAGGCAGTCATGAGATTCAGCGTTCGGAGATCGAAGTTGCCGGGCTTGCGCGAAACGACGCGTTGCACCTGGACGGCTGGTCCACGGGCAGCGCGATCGCGGCGGCGAAGGCCATGCGATCCCGGGGCGGGACGGTCGTTCTGGATCTGGGCTCGCCGAAGGAACGCCTGAATGAACTGCTGGCGGTGGTCGATGTCGTCAATTGTCCGTTGCGGTGTGTTGAGCGCGTGATGGGGGAAACGGATCCCATCAAGGGCGCGTTGAAGTTGCTGGCTGCCGGGCCGCAGATGGCGACCGTGACCAACGGAGAGAATGGGGCGTGGCTGGTGTCGGGGGAGAGACGATTGCAATTGCCGGCAACGACGGTGGAGGCGGTCGACACCAACGGCGCAGGCGACACCTTTTGCGGGGCCCTGATTCATGGCCTCATGCAGGGCTGGGATGAGGCGTTTCTCCTGAGGTTTGCCTCGGCCGCCGCCGCCTTGAAGTGCGGGCGCAAGGGGAACCGGGAGGCGTTGCCGACCGTGGATGAAATCCGCGTGGGGCTCGAGTCGGGGGACGCCGTGCAGGCGGTGGAATTATGATTCGCCAACGAGGGAAACTTCCGCATGATCGGGGGCATGGATCGACGACGATTTGTTGGTGTCGGGGCTGCCGCGATGGCGGGGGCTGTCGCTGGAGGAGTTCGGGGCGCGGAAGCGGGAGGAGGCGCAGCCTCGGTGAAGCTGGGCATATCCTCTTATTCCTACTGGCATTTCCGCCCGCCCAAGACGCCGATCGAGACCGTGATAGAAGAGGCGAGTCGTTTACAGGTGGAGGGGGTGGATATCCTGCACCGTCAAATGGACAGCGAGGATCTGGGGTATCTCAAGAAGTTGAAACGGACGGCG
>CAZFLK010000321.1:0-1895 GCA_964519245.1 uncultured Verrucomicrobiota bacterium
GTTCGAGCCCGGGTTCTTCCTGATTACGCTGGCGGGTTGGTCGAAACAGAATCCGCTCGTCGCGATCGTTCGTCGGCCTTACGTTCAATTCATGAGCAAATCCGGAAACAACACGCGGCGGAAGTTTATCCAGACTGGCGCGGGCGGCATGGCGGGCGTCTTTGCGCTGGGCGTCGGAGAGTCCCAGGCGGAAGGCTCGAAGAAGCCTCCCCGGAAGCCTGATCTTTCGCGCGGCGAGGTTTTGTCGACCTCGGGCGTTGTTTCCGGGGATCGGCAGTGGTTGGCGGAGAATGCCCGGCAGGTTCCGGTGGCGGGACAAAGCGATGTGCTGGTGTGCGGCGGCGGACCGGCGGGGATCGGCGCCGCCCTGGCGGCGGCTCGCGCCGGGGCTTCCGTGCAGTTGCTGGAAGCGGCAGGCTGCCTCGGCGGCGTCTGGACCGCGGGACTTCTGACGAAGATCCTGGATTCGGAGAACAAGACCGGGATCATGGCCGAGTTGTTGCGTGAATTCGCCTCGCGGGGCAGCGGCGTCGCGCGTGACACCAAGGGCACGGTTTACGACCCGGAGATTGCCAAGTTGGCGTTGGAGGAGCTTTGCGTGGCGGCGGGTGTCCGCATCCAGTTGCATACGCGACTGGCGGGCGCCATCAAGGATCCGAACAACCGACTCACCGCCGTGGTCACGGAGTCCAAGTCCGGGCGGCAGGCCTGGCTGGCGGAGCGGTTCATTGATTGCAGCGGCGACGGGGACCTGGCCGCGCAGGCAGGCTGCGGGTTTGACGTCGGTTACGGCGGCGATTGTGAATGCCAACCCATGTCCATGCTGGCCCTGCTGACCGGAGTGGATCCGGACGCCATCCGTCCCTTCATCCGTGAGACCGGGTCTGCGGCAAAGCGGCGATTGCTGCAATTGATGGAGGATCACGGAATGAAACCCTCCTACCGCGCGCCGACGCTGCGGCATCTGCACAGCGGCATCTATTCGATCATGACGAATCACGAATATGGCGTGCCCGCCTGCGACGCCGGCGCCATCACCGAGGCCACCATTCGCGCCCGGAAGGAAATCCACGACCTGGTCGCGGGCATGCGGAAACTGGGCGGCCCTTGGAAGGAACTGTCTGTTGTCGCGACCGCGGAACAGATCGGCGTGCGCGAAGGACGGAGGCTTCGCGGGCGTTACGAGGTCACGGCCCAGGACGTGGCGGATGGCTTGCGTCACGAAGAAGCCGTCTGCCGAACGAAGTTTCCCATCGATGTGCACGCGCTCAACAAGGCGGGCAACAAGGAGATCGACCGCAACTTCAAGTCCGGCGGGATGAAGCCTTATGACATTCCTTATCCCGCGTTGGTTGCGGCGGATGTGGACGGCCTGCTCATGGCGGGGCGTTGCATCAGCGGGGATTTTATCGCGCATTCCAGCTACCGTGTGACGGGTAACTCCGTGCCGATGGGCGAGGCTGCCGGACTGGCCGCGGCGGTGTCGGTCAAACGCAAGGCCCTGCCGCACGAATTGAAGTGGAGCGAGATCAAGCGCGGGTAGTCGAAGCGCAAGTTCTTGCCACACGATCGGAGCGCCGAGCAATGCTCGGCGCTCCGAAATCTCACTTGCCCTTCAGGAACGCGAGCAGGTCGCGCAGTTCCCGGTCGGTCATGGAATAGACGAGCCCTTCCGGCATGAGGGAGCGATCTAGATCCCGGATGGCGGCGACCTGGTCCTTGCCGAAGGTGAGCGTGTTGCCGTTCGCGTCGCGGATCTGTTCCTTGCTGTAGGAACGCAACCGGATGCCCGTGTGGATGGATCCATCCGTCAACACGATGTCGCGAGGTTGGTATTCGGGCGCCATGGCGAGGTTGGGTTGGAGAATCGCTTCCAGCAGCCAGTCCTTGTCCTC
>CAZFLK010000321.1:1995-3913 GCA_964519245.1 uncultured Verrucomicrobiota bacterium
GCGCCATGGCGAGGTTGGGTTGGAGAATCGCTTCCAGCAGCCAGTCCTTGTCCTCACGCGCGCCGACGGCGCTGAGATCGGGTCCGACGAACTTGCCGCGCCCCGTGTGGCGATGGCAACGGGAGCACAGGGCGATGGATGCGTGGTGAAAGATTCGGCGCCCGCTGTCGAGATCGGCTTCCCCGTGCAATGCCGCCAATCGTTGGCTCCAGGCCCGGGTGTTGGTCGGCTCTGGGCGGCCCTCCGTCAGGGAAGCGGGATTCAACAAGGCCTCCTTCAGATCGGACTGCGGCAGGATGCTGATCTGATCGGATTGCGCCTTGGACAAGGGCAAGCCCCGCAGGGCGCGAAGCGCCTCATTGCGTATGGGGCCCGGGTGGGCTTCGGCGAGCTTGAGCAACAAGGGCAGATGCTTGTCCGCCACGGCGGCCAGACCGGCGACAGCTTCGGCGCGGACCTGGGTCGGTTGGGCGTCGTCCTGGGCGACCTGCGCCAGGACGCCGTGGCCTGCGAGCGGATTGCCCGACAACAAGCGGACGGTCTCCATCGACAACTCCGCGTTTCCGAGGGCGATCAATGCGGCGAGGAAGTCGACGGTCACACCTTTGGGAAAGCGGACGGTGGCAACCGGTCCGTCGGCTGCGTCGCGCTCCGCGACGGAGGGCAGCAAGCGCAGGGCGTAAGCGCGAAGCTTTGCCGGGCTGGCGTCGTCCTTCACCCGAGCCATCAGCATCTCGTTGTTGTTCAAGCCGAGTTCCGGTTTGCCGTGCAGGGTGTTCCAGGTCGCAATTCCGGCTTCAAACAAACCGAACGAGAGCTCGTTGCGTTTGAGGAGTCCTTCCACCTCGGGCAGGGCCGGTTGGTGAACCGCCTCGGCAATCCAGCGAAGGGTCTCGAACACAACGGCGTCGCTTTCATCGTTCAACAGCCTTGCAGTCCACGGCGCCGGATCCGCGCCTGCGATGCGCAAGGCGGCGGCGGCTGCGGCGCGATCGGCGTCGTTCCAATCTGCGACCGAGTCCGGTTGCCAACGCGGCGCTTGTTGCGCGAGGCGATGCAAGGCGCCGTGCGCGATGAAGGGGTCCTTGTCCCGGGCCAGTTCGAACAAACGCGTGCGGGAGAAGCGGGCCGCGTCGCTGCGAAGTTTGGCGGCAAGGCGGGCCGCGTCGTTCGGCGGTTCCGGTTTCCGGGGCGCGGCCCAGGGGGCGAGATTGAGATTGATCTCCAGTTTCCACAGGCGGCCGAAACCGTGGACGTTGTAGCTCCCGTCCACCCAGTCCGTGAGATAGAACACCTTTGTGCCGACGTTGCCGCGGAAGGTGTCCTCCACGATGCAGGTTGGCCGGAAGTAGCGCGCGCCGGCTGCGAGTTCGGTCCTCGTGGCGGTGAAGCTGGCGCCCTCGCGTTTGAGGGAGAAGTAGTCAATCCGGTGATCGCCCCAGGAAGGAATCAACAGTCCGCCTGCCAGGGGCGCGATGCCGCAGGGAGCTTCGCCGGACGGATGCAGCATGGGAAGGGTCCCGCGAAGCCCGCCGTTCCACACCACGAAAGGATGATGCGCGGCCGGGCCGTAGTGTCGTTGATAGCCATAGTCGCCGCCTTCGACGATATGGAGGATCCGGCAGGGCGGCCGGACGCCCGGATCGTTCTCCGCCGCGAAGATCTCGCCGTCCTCACGAACGCACAAACCGAAGGGATTCCACATGCCCTTTGCGATGCGCCGCAGGCGGGAGCCGTCGGCGCGACAACGAAAGACGCCCCCTTCGCCGGTTCCGGCAACGGAGCTCTGGTCCGTCCCGGTCAGTGTCCAGGCCTGCGAGAAATTCTCTCCCAAGGCGAAGCAGAGGTCGCCGTCCGGATGCCAGGCGAGGCCGGACAGTCCGTTGTGCGGATAGACGGCTGCGGATTCAAGGACCGC
>CAZFLK010000322.1:0-3809 GCA_964519245.1 uncultured Verrucomicrobiota bacterium
CCCTTCAGCATGCAGTTCCTCTGTAAAGGCATTTTCGGCCGCATCGGCATAGGCTATGGCCCGCCGAATCTCACGATCATTGAAGCGCAAGCCCACGCGCCCCAACTCTTCTTTGATCTGCTTGATGAGGAGGGGGTCATGCGGATTGAGATCGCCAATCTCAATGAGACCGACGTCTTGGTCCCGTTGGATGGGGGCATGGAGATCCTTTATCGGGAGTATGGTTTTGCCGGCAACTTTTTCCGGGGGATGGCCATTGTCTTTCTGTGGCTCACACTGTTGGCCGCGATCGGCATGTCGGCGTCGAGCCTGCTTTCCTTCCCGGTGGCGGCGTTTTTTTCCATGGGGGTGCTGATCGTTGGACTCTCCGGGGGCACGCTCTCAGCAACCCTTGAATATGGCGGCACCGGTGAGGCCGATCATGAATCCGGAGCCGTGGAGGAAGGGCTGCTCGACCCGATCCTGTTGCCCCTGTTCAAGGTCTTGCTCCAGGGAATCGAGTTGGTGGAAGGCTTCTCGCCGATCGAGAGCCTCAGCGAGGGGCGGAGCATCACCTGGGGCGATCTGGGCAAGGCGTTCTTCCAGATCGGGATTCTGATGAGCGGATTTTTCGGCGCCATCGGCATGGGCATCCTGTCGCGGCGGGAATTGGCCACGGCGCAACGGAGCTTCTGACATGAGGGACCGCCGCTTCTACAAACCGATGCTCGGCCTGGTCGCCGTTGTGCTGCTCTTTGTCACATCCACGCTTCAAAGCCTGATGAACGAGGATCGGGACAAGCTGCAGTTGACGCGGGTCACGCCCTTGGAGAACGCGCCTCCGGCCTTGGTGTTCACCACGGTGGCCCTGGGCGGGTTTCGCGGCATCATCTCCAATTTTCTCTGGATGCGGGCCAACCGGTTGCAGCAGGACAGCAAGTATTTCGAGGCTGTGCAGTTGGCGGATTGGATCACCAAGCTGCAGCCGCACTACACCCAGATCTGGCGGATCCAGGCCTGGAACATGACCTACAACATCTCGGTGAAGTTTCCGGATCGCGACGACAAGTGGAACTGGATCATGGCCGGCGTGGAGTTGCTGCGGGACGAGGGAATCCAGTACAACCCGCATGAGCCCGCGCTCTACGAGGAGTTGGGTTATTTCTTCTATCACAAGATGGGCGGGACATCGGACCTGGCTCACCAGAATTTCAAGATCCGCTGGGCCTGGATCTGGCACAACATCCTGAACGTGAACAGCCTCCGACTCATCGATGGCGGCACGGTCGATGATTTGCCCAAGGAAGGCCGCCAACTGGCCGTGGTCCTGCGCACGCCCCGGGACGCGCTGCATTTTCGCGTGTTCGACAAGGATGGGGCCATGGTCTTCGATCAACCGGAGATCGGAATTGCGAAGGCGGAGACAGCCCTGAAGATGTTGCGCGGGAAGTTGAACGAGTTGTGGGGGGCTGAAACGATTCCTGCGGAAAAGCGGTCCATGGTTCTGGGCTCCATCGCGGCCGTGACGCGGCAGGCGTTTCTGAATGGCGGCGGCTTCCCGGACTACGCCGCGCTCGTAAATCCGCGCACCGAAACGGAGAAAGAAGTGGTACGGATCATCAACGAGGGGCACAAGATGGACGTCCGGTTGATGATGAAGGTCGACGAAGACTACGGCCCCTTGGATTGGCGGCTCCCCGAGACCCACGCGATCTACTGGGCGATGGAGGGCATTCGGGAGGCCAAGACCTCGAAGTTGCTGCCGCTCCGCAGAATCATCTACCAGTCCATGCAGTTGGCCTCGCGCCGGGGCAAGGTCATCGAGAACAAGTTCGAGAACAAACTGGAATACAGCGCCAATGTGGAGATCATTCCCAAGGCAAACGCCGCCTATCTCGAGATGATGGAGCTCGATCCCTCGTCGAAGGATCACATCTCGCAGGGCCACCGGAACTTCCTCATCCGCGCCATCCGGGACCTTTATCTGGAGAACCGCCGGGGGTCCGCGCTGGAATGGTTCACCTACGGCAAGCAGATGTATCCGGATCTCTGGTATGAGGACGCGGATATCGACAAGTTTGTGGTCCAGAACGTGATCGAGGATCTGGAGTCGATGAATCCGAATGATTTCCGGAACATGATCGAGCATTACATCATGCGGGGGTATTTCAACCTGGCCCGCGGTGAGAATGATCTCTATCTCGGCAACATCGGACTGGCGCGACAGGTGCGCGCGAAGTTCATGTATTGGATCACCTATTCCGGGGTCAAACGCATCGAGGCCCGCTCCATGCCGACCTTGGAGGAGATCGAAACCGGCGTCCTCAAGAAGTTGTTCAACCCGGCTTCCGGGGCGCCGCCCGAAATGCTGGCCATCCTGCGGACGATGGTGCCCAACATCGACGCGCGCGTCGGCATCCAGACGGCGGCCGCGGACGGCGAAGGCGACGCCGATGATGACGGGGACTCCGGATCCGCCGGCGGTTCGACGGGCGTGACGAATCCCGATCGTTGACATTGATTGCGGGCGGGCTTCGAATGCCGCGGTCCGTCTGCGACGGACCTCGAACATGAACATCCTCAGCCGACATCTTTGCCGCCAGATCCTGGTTACGCTGGCCATGACGATGGCGGTGTTTCTGTTTGTCATGCTGCTGGGAGAGGGCATGAAGGACGCGTTGACCCTGTTGGTCCGCCGGGATGTGTCGCCGTTGCTCGCCCTCAAGGCCATGGGGCTGCTGATCCCATTCATCCTTGCATACGCGCTTCCGATGGGCTTGCTGACGGCCACCTTGCTGGTTTTCGGGCGGTTCAGCGCGGACCAGGAGTTGACTGCGGCGCGGGCCAACGGGCTCAGCCTCATGGCCATGCTTCCGGCGGTCCTCGTTGTTGGTCTCGCCTGCAGCGGGCTCAGCGCCTTGATCCTGCTGGAGTTGGCCCCGAGATCCCGGGTCGCATTCAAACAGCTCTTCTTCGACTACGCCAAGCAGCGTCCCGAGGAGATGTTGACCTCAGGCGCGCTGCTGGAATCCTCGGGAACGGACGGTTTCTGGGTCTACATCCGCCGCGCCGAAGCCGGAGAGATGGAGGATGTGCACGTGACCGAGATCCGCGATGGGGAGCCCTACCGACGCATTGAGGCGAAGCGCGGTGACGCTGAGTTCGACGAGGAGAACGAGCAGATCGTACTGAATCTCGAGAAAGGCACGGGTTTTCTCTGGACGGGCGGGACGTCCTCCTTTGATTCGCTCGCCTTCCGCCTGGACCTGGAGCCGATGATGCGGCAATTGCGCGAGCCGAAGCTGAGCGAAATGACCTTCGGCCAACTGCGGATCAAGTCGATGGAGATGCAGGTGAACGGGGTGGAGAACATGCCGGCCCGGGTGCACATGCACAAGCAGTTGTCCGGGTCGTTTGCCTGTATCTGCTTCATGCTGGTGGGCATTCCGCTGGGGCTTCGCGCGCATCGTCGGGAGACCATCGCGGGGCTGGCGATCGCCCTGGCATTGGTCGGGGCGTACTATGGCCTGGCGCTGCTGGCGCAGTCCCTCGAGACACGTCCCTCCTGGCGGCCCGATCTGCTGATTTGGGCGCCGAACGCCCTGTTCCTGATCGTCGGCTCGATTCTGTTGCGGCGCGTCAATCGCTGGCTGTGAGCGGCCCGCCGCCCTTGCCTGAGGGCGCGATTGAGAACGGGTGGCGCCGTGGCAAGTCTCGAAGGGACGAAAAGAGGTCTTCTTGATCACAGCGCCGGCCATGGTTCACCTGCAGCGCCTTCCCTTCGCCGCTTTCACCCCTGCAGGGTGTCGAAGTGGGCTCGACGGAGTCTC
>CAZFLK010000323.1:0-3799 GCA_964519245.1 uncultured Verrucomicrobiota bacterium
ATGGAGCCAGCCGCGCGGAAGGTTTCCACCTCGGAGTCCATCACCCAGGCCCGGACGTCGATGTTGGGGTTGCTGCCGCCCATGGCGACCAGAATATGTGCGGAAGAGCCGCCGCCGCAAAGGGCCACGGTCCATTTCTTGTTGGCGGTGTCGTTTGGGGTGTCGTTGGAGATGTCAGCCATGTCGTCGCTTTTCCGCGGAGGGTGGGTATCGTTCGCGGTGAACGTCCTCAAGGGTCCGGCAATGAGCGGGAGATGACACCCCGCTTCTTGCTGAATGCTTGCCGGTTTTCGAGTTGGGAAGGGACAGGAAGCGGGTGGCTTCAGGAGTAAGGAGCCCCGGAGGAAGAAGCCTGCGGGAAGATCAGGCCAAGGCCAAGGTATCCAGCACGGCCTTGGTCTTGGCGACCTCGTGCGTCCGGAAAAGATGGGTCTGGCCCAGGGCCGCCAGGACCGCGAAGAACGGCTCGGCGCTGCGGACCTCCTCGCCAAAGGTCTCGAAGGCGTGCGGCAGGGCGTGACAAATCGGAACGCCGAGGTCCTTGAGCCGGAAGGTGTTCAGGAACACATCGATCTGATGGCGCACGCGCGTTCGTCCGTCCTCCAGGTTCCGGTAGTAAAAGCCCATCCCCGGATCGATGAAGACCCGTTGCAGTCCGGCCTGGTCCGCGAGTTCGAGTTGCCGGGAAAAATAGTCTCGCATGGCGGCGACCGTGTCGTCGCCAAAGGTGAAATCTCTGACCTCCCGGACGTTCTCGCCCTGCACATGGCAGATGACGACGGCGGCGTCGTTGGCCGCGGCCATGCGGTAGAACTCATCATTCTTCGCGCGTCCGGTGAGGTTCAGAACGTTGGCGCCGGCTTCGAGGCAGGTCCGGGTGACAGAGGGGAGATACGTCTCGATCGAAACCTGGACCTTGTTTGCCCGGAGTTCACGAAGCACGGGAAGCAGTTTGCCGGTTTGCCCGGCTTCGTCGACGCGCTCGGCGTCGAGTAGGGAGGACTCGGCTCCCAGGTCGATGATGTCCGCGCCCTGCGCGTTCAGGGTCAGTCCGCGGCGCACGGCCGATTCCACCGTAAGACAGACGCTCTCGCGATACCAGGAGTCCGGAGACAGATTGACCACGCCCATGATCGCCGTTTCCGTGTTGAAGGCGAATGCCCGATCGCCAATGGAAAATTCGCGAACCGGCAAGGACGCCAGCGCTTCGTTTGCATTGTGGATCTCGGCCAAGTGTTTGAGCGAAAGCATGGCAAGGGTCAACAGCCGGCGGTTGCACGGATGAAGTGGCGCGCCCGGCTGGATTCGAACCAGCGACCACCGGTTTAGAAGACCGATGCTCTATCCAACTGAGCTACGGGCGCACAACGAGGGCCGGAAAATAGACGGAGAAGCAGGCGAGCGCAAGTGAGCGCTTGGGGGAGTGTCCCGGGGGGGGAAACGAAAGTGGGTGGCGAAAAAGTCAGTTCCAGAGTTCCTCCCAATGACCGTTGGCGCGCAGGACACGCAGTTGAGCCATGAGTTCGGCATTGTCAGGCAGCCATGCCGCGCCGGGAAGTTTCAAGAGAAAGAGAAAGGGCCAGGCTTGTAGTGGGAATGCGGGCTGAGGAACGCGGAGTTTCGGCTTCAACGGAGAACTTCAGAGGCGAGGGCTCGTGGCGGCAGTGGAGGCCGGAGCCGATCGCCAGATCCGAGTTCGCGATTCGGAAACGCTGGAGATCCAATTCGAGTTTCGCGCGCATGACGGCACGATCAACGCCCTGGCGTGGCATCCGACTCGGCCCATCGTCGCCAGTGGAGGAGAAGACCACGCGCTTCGCATCTGGAACGTCGACACCGGAGAACTGGTGCGGGAGGTCTACGGGGCGACGGCCGCAATCGATCACATTCGATTCAGCCCCGACGGTTCACGCATTGGCGCCTCGACTGTCATTCCGGAATGCAAGCTTCGCATCTGGGATTTTGACGAACTTCTCGCGGGTCCGCGGGAACTGGAGGTCGGCGCCGCTCGGGCGGCGGGCTTGAAGGCGGGAACAGAAAGCTACCGACGAAGCCAATGAATGCTCCCTTGCCGTTGGCTCGCTTCCACATCAGGCCGGCGAGGATGAGCGCCAGAGCCGGTCCTTGGAAGAAGGCCATCAGTGCTTGGTAGATGGCGTAGATGCCCATGCCCTTGATCCGGGCGATAACAAGGGCGAAGGCGAGGGCCCACGCCAGCAAGGCTGCGGTTGCGATCTGTCCGATCGTCAACAGTCGGGATCCGCCCGCCTCGGGATTGAAGAAGCGTTGGTATGAATCGTTGGCGTCGGTGGTCGGGTATGTGCGTCCGGATGAATCGGCGGGGGAGGACCCGGGGGAGAACGTCCGGATCTGGGATCTGAAACGGGATGCTGAGATGAGGGCCCGCTCGGAGGAGATTGGCGAGTCTCCGTCCCGCTGAATCTCGGGGGCGGACTGAAGGGGGCGACTACTTCGACGGCGGCTTGTCTTGGGCTTCTGCCTGCGCCTGCCGGTTCTTTCGGCCCAATGGCCCCAGGCGCTGAACGCGCAGCCAGGACTTGGCGGGATCGGGATCGATGACGACCGAACCCTCGTAGCCGCCGCGATTCTTGTCCGAGTAGAGACCGTTGACCGAGGCTTCGATTCGAAGCTTGTGAGAGGCGACGACATCCATGGTGTTGGAGCCGTTGAGCTGGTTGGTCACGATGGCGGAAGAATCGGCGGATTGCTGCACGAAGAAGCGTCGGGTCTTGAACTTGTTGATCAGGGCCGTGTTGGCCCGTTGTTGGCGGATCGGGGGATCGGCCTTGAAACTCAACTGCGAGTCTATTTGATAGGCGCCCTCCTGGTGGAAGAACACGGAGCCGTCCTCCGCCACCTCGAAAAAGGGGTTGTCCTTGGGGGGCTGATCCTCGGCCAGCGTGAGCGGCAGTTCCAAATATTGAGTGTCCTCGGACATCGTGATGGGTTCAGCGTCCGGCTTGAGTGTGAAACGGACCGGCTCGAATTTCGGCGCCTCAGGTTCGGTCGGACTTGCGACCTTGGGAGCGGGCCCGTTCGCGGTTGGCGGGGAATCGCAACCGCAGGTCGCGGCGATCAGGATGATCCATCCCGCACAGAAGAGGGAGCGCAAGGGGCTGTTCATGGGCAATCGATTACCAATGACCGGAAGTTGCCGGCAAGTGTTTTGTCTGTGACGTTTTGGTGAAGAAGCTGCGGCAGGAAGAAGGACGTTCTCGGCCGCTGAGTTCGGCGAGGATTGACGCTGGGCAGTTTGGGAGTCGACGCCGGAGCGCCAAGAATGGGCGGGGCTGGTTGCGGGGTTGGCGACGGGCTCGGGGGCTCACCCAGGCGGAGGCGAAGTGGCTTTAGGATCTGATTCGCTGCGTGTTTTCACGTCGATGCCGGCTGACAGGAAAGGGTTGGGAGACGCCGTCATTTCGAATAGAGAAACCGTCCTATGGCCGCCTCAATGAAACTCGCCCCGGTGGCGAAGCTGGAGAAATTGCTGGAACGTCGAAACAACGAGCCGGACAAGAAGGAGCAGATCGACCGGGAGATTCGCAAGCAGTTCGAACGCACGCGAGCCACGTTCATTCTGGACATGGCCGGCTTTTCCATTTCCGTGCAGAAGCATGGCATCATCCATCACCTGGCCAAGATCCATCGGATGCGGGTCGCCGTGGAGGAGGTGACCCGCGCCTGCCGCGGACGGGTGGTCAAGTTCGAGGCGGATAACGCGTTTGTCACGAATGGCACGGGATTAAGGGATTCACTTTTCGTTCCAGGCAGAAAATTG
>CAZFLK010000324.1:0-3699 GCA_964519245.1 uncultured Verrucomicrobiota bacterium
AATCCGACCACCTGAAACAGAAATAGTATCCCGGACCTAACATTCAACGTGGCCTTGCAAAGGTGACCCGATCATGATAACCACCGGTACATTGAGCGACTTTCACCTGCCGACATTTGTTTGGCTGTTCATGCCCTTATTCACCCCGCTTAATTGATGCGCACCCTTTCAACCAGTATCGGGCTTTTGCTCGCTTTCACGCACTGTTTACACGCCCAGTGGCTCACTCAGTCCCTCGATCTCAAGGCGGGATGGAATGCTGTGTTCCTCCATGTGGATGCCTCCCACACAACGCTGGACTCGCTGGTAGGAAATGACCCCTCAAACCCCATCCTGGAGGTTTGGCAGTGGCAGCCCGGCTCGACCGCGCAGTTTATCGAAACGCCGCTGGAGCCGAATAATCTTGGCAGTGAGTGGTTTAGTTGGGTCCGCGGGCAGGCGGGGGCCGAGTTCCAAAACCTGGTGGGGGATTCCGCTTACCTAGTCAAGGTCGGCGCGACGGTGGGCAGTTACACCTGGCACATCAAGGGACATCCCGTGGCGCCTCGTCATCAATGGCGGATAGACGGCTTGAACCTGATCGGGTTTTCCACCGCACCGAACTCGCCGCCAAATTTCGCCCCTTTCCTTGAGAAATCCACTGATTTGCAGGAGTTGAACACAGAGCTTTTTCAATATGTCGGCGGTGACATCGGGCCCAATAATCCAGTCCCGGTCGAGGGGCCCCTTTTGAACACCACTCCCGTCCGGCGCGGGGAAGCCTATTGGATCCGGAATGGCGAGGTTTTCAATCGTTACTTCGGTCCGTTCGAGGTGATCCTGCCAAACCCTGAAGGCGTCAATTTTCGTGACAACCTCGGCAGCCAAGGTTTCCGCCTCCGGAACTTGTCGCCCGATCCCTTGACCATCAGCTTGGAGTTGGTGCAATCGGAGTTACCCGTCCCTTCCGAGCAGACGCCGATCACCGGCATTCCGCCGCTGCTCATCCGCGGGCAACTGAACACAGCCGACTTCACCTATGGCCATACGAGTCTACCCTTGGCCGGGACCCGGACTTGGACACTGAATCGCCGCAATCAGGAGGGCTCAGAGGTCCAAGTGGTGCTGGGCTTGGACCGATCCGCCATACAGGGTGAGCCCGGGGACCTTTTGGCTGGAGTGCTCCGATTTACAGATTCATTGGGTTATAGCCAGGTGGACGTGTCCGTTTCCGCCGAAGTCTCCTCCCCTGCGGGACTGTGGATGGGCTCAGCGAGTGTCACGCAAGTTGGCCAATACCTGAAATCTTTTGCCCGTGACGGCGAGGATAAGCCGGTCTTGAATGCGGACGGGCGCTACCAGGTCAACAATGTCAACACGAACATGGCGGGTGTCGCCTCTCCCGCGCCGTTGCGCCTGATTGTTCACAACCCCGACGCAGGACAGGCAAGGCTTTTGCAGCGGGTCTATTTCGGGTTCGATTCGGCCAAAAAATACGTGGTTTCCAATTCCGAGACCAGCCTGGACCCAACGCGATTTGCGGATGCCCGTCGCTTGAGCGCCTCACACCTTCCCTGGTCGGAGACCAACCCCGGTTGGCCATTTGACGCACGCATGGTGCAGGGCGCCATCCTGAAGGCCCGTGTGACCACCGCCACGGGCGACCAGGGCGCCAACCCATTTTTGCACACCTACCACCCCGACCACGACAATCTCGACGCCCTGTTCCAGAAGGAATTGGCGCGCGGCGTTGAGTCCTACAGCATCGTCAGGGACATCACCCTTTCCGTTCTCCCTCCAGCGGATGATTTTGAAGCCCGGACCTCGAGCGGACTGTCATTTTTCGGGGAGTATCAGGAGACCATCCAACTGTTGGGAAGGGGAACCGACGCTCGTCGCTACGACGTTCGTGGTTTTTTCAACTTGCAGCGCATCAATGACTTGCCTGATCTGACCCTTGTTCAGCCATGATAACGATTTGGGAAAATTTTGTAATTTGAACCCGACTACCCCCATTAGCCGTCAACCTCTCATCATGAACAAACCCGCCTTTTTCACCGCCGCTGTGCGGACTGTCAACTTCCTGGTCCTGGTCACTTTCACCGGCTTCTGGTCTCCGCCTGCCGGGCTTGCGGCAACGGCAAGCCCGCCTGAACGAATGGCCTACCAAGGTTTCCTGACCGATGCCGACGGCTTGCCCCTTGGGGCTGAAACGCCCATGGCCTACACCGTGGTTTTCCGTATCTTTCCCGTGCCGACGGGCGGAAACGAGATCTGGTCCGAGCAACAGACAGTCACCGTGGACAAGGGTTACTTCAGCATCCTGCTGGGTGAGGGCACCGAGGTCACGGCAGGCAAACACGGACCGCTCTCGACCATCTTCAGCAGCAGCAACGCGTCGGACCGCCACGTTGAAATGACGGTGATCGGCCTTGGAAGCCCCCCCAGCAACGTTACCATCTTGCCGCGCCTGCAGTTGATGACTTCCCCCTATTCCTTTCTGGCAAACAGCACATTGAAGGTCGTGGATAACGTGGGCGCAGATCTGCTGACTGCGACCCCCTCTGGTGGCGGCGTTAACATCTACGGTTCGATCACGAGTGTCGAGGCGGTGAATGCCGCTTCAATCACTACTTCGGGCGATATCACCAGCACGGGTAACGTGAATGCCACTTCGTTCTCGGGTGACGGCAGCGCGTTGTCAAACTTGGACGGAGCCAAAATCCGGGGTTCCTCTGTCACAAGCGCTCAAATAACGGACGGAACAATCCGGTCCGGAGATATAGCCAACGGAACCATCACGTCGGGAAATATACTCGACAACACCATCGAAGGCGTTGACATAAAAAAAAGCACGATCGCAGATGACAAACTGGCATCCTCCATTGATACAACAGCGCTCCCGAACACGATTGTTAAGCGAGACTCTCAAGGTGATGTTACGGCACGCAGATTACTCGCCGACTCCGACGTGTTACTCGCAGGTAAAGTGGTGCTATCCGCAACGAGCACCAACGTTCACCTTAAATACGGAGGTGGCAGTCCTGCGCTCACCGTCGATACATCGAATAATGTCGGAATAGGAACACAGTTGCCGACCCAGGCCAAGCTGGTGGTTTCAGGATCGGTAGACGGTTCCGCAGCCGGTGATCGCGGATATGAAGGGCCTCAAAACACCCGGCTTGTGACCTATATTAACGCGGACGGCTACTCCACTGCTATAACGGCTTCTCTTTTCAAATTGAGATACGCGAGCATTGAGGGAGCCCCCGGGACAACCGGCGCGGAGGATTGGCGAGGCAAGCAACCAACTTCGATCTATGCAACACAAGCAATTTGGACAGGAAGCCAATTGATCGTTTCCTCTGATGAGCGGATCAAAAATGTCAAGGGCCCATCTGATCCTTCGGAGGATCTTGAAACCCTTCTCGGCATCGTAATTACCGACTACCACTACAAGGACGTGATCGATAAGGGCGGATCCCTCCATAAAAAAGTCATCGCCCAGCAAGTCGAGAAGGTCTACCCGCAGGCAGTCAGGAAGAGAACCGATGTGGTGCCGGACATCTTCAAGCCTGCGACATGCAAGGACGGTTGGGTGCATTTAAAAACGGACCTAAAAAAAGGTGACCGGGTGAAGTTGATCTCAGCGGCCGCCGAAAATGTCCACGAAGTCCTGGAGGTCCGTGAAAACGAATTCCTCATGGATTTTCGACCCGA
>CAZFLK010000325.1:0-3693 GCA_964519245.1 uncultured Verrucomicrobiota bacterium
ACTCCGCTGCCAACAGCGCTTCTTTATTGCCGGATGGCTCGTACAGCCGGTGGGGCGAGACTCCGTCGAGCCCATATCGTCGCGTTGGGGGAGGAGATTTCAGGATAATCTCTCCAACGGGAGGCTTGGGAATTCGCGGTTTGCGCCGTAAGCTGTTTCACCATGCATCGAAGACAGATTCTCGGTCGCGGTCTCATGATGGCCGCGTTGATTGGAATGGCGGCCGGCCAACAGACGTTGGCGCAGGTCAAGAAACCGACGGTGAAGAACGAGGTCAGGGATCCGGTAGGGCAGCCCTTTCGGTTGGCTCCGATGTCGACCGCGCCCCGGACGGTGGCGATTCCCCTGGCGGCGGATCACCACGTTGCCTACGACACCGAGTTGTTGCGCGCGCACGTTGCATGGAACGGGCCCAGTCTGAATCTCTATGGCTCTCCCTATCGCGCGGCGAAGGTTCCTTTCTACTGCACTTTCGATGGTGAGGCGCAGTGGACCAATCCGGCGGTCTTTCCCTGGGCGGTTGGCGAGCGGGGCAGGGAGGTTCGCGCCGAGGCGCCTTCCGGGGCGCGCTACCTGGGGCTCAGTTCCAAGGGCGGCGCCGTCACCTTGATGTATGAAGTTCCGTTGTCGGGCGGCGGATCGGCGCTCATCCATGAAACGCCGCGGTTGGAAAGGGCTGGAGCCGCCAGGGCGATCGTGCGGCGTCTGGAGATCGGGCCGAGCAAGGCGGATCTATGGTTCCTGGCTCATGCGGCCTTTGGCGCGAGCGTCAGCGAGTCGGAGCCGGGCGGAGTCGAGTTGCGCCGTGAGAAGGGGGAGCTCCTGGTCGCTCGGGTCCGGGGCGGCGGGGCGTCCTGGGCGGTTCGCGAAGGCGAGGTTTCCTTCGACGCGATTGTCTGGGCAAACATCAAGAACGACAGCGAACGCAACGTGGTTCGGCGCGAAGGAAAGCTGGCGCAGGCGTGGCTGAAGATTCCCGCGCATGACCAGCCGGTTGTGGTGGAGGTGGCGAGCCTTCCAGCGACTCCTGACTGGCGCGGTTCGCTTTTCTCCTCGAAATTGGCGCGACCCGACTTGAAGCGGGTGTCGCGCAGAACAGCGGCGCGCGAGGGCGGGGCCGGCCCGCACGTGGTCAAGGTCCCCGAGAAGCAGGGCTCCCGGCCGGGCGGCAATGAATTCTACCGCGTGGACCACTTTCGAATACCCGGCGAGATCGCCCTGCAGGTCAACGGATTGGATGTCCTGCCCAACGGCGACCTGGCGGTCTGCACCTGGCAGGGGGAGATCTGGATCATCCAGGACCCGACCGGGGATCCCGCCAAGGTGACGTATCGCCGATTTGCTCGCGGGCTATGCGAGCCCTGCGGGTTGAAGGTGGTCGACGGCGTGATTCACGTCGTGCAGAAAGTGGAGTTGACACGGATTACGGACACGGACAGCGACGGGGAGGCGGACCTTTTCGAATGCATTACCCAGGATTGGGGAGCCACCGGCAATTACCACGATTTCTCCTTTGGCCCGCTGCTTGATTCGGAGGGCAATTTCTATGTGTATCGGACGGGCAATCGAGGCATCTACGACGTTCCCTACATGGGGTGGGCCTTGAAGGTCAGCCCGGATGGACGAACGGTGGAGCCGGTCTGCAGCGGTTTCCGGTCGCCCAATGGATTCGGCGTCTACCAAGGCGATCTCTTCATGGCCGACAACCAGGGCAATTATCTCGGGACCTGCACGTTGAACCACGTCAAGCAGGGACGCTTCTACGGGTTTCCGTCGACCTATCCCGCCCCGCGGGAACAGTTTGAGAAGCCGACGCGGCGGGACGATCCGGCGATCTGGTTTCCTTACAAGCTCTCGGCGTCCACCAGCGACATCAAGGAGATCACGGATGAGCGGTTCGGGCCGTTCTTCAATGGGCAGCTCGTGGTGGGCGACTGGAAGAATGCCAATATCATGCGGGTGCAGTTGGAGCAGGTGAACGGGGAGTGGCAGGGCTGTGTCTGGCCGATGGCCAAGGGCTTCTGGTCCGGCGTGAACCGTTTCGCCTTTGCCGGCGACGGCAAGCTCTATGTAGGCGGTTGCAAGAATCGGGCGTGGGCCGCCCTGGGACCCTATGAGTCATCGCTCGATGTGGTGAGTTGGACCGGGAAGACGCCATTCGAGGTGAAGGCTGTGTATGCCAAGCCGGATGGCTTCGAGTTGACCTTCACGCAACCGGTCAATCGGGAGTTTGCTTCCGACCCCGAGGCCTACGACGTCATGCAATACAACTACCGCTATCACCAGGCCTACGGATCCAAGGAGTATGACCACGACGGCAAGGAAAACAGCGCCACGTCGATCACGGTGACCCGGGCGGAGGTCTCCCGAGACCGGCTCAAGGTGCGGTTGCGAGTGGAAGGCTGGAAGCCCCGCTACGTCACCATGATTCGCCCCTACGATGTCGAAAATGACGAGGGCGACACCCTCTGGAACGACACCTTCTACTACACGCTGAATTCAATCCCGAAGGGGGAGTAGCCCAACCGGCGAGCCGACCGCGCAGGGCGGGTCCGGATACCGGCTAAGCCGCGCATGAGGATCGAGCCGGGGTGGGCTTGTGCGACATGACAACTCACGTCCCATCGCCCCCATGACCCGCGCCCGCGCCAGTTCAAGATCCACGACCATCCCGCAGCAAGGGAACCGCCCAGGTCCGCGCCTCACGCGGTCCCGGCTCCCAAAGATTGACGAAACCCGCGACCCGAGGTTGCATGGTTCCTGTGAACCGGGGGAGAGCGAACGAGGAAATAACGGGGATGGAGGCCGCAACGTGGGCAACCGCTGCTGTCGCCCCTTGGAAACTGCCGTGCTTTCCCCTGTCGGGCAGTGACCCGGCCGCGGGCTCTTCGGTTTCGCTGCACATCGGCATATCCGCCATGCGCTTTCAAACCCAAACCCCGGCAGCGCCCGGCGCGCATGGCGGATACACCGCTTAACGTTGGGCCTAGAAAAAACTGCTTGCAAAGGAGTGCGTGTACAGGAAACTGTCCATGTGAAAGCGATTTCATACACCGCAGCACGCGAGACTTTGGCATCGACTATGCAGTCAGTGTGCGATGATCGCGAACCAGTGATTATCACCAGGAAGCGTGATCAGGCAGTCGTCATGCTGGCACTTGAAGATTACGAGGCAATGCAGGAGACAAACTACCTGCGGCGCTCACCAGCAAATGCCGAAAGGCTCAAGGCTGCCATGGAACAGCTGGAGACTGGTAGGGGAGTTGAACGAGAGATGCCCGAGATCGAATGAAGCTCCGTTTGGTTTTCGCGGACCAAGGATGGGAAGATTTATGCTATTGGATCTCGACAGACCGGAAGTTGGCGAAGCGCTTGATTCGATTGATCGAGGAATGCCGAAGAACTCCTTTTGAGGGGATTGGTAAGCCGGGGGCGCTCAGAGAGAACTACTCTGGGTATTGGTCGCGCCGGATCTCGGATGAACATCGCTTGGTGTATAAAGTGTCGGGTGATTCCCTGTGGGTGGCACAAGCCCGATACCATTATACCAAATAAGCCGAACAATGAGCCGCTGCAGGCGACCCGGTAAAGCGTCCATGTTTGAAATGAAAGCAAAGGGCCGGTTCGCCTGAGCTCGAACGTTGAACTAAACCGCTTCGGGTAAACACCATCCGGAGAGCCGGGGCGGTTTGA
>CAZFLK010000326.1:0-3635 GCA_964519245.1 uncultured Verrucomicrobiota bacterium
TAATCACCAACCCCGACGACTGGCAACCCCAGGTGGATCAAATCGAGCAATTTGTGCAGGAAGCCCGGGAACAAGCCGAGACGGCGCCATTGGATTGGTCGCCGGCTCACTACGCCGCCGTCGCCGCCCGAGTCTGCATGAGCCAGGGGCAGTGGTCGCGCGCGCAGGCGTTGATCGACCTGGGACTCGATTTCGCCGACGAGCGCGAACTGCGCTACCTCAAGCGAATCATTGTGCGCGTCGCACCGGCGCGCTGATCGCGGCTCCGGAATGCAGGGAGCTTGACCGACGCTCGCCTTCGTCAGTATCGGACACGCTCAATCCACGAATGAACCCAGCCGGCCATCGCATACCTGGCGGAGATCGCGTCGTCATTTCGCCCTACATCCGGCTGCGCACAAAGACAAAATAGAGGATCAAGGCGGCGCTCAAGGCGACCGATGTCCAACCCAGCTCCTTCGAACGACCGGCAAGGATCTTCACGATCGGATAGCTGATGAATCCCAGGGCCAACCCGTCGCCGATGGAGAACGTAAACGGGATGCCGATGACAATCAGAAAGGCCGGAATGGATTCGGTGGTATCGGACCAATCAAT
This sequence comes from uncultured Verrucomicrobiota bacterium, assembly GCA_964519245.1. Lineage (GTDB taxonomy): Bacteria > Verrucomicrobiota > Verrucomicrobiia > Limisphaerales > JAYPEY01 > JAYPEY01. The sequence goes on from CAZFLK010000326.1 coordinate 598, forward strand.
CTTGCTCGCGCCTCGCATCATCAGGGCTCCGACCATCACCAAGGCCGGGGCTGTGATCGGCGGGTAGCTGCCGACCATGGCGACAATCGGACTGAAGAAGGGCGCCAGCAGAAAGAGGCCCGCCACGACCATTGCGGTCAATCCCGTCCGTCCCCCCTGCTGCACGCCGGCGGCGCTTTCGATGTAGCTCGTCACCGTGCTGGTTCCCATGGCCGCGCCAGCGACGGTTCCGACCGCGTCCGCCATCATCGCGCGCTTCGCGCGCGGCAATTTCCCATCCTTCATCAGGCCGGCGCGCTCACCCACGCCCAGCAGCGTTCCCATGGTGTCGAACATGTCCATGAACAGGAACGCGACAATGAAGGGCAGCATCACCGCCGAGCAGGCCGCGGCCAGGTCCATCTGGAAAAGGATCGGCGACAAGGGCGGCGGAGCCGAAACCAGACCGTCGGCAAACTGAAAACGCTCCGCCAGCATCGAGGTCGGGGCGCCCGTGACGGTGTTCAGCCACTCCGGAAACAACGGCAATGCCAGTTTCAACAGCGCCGCGGCCGACAAGGAAATCAGCAGACCCCAGAGGATCGCGCCGCTTCTCCCCCTCGCGTACAAACCCGCCGTCATCAGCAAGCCGATAAAGAATACCAGGGTGTCGGGCGAACCCAGCTTGGCGTTCAACTTCACCGCCGTGCCCGGATCCGTCGCCACGACGCCCGCATTGCGCAAGCCAATGAAGGCAATGAACAACCCGATGCCAACGCCGATCGCCGCCTTCAGGGATGGACTCACTGCATTCAGAAGGCGTTCCCGAACGCCAAGCAGGGACAGAACCAGAAAAAGGACGCCACTGATGAAGATGACGCCCAAGCCAACCTTCCATGGTTCGGCATGCCCCATCGCTGCGGCGGCCGGAAGCGCCGAAAACACGAAGTAGAAGTTCTGGCCCATGCCCGGAGCCAACGCGATCGGATATTTCGCAAACCACCCCATCAAGGCGGTTGCCAAGGCGGCCGAAAGACAGGTCGCGGTGGTCAGTGCGCCGAAATCCATCCCTGTCTCCAGATCGAACATCGCGCCCGACAACACGGCCGGCTGCACGAAGACGATATAGGCCATCTTTTGGTTATCAGGCACAGTTTCCTTGTGGCCTGTGGGATGTCACACTTTTTTCTGTACATTGCCGACTCAGATGGCAAACTCATGACAAGTACACGGTCGCTCTCGGCGATCTGAACGGCGACACACTGCCGGACCTGCTTGTCGGGAACATGACCCAGCTATCGCGAATTCACTACAACAACGGCACGGACACCCCCTTCATGGACGTCACCGGAGCTTTTGTCATATCGGATCTCAGGAACGTTCTTGGCGTCGTGCTGGTGGATCTGGATCACGACGAGGACCTTGATCTGGTTTCATCCATCCACGGTTTGCCGAATACGCTTCACCTGAATGCCAATTCGGGCCTGAGCTTCTCGACCAGCCACCCGTCCTTCGTGGCCATTGAGTCGCACAATACCGCCGCCATGATTGCCGAAGACTTCAACGGCGACAGCCTGGTCGACATCATTGCCGGAAACCTCAACCAACGCGACCGCTACTACACGCGGAACTGGCGGACTTCTCCGGCCCGCGCAACCTCCCTCGAAATCGACACGGAATCGGACTACCTCACGGCCGCGACCTTGACCGCGGAATCCGACCTGCCCCCCAATACGGGCATCGACTACTTTCTCAGCAACAATGGTGGGCAGCGTTGGTTCAAGGTGAGACCCGGGATCGAGTTCCCCTTCCCCACCTTCGGCTCCGACCTGCGGTGGCGGGCGGAGCTGCATTCCCTCTCCCCCATCCTCACGCCGGAACTCGACAGCCTGACGATCACAGCCAGCGTGGGGCTTGACGCCAAGACGACCTGGCGGACGATGCACTGGACGATTGGGGAACTGGAAAACCCGACGTTGGAATCCACGGTTTGGGGCGACGCTGCCAACCCGGACGGCGATCTGCACAACAACCGTTTCGAATACATCGCCGGGACGACGCCGACGGATGAGGCTTCGGACTTTTCACTGACGATTGCGCCCGTCCCCGGTCAAGCGACCCAACGCCAGATCATCTTCTCCCCCCTTCTTCCGGACAGGACCTACCGCGTCCTTTCTCGCCCGGACTTGGCCAGCCCGACCCTGGCGCCGCTCGGCTCTTCCACTGTATCCGATGATGCTCAGACCCGCGCTGTGACGGACACCGACGCGGACGCGCCGGCGCGCTTCTACCGGGTAGAGATCACCCTGCCGTAACCGACACCTTCAGCGAAGTCTGATGCCCCGGCTTGATCAAGCGGCAAGGCGACGGGACGCTGCCCGAACCCGCAGCCGGGACGGACGCGCTACGAGCTGCGCGCGTCGCGTCATCAATACGCCCCCCGATTCAAGCGATCGACCTGCCCGTTCAGGGTGCAGAGGTCGTAGAGGAGTCCGAATCCCAGCAAGCCGCCCGTGCAAAGATAGATCAGCCCGGTGATCCATTTGCCGAGGTAGAAGCGGTGCACGCCGAAAACGCCCAGGAAGGCCAACAACAGCCAGGCGACGGTGTAATCATTCTCGCCCGACATGAAGCGCCCGTCGGCCTCGCGGTCCATGGCGGGAATCAGGAAGAGATCCAGGATCCAGAAGAGGAGAATTCCCAACCCCAGCCCCGCCCAGATCAGGAAGCCCTCGATGCCGAAGAACATGAGGATCGACAACAAGGCCCAGACCCAGATCGCGCAGAACCACATGATGCCCGTCTTGACCTTGCCGTAGTAGAATCGATGCGCCCCGGTGAAGCCAAAGATCCACAGGATGTATCCAATGAGTTTTCTGTGCGTGTCGTTCATGGCGGCGAGTGTCTTCGTCGCCCAAGATAGCGCGACACTCTTTGAATGCGACTACAACCGGAGCTTGGGATTGGATTCGGGGTTCTTGGTTCTTGGTTCTTGGTTCTTGGTTCGGGTCTCGGGTCTCGGGTCTCGGGTCTCGGGTCTCGGGTCTCGGGTCTCGGGT
>CAZFLK010000327.1:0-3604 GCA_964519245.1 uncultured Verrucomicrobiota bacterium
CGCCCTTCACGCAGCGGAGGTATTTCTTCAGGTAGGCCTGGTAGGCGAGGCGGGTTGTCTCCTTTTCGGAGAATGTGGCCGGATCGTAGTCCGCCGGGAATTCCTCGGGGAAGCGTTGGAACAGGTTGACCGCGTAGGAGCGGCGGGGATTGCGGGATCCGATTGAAGTCCCGATGTGCGGCGTGAGTTCATCGTTGTGGCCGCGGGTGCCAATGGAGCCCCAGGTGTCCGGCACATCGTAAAGGGTGTCGGGCTCGGGAATGGTCACGTCCTTGAGGTAGGATTGGTAACGCGGCGCATTCTCGAAGTAGTCGTGCGGGGCCTTGTATTGATGGCAGATGAAGAAGGGCTTGTCCGGATCGCGCCGGGTCTTGAACCACTCCAGGGTGGAATCCGTGATTGCGTCGGAGGAATGCTCCCCCTTGTGCACAACCGTGTTCTTCGGCCAGGGCTTGTCGCCCTGGATCCGGAACTCGGTGTTGAAGTATTTTCCCTGGCCGGGGAGGACCTTGTAGTAGTCGAAGTTGGGCTCCTCCTTGAGGTGCCACTTGCCGATCATCGCGGTCTGGTAGCCGGCCATGCGCATGGCGATGGGCAGGGTCTGGTTCTCAGGCTTGATGCGTCCGCCGAGGTCGGTGACGCCATTGTTGTGCGCGTATTGCCCGGTGATGATGCTGGCTCGGGAGGGCGTGCAGATGGAGTTGCCGCAGAAGGCGTTATCGAAGGTGATGCCTTCCCTGGCGAGTGAGTCGATCGTCGGGGTGGGGTTAAGATTCTTCAACAAGGTCGCATAGGCGCCCACGGCCTGGGCCGTGTGGTCATCGGACATGATGAAGAGAATGTTCGGACGCGAGGCGGCGGAAGTCTGGATAGCTGCCGTCAGCAGTGTCAGGGCGGCGGTGATGATGGAGATTCGCGGTTTCATGGAGGGGGAGGACATTTGTCTGATTGTTCAACCATTGGATGGGTTCGGAGCTTCGACGATGTTTGCCTGCGGTTTGCGCCCCGCCGCGTCAGCCGCCCGGATGATCGCCGGGGGAGGCGCGCCATCCGGGTAGGGGGGACGTGCGGTGAGTATCTTCAGCGCGGCCCAAAGGGCGGCGGCGGCGATTTCGCTGCCATGCTCCAGCGGGTGCTTTCCGTCGCCGCCGCTGGTGTAGTGTAATCGTGGATTCTTCGAGGCGTGGTTCTTTTTCCAGTCGTGGTGAAAGGCGGTGACAATCTTGTTGTCGGCATTCCGAAAGTCCCGGCCAGTCGCTCGATGATCAACTCCTCCGGTGCATTGGCAACGGGATGGGGATCCGTCAACGCGTTGTCGTTGAATTCCGGCCATACCGCCACCAACACTTGGAAATCATGTTCGTTCGCCAGTTTGCGGAGGATTCTCAACCCGCGCACGACATTGTTCTCCTGATCTGTGATTCCTGATTGCGCGACTGCCTGATTTTTGCGTCCGAATTCCCACAGGTGAAACCGGAGGCACAGGTGTCGCCACAGGTGGGAGCTGACGAACAGCTTCTTGACCCAGGTCGGCCGGGGGGGCGCAGCGACAGCGGAGTCGGGACTCAGGCTCGCGTTCTCAAAATCGTTGCGAACGAACAGGAGGACAACGATGTCCGGATCGAACGGCAGTCCCTTGTCGCGGAGCAATTCGATCTCCGCAAGGGTGTTGTAGCCGGTCACCGCCAGATTGAGGACTTCGGTTGTGTCGCCGGGAATCAGATTCTCCAACTTGCGCGCTACGGTGGCCTCGTCGGAGTGGACCCGGATGCCCTCCGCGACGGAATCTCCCAGCAGGAGGATGCGGCGGGTGTCGGCGGGTTTGTGCAGCGTCCGTTCGCGGTCGCGCATGCCGTGGGCGTTGACGCTGGTGAAGCCGGTGTGGAGCTTGCGACTGAATTCCGGCTTGAGTTCGTAGGGCAGCGCCGGGTTGCTTGAATGCCGGTAGAAACTATCTTCATTCTCGAGCCACACGGCATAGACCGGAGGCGCCAAGCCGGCAATTCGCGCAAACGCCTCGCAGACGGCCATGGAAAGCAGGGTCGCAGTCGCGACCAACGCCGCTCTTGCCCGGACCGATCGTCGCGCCGGAGCCTGGATTGAGGTCTCTGGCTCGGACGGCGTTCTTTGGGGCTGCTTCATCTGGAGCGCGTGACTTGCCGCGAAGCGTCAGTGACGCCCGCGTCAAGCGACTCCGGCGGATGGTGGAGCGTTGTCGCTCACTCGAAACCGCCGATGTCGCCGGTGGCCTTCTTCCAGTTTTCCCATCCCTTGATGGGGTGTTCCTTCATGATGTCCTCGACCATGTAGAAGTCCTGGCGGCCTTCGGTCTGTTTGCGGATCTTGGCCACCTGGGCCGGCGTCACGAACTTCGTGGCATTGCCGAAGGAGTTGCGCGCGTAGTTGATCACGGCGGCGATCTCCTCGTCGGTGCAGATGGGGCCGAAGCCGGGCATCGGCGGCACGCCCTTGCTCGGGTCGTAGTGCTTGCCATTGACTTCCATGGAGCCCCAGAGGCCCTTGAGCACGATCTTGATCATGCGGGTGTCGTCCTCGATCCACGGGTTCTTGGTCAACGGGGGATAGGCGTTCGCCATGCCAAGGCCGTTGGGTTGGTGGCAGGTGGCGCAATGTCCGTCGCGGTGGAACACCTTCTTGCCCAGTTGGTAGACCTTCATGTCGGCGGTGTTGAGTTTCTTGGTCGGGCCGTATTCCTTCTCCGGATCCATCTTGAAGCTGAGCTTGCCGGCGAGGAAGTCGGCGGCGCGCTTGTTCTTGGCGAGATCGACCTTGCCGGCCTTCACGAGCGCGTCGACGTCATCCTTCAGGGTGGTCTTCATGACCTGGTCGAAGACCGGGCCCATCCAGCGGTCGAACTGCATCTTCACCACTTCCAGACCAATCTTTGCGCCATCGGCGTTGTCCATCCACGATGCGGTGATCATGGCTTCCAGACGCACGCGGGGATGCTCGTCCTGCGCGGCCTTGAGCAGCAGGGCGGGGGCGTTGGAGATCTTCTTGTAGTTGTAGCGCAGGACGCCAACGCCGGCCGAACGCGCGCGGTGGTCCTCGGAGTTCAGGCAGATGTGGAGAATGCCTTCATCGACCTTGTTGTGGCCCCAGGTGACCCAGAGGGCTTCGCACATGCGGTGGGCGTAGTTGGGGTGCTTGGGATCCTGCGCCTTGGCCCACTTCTTGACGGCGGGCAGAACCTGAGAGGCGGGACGTCCGCGAAGTTCGCGGCGGGTGCGGTAGCGGGTGCGGTATTCGCGCAGCTTCAGATTGTTGAGCAACTGCTCGATGCTGGCCCCGGCGACCTTGGCCGGCTTGACCAGCGGGCGCGACGGATAGGTCACGCGATAAATGCGGCCGTGATCGGAGTCGCGATTGGGGTCGCGGGCATTGTGCTGCATGTGGCCGATCAGGGCGTTGTGCCAGTCGACGATGTAGAGCGAACCGTCCGGCGCCGTTTCGCAATCGACCGGGCGGAAGTTCGGATCGCTGGAGGCGATCAGGTCGCCGGCGACGCGGCCGTAGAATCCCGAGCCCTCCTCCCAGACCTTGTGCATGCTGGTTCCAAGGAAGCTGATCGAGTTGTTGATCA
>CAZFLK010000328.1:0-3602 GCA_964519245.1 uncultured Verrucomicrobiota bacterium
GGAGCTCGTCGCCCAATCCTCGGCCAAGGAATACTGGAATGAGGTGGTCGTCTCGGCCCAGCGCGACCGGATGGTCGCCGCCGCGGCCACGGCGGTCGGCATCAACATGACCTTCCTGCTGCCTTATTCGATGATGAAGCGCGGCTGGAACAAGAATTTTCGCGGCCTGGCCATCTTCGACCTTTCGACGGGATTGTTCATCCCCTTCCTGCTGGCCACCAGTTGCGTGGTGATCGCGGCGGCGACGCAGTTCCACGCGAATCCGGAACCGGGGCTGATCGAGGTGCATCAGGCGGGGGCGGATGTGGAAAGCGTTCCGGCGAAGACGAAGGAGGCCTATGAAAAGAACCTCACGGCAATGTTGAAGGCGACAGGACAGGCTGCGACGCCGGAGGAGGCCGTGGCCAAATGGTCGACCCTGCCGGAGGCGGATCGTGTCATCGCCTCCACCCTGATCCAGCGCGACGCTTTCGCCCTGGCGAACTCGCTGGAGAAGCTGGCCGGCAAGGGGATTTCTCAGACGGTGTTCGGCGTGGGCGTGGTGGGCATGGCGGTCTCCTCGATCATCATCCTGATGCTGATCAACGGGTTCGCCCTCTGCGAGATGGTTGGTGGAAAATCGGCCGGCATGCTCTACAAGATCGGTTGCATCCTGCCGGGAATCACCGGAGCCATCGGCGCGTTGTATTTGTGGAAGGGCGACACCTTGTTCTACCTGGCGGTGCCCACCAGCCGGTTTGGCATGGTGCTGCTGCCGATCGCCTACATCGCGTTCTTCTGCCTGATGAACAACAAGAAACTGCTGGGCGACGCCCTGCCGCAGGGACGGGCGAAGACTGTCTGGAACTCGCTGATGGGCATCGCTGTCGTCCTGGCCTGCATCGGCGCGGCGGTTTCCATCCTCAATGACAAGGCGGCCTTGCCCGGCACGGAGATCATGGTCAAGCACCTGGCAATGGGATTGATCGGAATCCTGGTCGTCGTGGCGTTGATCATCCAGTTCAAGCGGAAGTCGGCCAAGGAGTAGGGGGCGGTTTGGCTGCCTGGCCGGTCGACGGTGACTTCTCGCGCCTGCGGCGCTCGCGGCGCGACCTGAAGGTCTCGGCTACGAATTCGGAGGGGGCGCGACCTACCTGGTTGCGATCAGCCAGTCGCTGATCATCTCCAGGTTGTGGCTGAAGACGCCGCTGGCGATGAAGACGTCGCCGGGGCGGAACTTGGGTTGGCCGACGAGCGGTTGGCCAGCGTTATGGGTGATCCAGCGGCCGTAGCGGTCGAGTCCCCCGATGAGTTTGCTTGCCGCCGTTTCCAGTTGGGCCGCCGTGAGCTTGGGATCGGCGACGGTCCCGGTCTTGATCAGGTCGTTGTATTTTGCCTGGATCTCGTTGATTCGGGGCGTGTTTTTCCAGCCGTAGTGATCGGGCAGGTTTTTGTCCGAGTTGGTCAGGTAATAGTTCTTCGTTCCCGACTCGCGGTTCATGTAGAGCGGTTTGTTGCTCTGCAGTTCGTAATAGCGGGCCTGGCGACCGACGGGGAGCAATGAGCGTTTCAGATAGGCCAGGGCTTTGGGGATGGGCGACAGGTATTTCTTGTCGCCGGTCTGCTTGTAGATGGTCATGAGGGTGAGCATGACATCCTCGGACTCGCGGGCGGAAATGGCGGGTGGCTCGAAGCGACGGGCCCAGATGGGGTGCATGTTGTAGCCGTACTGCTGCGCCCAGGCGGGTTGTGGTTCGGGCATCTGCGCGAGGATCAGGAAATCGCCGAGCTTGCGAAGGGCTTGGTCGTAGATGTCGTTCTGGTAGATGCGTTTGGCGTCGATCAGGACGGGCGCGATGTAGCCAGCGACGCCATCGTTGAGCGTGTAGTAGTCCCAGTAATTCTTGAGGCGCCCCTCGGTGCGCCAGTCGTAGCGGGGGAAGGAGGCCTTGATGACCGGTTGCTTGGAAACCGGCCCGGTCCAGACCTGGGGGAAGCCGCCGTTGGGGAATTGCGCGTTGATCAGCGCCCGCATGGCATACATGGCGCTGTCGTGGATCCCCTTGTGCTTGAAACCGAGCGCGGCGTCGCAGTTGATCATGAAACGCATCGCCGACTGCGACTGCCCGTCGTCGAAGCTGGAGTTGTTCTTGCCCTTGGGGTGGCCCTTGCCGTTGCGGTATTGCCCGGCCTCCTTGCTGCGCGGATTGAAATCGATCTTCTGCGTCCAGCCGCCGGACTTGAGCTGCCCGTAGGCGAGCGACTCCGCCGTTTCCCGCGCGGCGGCGAGGTAATACTTGTCGCCGGTGGCCTCCCAGGCCTTGAGGTAGGCCATGCCGACGGTGGGCGTGGCGGGCGGTTGGACGCAGTTCTGCGTGGGTGTCGCCGGACCTTCGGCCAGGCGGATGCGGAGATCGGGGGAGTAGTAATAGACGTAGCCGCCGTGCAGCGCGACCTTCTCTCGGTAAAAGGCCGCCGCCTTCTTCATCGCGGCGAGGGCGTCGGCGCGGTCCAGCGGGGCGGCGGATGATTGAGTCGAAGCCAGGAAGGGCAAGGCGACGACGCCCAGCACGGAGGCGGTTCGGAGTGTTCTCATGGGCAAGGGGAATCTGAGTTTGGCGAGTTGCTCAACGGCGTGATCATGACAGCGGGCATTCAAGTATTCGCTGGGCGGTGCGCTCCCAGGAAGTGGACGGAGGCGTCTTGGCATCCTCGACACAAGTGGCTGCATGGCTGTGGAATCGGCCAACCTTCCCATTGCCCGGCTTTGCCGATCTTCTGCTGGCGAATCAGCCCGATGCCACAGAACAAACAAGTGACTCCACAGGCGATGCCGGACACCGCGTGGGTGTACACCTGCCCGTCCAGCAAGAGCTGGAACATGAACCCGAAAACGAGGCAAAAGAACGCCAGGAATCGCATGGTCTCCCTACCCGCTTTTCTGCATCCGAGTCATCCGCGAAACTTGCCGCGCCGAAGCGGGCGAGGGCGGGTCTGCGTTTCAAAGGTCTTCCCCGTAGCGCCATTCCTTGCGGGCGGGTTCCTTGATGAGCTTGTCGAACTCGGGTTGGCCTTTGACCTTCATGTTCTTGGCGTCCCATTCGATGTTCTTGCCGGTGCGCTGGACGAGCGCGCCGAGGAGGACCATTTCGGTGAGCGGCACGGCGTAGTCAAAGTTTGAGCCGGGCTCGGCGATGTCGCCCTTGATGGCGCGATACCATTCGTCGATGGGACCGTTGCCGAGCGAGGGCAGTTTCTCGATCTGGTCGAGCTGGCTCTTCAAGTCGGCGTGGCGGGCGCTGGGTGTGAGGACAGGTTTGGTGGGGCGCATGCCTTCGTGGAAGAGCGTGTTCTTCGTGCCCTCCATGTACATGCCGCCCTTGGCCGGGATGGGCGCGTCCTTGTCCCACCGCTTGGGCTTGGGAACCTCGTAGCCGGCTTCGTACCACTTCATGACCACCGGCGGCTTCTTGCCGCGGGCGGGGAAGTGGTAGGTGACGACGGATTTCATCGGGATGAAGCCGGGTCCCGGAGGATCGGCGCGATCGATCTCGACCTTGGTCGGCGAACCGAGGCCGAGCGTGTAGAAAGGCGCGTCGAAGGTGTGGCAACCGATGTCGCCC
>CAZFLK010000329.1:0-3484 GCA_964519245.1 uncultured Verrucomicrobiota bacterium
TGCCTTCCGCCCTTCTGCAATGATTTGGAATCGCTTCGCCTTACTGAAGCTTTCCGAGGCACTCCTTGACTGCGTCGAAGTTCGGCAGGTCCTTGGGAGTCTCGGTCTGCTCGGCGTATTGGACGACGCCTTCCTTGTCCACGACGAAGGCGGCGCGGGCGGAGGTGGAGCCGAAGCCCAACAGGTCGTCGAGGAGCACGCCGTAGTCGGCGGAGGTGGTCTTGTTCAGGTCGCTGGCGATGGTGATGGAGATGTTGTTCTCTTTCGCCCAGGCCTCCTGCGAGAAGGGGCTGTCGACGCTGATGGCAATCACATCGGCGTTCAGGTCCGAATAGGCGGACAGGCCGGAGGTGATGTCGCAGAGTTCCTGGGTGCAGACGCCGGTATAGGCGAGGGGGAAGAACAGGATGACGGTGTTCTTGCTTCCGAAGTTGTCGCTCAACTTGACCTCGGCCGGATCGCCGCCGACAGGTTTGGTCTTGAGTGCGAAATCGGGGGCTTTGCTTCCTACTTCAATGGGCATGTGCTTTTTGTGTTTGGGGTTTGTGTGTCTGTCTGTGTGTGAGCGCGCGGTTATAGGTGGCGTTGGGTAGGGTGTCAACGGTCTGCCTTTTCCTCGCGGGCCAAGCGTAGACGAAGTTTTCCAGTCCGCAAGGCGGGGAGGGTGATTTACGGGCGCACGTCAACCCTGGATGGCTTCGAGGACCTCGGCTGCGTGTTCGGCCGGTTTCACCTTGGGCCAGATCTTTGCTATTTTGCCCTTGGGATCGATGAGGAATGTGACGCGGTGGGTTCCATCATAGGTGCGACCCATGAACTGCTTCTCGCCCCAGACGCCATAGGCCTCCACGATCTTCTTGTCCTCGTCCGAAACCAGCGTGAAGGGCAGTTCATACTTGTTCACGAACTTGTCATGGGATTTCACCGGATCGATGCTGACGCCCAGGACGACGACGTCCCTCTCTTCGAAGGCGGCAAAGTTGTCGCGGAAGGCGCAGGCTTCCTTGGTACAGCCGGGAGTGTCGTCCTTCGGATAGAAGAACAGGACGACGTGCTGTCCCTTGAACTGCGAGAGACGGACCTTGTCGCCGCCATTGGTGGGTGCGCTGAAGGCCGGAGCCTTGTCGCCTTCTTTGAGCGTGATGTTAGGGCCTTTGGGCATGACGCGCGGATCGAAACGGATTCTCGCCCCGACGGCAATGGAAATGCGGCGTTGGCGATGGAAGAGTCGCCCCCGGTCGCAGGCCGGAGCAGCGAAGAAGTGGAGCAGGGGAGGCAGGGGACACGGACCAGGGCTGGGTGAAGACCTCACAAATCGTCCAACGGACTCCGCACACCTTCGCCGCCCTGCCGGAGGACATGCGTGTAAATCATCGTCGTCGCCACATCCTTGTGCCCCAACAACGACTGAATCGTCCTGATATCCGTCCCTCGAGCCAGCAGATGTGTCGCGAAGGAATGACGAAAGGTGTGACTCGTCACCCGCTTCGTGATGCCCGTCCGCGCGACTGCCGTCTTGATCGCCCGATTTACAGTGGCGTCCGCCATGTGGTGGCGACGCCGCACGCCCGTTCTCGGGTCCGTCGAAACATCCCGCGACGGAAACACCCATTGCCATCCCCATTCCCGCTCCGCGCCGGGATATTTGCGAGCCAAAGCATGGGGCAGATAAACCGTCCCGAAACCGTCGCGCAAATCACGCTCATGCTGCGCTTTCACCCGATTCAGATGCTCCTGCAATGGATCAATCAGATTCGTCCCCATCGTCGTCCAGCGATCCTTGTCCCCTTTCCCCTGTCTGACCGTGATCTGCCGCATGGCGAGGTCGATGTCCTTTACCCGCAAACGCAACGCTTCCATCACCCGCAAACCGCTGCCATAAAGGATCTTGCACACCAACTGGCACGTTCCGCTCATCGAGGTCAATACCCGCCTGATCTCCTCCTCGGTCATCACCACCGGCAACCGCTTGCTCTCCTTCGCCCGCAAGGCCTTCACCGATTCAAATGGTTGCCTCAAAACCTCGCGGTAGAGAAACAACAACGCGTTGAACGCCTGGTTCTGCGTCGACGGCGCCACTTGCCCTTCAACCGCCAGGTGAGTCAGAAACCGCTCAACTTTCACCGCCCCATCGGCAAGATCCGCCCGACTTCGCATGCCGTAAAACTTCACGTAACGTCGAACCCAGTCACAATGCGCCTCCTCCGTCCGAAGCGCGTAATGCCTCGTCCTCATCAAATCCGACATTTCCTTCAATAATCGCGGCCGACTTTCCCTTTGACCGCCTCCTTCGTTGGTCATACGTTTCCTCCATCAAACGATGTGGACCTTGGAAAGCTGAACTTGGGGTTTGCCCCCTAATATCCAATATGCCCAAGTTTTTTTGTCCCTAATAATTGTTAGGAGTTGCCCTCAGATGAATGGCGGGAGGAACAGGAAAGACTGGCCGGAAGCAGCGGCGTTGATTATCCTCAGCAGGTGCGCTTCGGGCATGTCGGATAACATTCGTTGATCAGTCATGCCCGAAGCGCACCTGCAAGTCACACGCCCCTGGTTCCGTTGCGTGCTTGGAATGCCGGCGTCAGGGTCGGCAACACCTAACCAGTCGTTGGAGAAGCGGGGATGGAACCCAGGATTCGCTTCGCTCAACCAATCCAACCGCCCCGCATCTCAACTCTAACGTTCTGCGACATTTTACGCATGGAATACTCCGATGTAATCCAAGGCTGTTTGTTTGGGGTTTGGGCGATTGGCTCACTCGTCATCGCTTGGTATGTCCGCCGTCGATTATATGCCTACTTCGGCTCGGTTGCTCTTTCTGCACCGGCCATCGGCTACTCCATGGTCGGTTACGGCCTTTTGGAGATGGGAGGCATGCTGCACGCACTTTGTGCAGGGATCTATGCGCTGCCATTTCATTATTTTTTCCAGCGTTTTCGTCTGCGCAAGCGGCCCGTCGAAACATCATGAGAACGCAGAACAATATGAGGTGTATTGCCGCGGAGCCGGCAAATACACCTTTGGTTGAACAAGGCTGAGAGCAGGAGGAAGGCCGCGCGCGGCGGGATGACAGAACCCGTAGTAACGAATCGTGTGCATCCGGCGCGGAGTTACATTGGACTTTGGGGTTGGGTCTCCACTTTCCACAGTCTGTAGCGCGCATTTATTGAAATTGGGGGTGGCGACCTCGATGACGACCGCCTCCAGTCCGGCGGCGGCCATCCGCTTCCCGTGTCCCCGGGCGCTACGCCATGCCTCACGAAAAAGCGGCGTCGAGCCGCCGCAGTCCAAGGCGCTTCGCGCGGCGCGCCCAAGCCATCCAATGTCTTCCCCCAGATCTTGAGCCTGGCGCCGGTGTGATCCTCGCGGGGCTTCGAGCCCTGGGTATGCGCCGAGAAGCGATTGCGGCCTGTATGGTCGCGCGCAGTCTCCGTGCCGGCGCTCGCGCGCGACCTTTCAGGCCGCATGGACCGATCTGTTGGAG
>CAZFLK010000330.1:0-3415 GCA_964519245.1 uncultured Verrucomicrobiota bacterium
GCTAGGCCAAGGCCGGGCAACAGACAAGTTTCCCGCCTTGCGCCCCGGCTTGCCTTGGCGCGCTGCGTCGTGGTTGAATCGCCGGCATGTTTGGCGGGCTGCATATCGCGGATTGGGCGCTGTTGGTCGTTTATTTCGCGGGGATCACCTGGCTGGGGTTGAGCGCCGCCAAGCAGGTCAAGGGGATGGCCGACTTCGTGATGCCGCGGCGCTTCTCGTGGTGGATGATGGCGATGCACGGCTTTGGGACGAGCACGCACTCCGACGAGGCGGTGACCGTGGCGTCAAAGACCTGGACGACAGGGCTGTCGGGCATCTGGTATTCCTGGAACTGGTTGTTTGTGACGCCGTTCTATTGGTGGATCGCGCCGATGATGCGTCGCTTTCGCGCCTTCACCACCGGCGATGTGCTTGAGTTTCGTTACGACCAGCGCGTCGTGGCCCTCTATGCCGTGGTGGGGTTGGCAAAATTCACGGTGAACATCGGGGTGATGCTCTACGCTTCCTCCGCGTTCATTGAATCGGCGTCGGGCGGGGCGATTCCTGCGGGGATGGCCATCGCCGTGGTGACCGTGTTGTTCGTCGGCTATGGCATTGCCGGCGGCCTGGGGGCGGCAATCGTGACCGATTTCGTTCAGGGACTGATGACGGTCGCGTTCTCGTTCATTCTTCTGCCGATCGCGATGAATGCGGTCGGCGGGTTGAGCGGGATGAAGGAGACCATTCCGCAGGTGGTTTCGGACAAGGAGATGTTCTCGCTGGTCGCGCCGGGCGCCATCGGTTGGTTCTACTTGCTGGTCGTGCCGCTGAACCTGTTGCTGGGCGTCGCCGTGCAGCCGCAGAACATGGGAACCTGTGCGGCTGGTCGGACGGAATTTGAGGGCGCGGTCGGTTTCATGGGCGGCAACCTGCTCAAGCGGGTCTGCACGGTCGCGTGGTGTCTGACGGGACTGGCGGCCGTCGCGCATTACCGCGGCGTGATTGATCACCCGGACCAGGTTTACGGCAACATGGCCCGGGACTTTCTGCCCTCGATCATGCCCGGATTGCTCGGCCTGTTCATGGCGGCGATGCTTGCGACCGTGATGAACTCCTGCGACTCCTTCATGGTCGCGGCCTCTGCCTTGATCACCCAGAATGTCTACAAACGGGCCCGGCCCGGGAAGTCGGACCGACACTACCTTTGGGCGGCGAGAATTGCCGCATTGGGCGTGGTGGCTCTGGGATTGGCGTTTGCCTTCTCGCTGGATGGCGTGGTTCAGGGATTGGAAATACTCTGGAAGGCGAACGCCATCATGGCCATCGCCTTCTGGCTTGGCATTTTTTGGCGGCGCGCGACCGCGGCCGGGGCGATTGCGGCGACCTTCAGCACGATCATCGTCTGGTGGGCGACGACCTGGTCGCCGGTGGTGGGCTGGCTGGCGACGCTGCCCGCTCTTGAGTCGGCGCCGTTCGTGATCGGGTCGGGCGAGGCGGCGCGAATCTATCTTCCCTGGCAGATGGTTTTCTACCTCGTCGGTGGATTGATCGGGGGCGTGGCCGTGAGTCTGGCGACGGAGCCGAAGGATGAGGAGTCCCTGGATCGCTTCTATGCCCTGTTGCGCACGCCGGTGAAGCCGGAGGAGCAACCCGTCGTGCCATGCACCTTGCCCGAGGATGCGGTGGTCCCGCCACGGAGGGTGTTCTTTCCGGACAGCAGTTTCGAAATTCCGATTCCGACGAAACGGGGGTTGCTTGGATTTCTGATCGGCTGGGCGTGCGTCGGTTTGATCGTGGGCGGCGTGGCGGTGTTGATTGCGGAGTAGATATGAATCGTCCGAATTTTCTCTTCTTCATATTGGATGGCATGCAGGCGGAGACGATTGACGCCGCGCATCCGTGCCAGACGCCGAACATCGAGCGTCTCAAGAGGCGTGGTGTGACCTTTCAGCGGGCCCATACCTGCTGCCCGGTCTGCTCCCCGGCCCGGGCCAGCCTCATGACCGGACTGTTGCCGCACAATCACGGCGTTCTCGAGGTGGAGCATGGCAAGGACGACGACCAATGCGTCCTGCGCGAGGAGAAGCCGCACTTCGCGCAGCGCCTCATCGAGGCCGGTTACCGGACCGGCTACTTCGGTAAATGGCACATCGAACGTTCGAATGAGCTGGAGCGTTTTGGTTGGCAGACGCATGTCGTCAAAGGCAGCGAGCATCACCAGAGCCTGGGGCAGGGGACGCATTCCTTCGGGGCCGACACCCTGGATCCGGAACTCTGTGGTTGGTTGGATGAACCGCCCGGCTATAAGCGCATCCTCCATTTCGGGGTGACGGACACGCCGCCGGAAGAACGGCCCTTGGGCGTGTCGATGCGGTGTGCCCGGGAGTTCCTGCGGGAGCGGTCCGGAACTGAGGATCCCTGGGCCTGCGCGGTCAGCTTTTCCGAGCCCAACGAAGCGTTGGTCTGTGGACGTCCCGCGTTTGAGCAATACGATCCGGACGCCATTGAACTGCCGGCCAACCTGAACGCCGATTTTTCCGGCCGGCCCAATCTTTATCGGCGTGAGCGTCTTATCACGCGCAACCTCAGCGAGTCCCATTGGCGGCGGGCGCGTGCCTGTTATTACGGTTGCATCAGTGAGATGGACGCCCAGTTCGGAACCCTTCTCGATCAGCTTGAGGCCGCGGGGACGCTCGACGACACGGTCGTCATTCTGATGGCCGACCATGGCCGTTATGTCGGGGCGCACGGCTTCGACGCCCACAATATCGGCGCTTTCGAGGAGATCTACCGCATTCCTTTGGTGATGTCGGGGCCGGGCATCGAGGTAGGGACGACCAATGATGCGCTGGTGGGGATCCAGGATATTTGTCCCACTGTCCTTGAGCTCGCCGGGGCAAGAGAGATCGGTTGGCCTGATTCCAAATCTTTTGCCGCAGAGTTATCGAAACGCGACATTGAGTCCGCGGATTCACGTCGAGGCTACGCCGAATACCATGGCAGCCGTTTTCCCCTGGCCCAGCGCATTCTCTGGGAGGACAATTGGAAATTTGTCTTCAACGGGTTCGATTTCGATGAATTATACGATTTGAGAAACGATCCCCGTGAAATGAGAAATATGGCGGTAGATCCGGCGCAGGCCGATCGGATGAAGTCGATGATGTCCGAAATCTGGAATTGGCTGCGGGTGACCGGGGATCGGACATTGCTGGAGACGCATTATTTTTCACTGCGGCTTGGCGTGGTGGGACCAAACTTTCCCGAATCCGGGTCTTGAGGATTTGTCGAATTTTGAAACGGCCGCCTTGGGCGAGCCTGTGGCTTGATTTCTTTTTGGCTGGGTGACCTTATTTTGCATACTTCCGGCGCCAGATCTGCTAGCCCGGATATTTCATCAGAGGAGATAAAAAAAGCGAAGTTCCCTGCGTAAACCGCT
>CAZFLK010000331.1:0-3401 GCA_964519245.1 uncultured Verrucomicrobiota bacterium
TAATCAGTAACCGCGAACCGCGAACCGCGAACCCCGAACCCCGAACCCCGAACCAGCGACGCCCCGCCGAGCCGGTCTTCTTGGCTGAGGCTTACTGTAACGCTATACTCGCCGCATGAGTGATTGTCCATTTGCCGCGGAAGCGGATCCCTTCAAGCAGGCTCGTCGCGAAGGGCCGGTATTGCCATGCGAGTTTCAGGGAGAGACAGTTCCGATGATATTGCGTCACGCGGACGTGCGGGCGGCGGCGAAGGATTGGAAGACCTACAGTTCGGATGCGCCATTTCGTGTGCCGATTCCCTCCGAGGAAGATGTGCGTTCGATGCGGCAATTGCCGATCGAGACGGATCCGCCGGAGCACACGGAGTATCGCAAGATTGTCGAGCCCTTCTTCAAGCGGGCCAAGGAGCCCGAGGTCATGGAGAAGGTGGAGACCTTGATTGGGCGGTTGGTCGATGAGGCGCTGGGCCGCGAATCAATAGAGATAGTCCGGGAGTTTGCGTTGCCGTTGCAATCTCACGCGCTGACTTACCTGCTCAATTGCGCGGAGACCGAAGCGGACACCTGGACTGGTTGGGGGGTTCACGTTTTTCGCGACGGCGGGGACGGGGCCAGGAAAGGGCAGGCGTTGGAGGATTACCTGCACGGTAAGTTTGATGACGCGGAAGCGGCGCCGGGCGAGGACTTCTTCAGCGCCCTGACCCAGGCGACTTACCAGGGCAGGCGCCTGACCCGCGAGGAGATGATGGGTTATGCCAACCTGGCTTTTGCCGGCGGGCGGGACACGATCATTCATTCGGTGTCATCCGTTGTGGCCCACTTCGCGCGGAACCAGGATGATTTCGAGTTTGTCCGGCAGGATCCCAAACGCGTGGTTCATGCGGCCGAGGAGTTTTTTCGCGTGTATATGCCGCTGACCCACATCGGGCGGGTTTGTCCAGTGGATACGGACGTGCATGGATTCGCGGCCCCGGCCGGCGGGCGGGTCTCCCTCGGCTGGGCTTCGGCCAATCGGGACGAGACCGTGTTCGAAGCGGCGGAGGAGATCCGGTTGGACCGCAAGCCGAATCCCCACCTGGCCTTCGGCTTCGGCGCGCACCTATGCCTGGGCGCGCCGCACGCGCGGCTGATTGTGCGCACGCTGTTGAAGACGCTGGGCGAACGCGTGGCCCGCATCGAACTGATCGAGGCGGTGGATCATGTCGAAGAGGAATCGGCCTACGCGCGGAGCAACGGCTACGAGTCGTTGAAAGTCAAACTGACCGCCTCTGCCTGAGGGCGCTATTGCGAATTGAGATCGATCCGCTCCAGTTTCACGCGCTTGGGATCGAATTCTCCGATCTGCAACAGACCGGCGTTGTAATAGAGCTCCATGTCCGGTTTCTCGAGCGGGAGTTCGGCGGCGCGGCGTTGATTCTCAAGCTCCCGGATCGACAGGACATCCAGGGCGAGGGGGTCCTTGCTGAAACGCAATTCGCCCAGGATGGCGGAATAGTGGAGTAGGCTTCGCCGTTCGCCCTGGTATTGGCAGATCAGCGCGTCGACGATGTTGAGAACGACGCGGTCGCCGAGGATCTCCATGGCGTAGAGTTCCGGGGTGGCGGTCTTCAGGTGGGTGACGCTGGATTTGAACCTGAGTGTGTTGTCGACGCTGCCCAGGGCGAGGCCGTAGATGTGTCCGGTGACGCCGACCTGATAGTGGTTCAACAACGGGGCAATGCTGATGATGCGGGTAATGTCGCGCGTGATCAGCTTGGAAACGAAGGATTTCCGGCCGACGCCCTCCCCCTCCGTCCCAAACTCCAGGTCGCCCCAGACCAGTTTGCCTATCAAGGGCGTTTCGTAGGACATTTCCGGGTCGTAGCCTGCGTCAGCGCTGCCTTCGACGCGGATTCCGTATGCGTCCGCCAGTTCGAAGTAGCCGGCCGCCTGAAGGTCGGAGGAACGCTTGTCCCAGACGATGACCTGCTTTGGGGGCAATCCCGCCTCGAGCAGGCCTGCTACGACGGCTGTGACGACTGGTCTTCGGGTGCCGGAGACGCCCCCGGCTCGGGTATGGACCTTGATGCCGACGACGTCGTTGGTCGAGACCAAGGAGAGCCAGGCTTCGCGGGATGAGTTCTTGCCAGTGGCGGCGGTTACGCCGCGCCTGATCATCTCGGCGATGCGCCCGGGATCGGGAACAAACGTTTTCACCGAGCGATCGTCCCGCACCACGACGACTTGGGCGCTGTGAGCGGTATTCGAGTCGCGGTGGGCCGACGGTGACGGGGCGGGTTGGGCGACTGCCGACCACGAAAAAAACAGGCAGCAAAACCGGTGGAAATACCGTCTCATCACAGGACTTTGGCGTTTCTTGACACTGACTCGAGCGAATGGTACCAGCAATGGATATGTTGACCATCAAAAACCCGCGCCTGGCGCGCCTTGTATCGGCAGCCTGCGTGATTGTGTCGGTGGGCGCGTTTTCCGGTTGCGGTGAACCGGGGGCGCGGGCCTTGCTGGACGGGGAGCAGATGATCAACGAGCGGCGTTTTGCCGAGGCGGTGGATCGCCTCAAGCTGGCGACGCATCTGTTGCCGGAGAACCCCCAGGCTTGGAACCACAGGGGCTTGGCCCATCACGGAGCCCAGCAGAGGGCGGAGGCCGCCGAGGCCTATCGCTATGCCCTGAAACTGAATGAAAACCTGGCGGCCGCGCGCTACAACCTGGGGGCGTTGTTGCTCGAATCGGGGGATCCGTTGGGGGCGATTGAGGAATTGGGCAGCTTTGTGGTGTTGCGGCCCACGTCCGTGGAGGGCCACGTGCGCCTGGGCAGCGCGCAGATCCGCGCGGATTTGTGGGCTGACGCAGCGAGGACATACACCCAGGCGTTTCAGATGAGCGACTCGAACCCGGAGATCTTGAATGCCCTGGGAGTGATTCACCTGCATCACGGTGAGCGGGAGAAAGCCATGCCTTTCTTTGATCGGGCGATCGAACTCAATGCCAACTACGCGCCGGCCAAATTGAACAAGGCAATCTGCGAGCATCGCTATGGGGGCGATCGCCAGCGCGCGCTCGACGCCTACAACAGGTTTGCCTTGGAACATCCCAATGCCCCGCAGGCCGAGGAGGCGATGATCGTGGCTGCGGCCCTGGATCGGGAATTGCATCCGAGGCCGTTGACAGCGGTCGCAGATGGTGAGGCGTCCCAGCCCCGAAAACTGGAATTTGCCCAGATGACGGACCGGGCGACGTCAGCCGCTGGCGACAATGTCGCGGCAACCGGCCCCGGAGCGACAGGGGAGGCTTCCTCGAACACGACCGGCGTCGATGAATCGGAATCCACGCCGCCGACCATGGCGTTCAAGCCCCTGACTGAAAGGGCGGAAGGGACGGGGGTGACGGAGATCGCGATG
>CAZFLK010000332.1:0-3383 GCA_964519245.1 uncultured Verrucomicrobiota bacterium
CGCATCCCGCACCCCGCACCCTGCAATCCCCGCTTGTCCTTCTCCCTGATTCAGGAATAATCCGGCCTCCAACGCGCACGAGACGGATCGCCGCATGGCCGAAGACCACCGAACAACCGAGCAACTCCGCAACCACTTCGAGGTGGAACGCGAACTCGCGCAACGCCTGCTCAAGGCGCCCCGCGAACAACGCACGGAACTGTTCCGGACCATGTACGACGAACTCTTCGAACGCGTTCCGGATCACCCCCGATTAACCCGCCGCGAAACTGAGGCGGACAGCGTCCGCGCCGTCAAATCACGAATGGCCCTGCTGCGGGGTTTCGTCGATGACATCGAGAACTTTGTCGAAATCGCCCCCGGCGACTGCCGCCTCGCCTATGAGGTCTGCAAGACGGCGAAAAGCGTGGTCGGCGTCGACATCTCCGACCAATCCGGCGACAGCGACCCGCTCCGCCCGGACAACTTCCGCCTGATCGTCTACGACGGCTACACCCTCGACCTGCCGGACGCTTCAGCCGACGTGGTTTTCAGCTACCAGTTCCTGGAGCACCTGCATCCCGACGACGTCCCGTTGCACTTCGAAATGGTCCACCGCATCCTGAAGCCGGGCGGTAAGTATATCTTTTCGACGCCGCACCGCTTCAGCGGCCCTCACGACGTCTCCCGTCATTTCTGCGACACCCCGGAGGCCTTTCACCTCAAGGAATGGACCTACCGGGAGATCTTCCCCGTGATCAAGCAAGCCGGCTTCAACAAGGCGCACACCTACCGCTTCGGAAAACCTCGAAGAAGCGCCCTGGCCAACGCCGCCACCCTCGCCCTTGAGACCGCCTTCGCCGCGCTACCCGGCGCCCTCCGAAAGAAACTCAGCCTCCGCCTCTTCCAAGGCGTGACCATGATTCTGGAGAAGTAGCAAAGACCAACGACTTCGGCCACGCCCTTGAACGCACCAAAGCAGCCAATTCAGCGCGACGTGAACGACGAGTTCGATCAAATCACCGATGACGATCTTCAGAAGTTGGCGCTGATCCGCAGCTTCGAGCAACTGCTGTTGGATTTGTTCTCCGCTGGCGACCTCGACGGCACCACCCACACCTGCATGGGACAGGAATTCGTTCCGGTTGCAATCTCGCCGGTTCTTCGCGCGGCAGATTTCGTATTCAGCAACCACCGCGGCCATGGCCACTACCTTGCACGTTTCGACGATCCAGAAGGATTGCTGGCGGAGATCATGGGCCGCGAAGGGGCCATTTGCGGCGGCATCGGGGGAAGCCAGCATATCAAGCGCGCCAATTACCTCTCGACCGGGGTCCAAGGCGAAAGCGTTGGCGTCGCAGTCGGTGTGGCTCTAAACGCGAAGCAACGTCGGACCGGAGGACTTGCTCTTGCCTACATCGGCGACGGAACCTGGGGACAAGGCCTCGTCTACGAGGCGCTCAATCTCGCAAGTCTTTGGCAGGTTCCGCTCGCCGTGGTCGTCGAAAACAATGGCATCGCCCAAACGACACCGATCAATTCAAATCTTGCCGGCTCCATTGAAGCCCGCGTCCGAGCTTTCGACATCGACTACGCTCGCGTCGATTTGACCGCGGGCGCCGCGCTACCTAAATTACGTGAC
Source organism: uncultured Verrucomicrobiota bacterium (assembly GCA_964519245.1). Classification (GTDB taxonomy): domain Bacteria; phylum Verrucomicrobiota; class Verrucomicrobiia; order Limisphaerales; family JAYPEY01; genus JAYPEY01. The sequence continues at coordinate 1,622 of CAZFLK010000332.1, forward strand.
GTCGCCCAACAAAAGCTCGACGTCTGTCGTTCAGACTTTCGCCCCGTTGTCATCGAATGCATCGTGGACCGACTCGGACCGCACAGCAAGGGAGACGACACTCGTGACGAAGGCACTCAGGCGGCCATTCGGGCGCGTGATTGGCTCCCCCGCTTTCGCCAGAAGATTCCCAATCGATTCGCCCCCATCCTCGAAGCAGTCACATCGCGCGTGAGGACAATTGCCCACGAAGTTCGCGCCCGTCCCCTTGTCAGAAGCTAGCCATGTCGCAACGAGTCGTTGAAAACCTGAACTCAGCCCTGCGGCGACTCCTTCGTGATGACGAGAATCTTTACCTGATCGGCGAAGACATACACGATCCCTATGGCGGGGCATTCAAAGTGACCAGAGGGCTTTCATCCGAGCGCCCTGATCGCGTCCTGAACGCCCCCATCAGCGAATCGGCTATCGTCGCCGCCGCCAACGGCCTCGCCCTCGCTGGACAAAAAGCAATCGCCGAAGTGATGTTCGGCGATTTCATCTGCCTGGCCTTCGACCAGATCGTCAATTTTGCGGCAAAATCAGTTTCAATGTTTGGAGAATCTCAACGGCATTCGATGATCGTACGTTGCCCTACCGGCGGCAATCGCGGTTACGGAGCCACTCATAGCCAGAGCCTGCAGAAGCACTTCATCGGTGTTCCTGATCTGAACCTCTTCGAACTCAGCCCGTTTCACGATTCCTACGAGGTGCTAAGCCACATTCTACAGAGCGGAAAACCCGCCATTCACTTCGAGAACAAACTACTCTACGGACGCGAGTTTCGTGGCTCCGGACAGTTGGACAACTTGTTCGAAGTGAAATACGCCGACGAGTCCAGAAATCTCGCCTGTATTCAGATTGCAGACTCCATCTCCCCGGACGCCGTGATTCTGACCGGCGGCGGGATGGCGCAAGCATGCATCGAAGCGGCGCGTGAATTGTTTCTCGAGGAGGAATGGGAGACACGGATCGTGGTTCCATCGCAAATCTATCCGATTTCCATCAACCCCATCCGGGAGCAACTGGAAACCTGTCGCAAGCTGTTCATCGTGGAGGAATGCACGGCGGGTGGAACCTGGGGCGCAGAGATGACGCGCGTTATCCAAGACAACCTCCGGAAGCCTCGGCGCATTGACCTGATCCACGCCGCTGACAGCGTCATTCCCGCATCGCGTCACCTTGAAAAAGATGTTCTGCCTCAACGCGAGTCCATCATGGCCACCATGCGGACAGCGCTGAACGGCGTCTGAGACGCCCCTCAGTCCGCCCTCAACAGGCGCGCCTCCAGCGCTTCAAGAAACTCGGCGGCCAACATCCCATCGGCGATCCGATGGTCGAACGCCAAAATGAGATTGAACCAGTCCGCTCCCGGCGGCGGCGCGCAGACACCCAGGATCGCGGACTGCCGATCATTGATTACCGGATTGAAATGCGTCACTCCCATCGTCGACAAGTCGGTGACCGTGAACGTTCCGCCCTGTAGATCCGCCCCTTTCAACTCGTCTCTCAGATACTTCAAGGCCAGCGTCTTGACCGATTTGGAAAGCCCCGCCTGATCAAGCTTGTCCGCCTCCTGGATCACCGGCGTTCTCAGCCCCTTGCGGTTGATGTTGATGGCGAATGCCAGTCCAACTGTCTCCGACTTGATCAACCGATCACCCTCAATCCGCGACAATAACTCGGGAAAGTCGCGTAAGGTCCCGGCACAAGCATGCATGACGCATTCCCCGAGCGAGACCGC
>CAZFLK010000333.1:0-3370 GCA_964519245.1 uncultured Verrucomicrobiota bacterium
CCGCCGTCTGGAAGCTCACCGGCCTGAAGCCCGGGAGCTACGACGTCCATGTCGATTGGGCCATGCCGGATGTCACCCGCGGCGGGCTCCAATCCGCGCGCCTGTCTGTCGATGGCCAGTCCCGGCGCGTCGCGCCCATCCGCACCACCGGCGGCGCCGACCGCTACGCCCGCTACATCATCGGAACCATCGACCTGCCCGGCGGCAATCACGAATTCGGCTTCGCGCCCAATGGCAACGTCGCCTCCACCTGGGTCCGGCTTCGTTCGATCAAACTCGTCCCCGCCGACACGGGCGAGTTCCGCATCCCTCCGCTTTCTGTCCCCGACGGCTTCGAGATCACGCCCGCCGCCATTCCGCCCCTGGTCAAACACCCGATGATGGCCTGCCTCGACGACCGGGGCCGCATGTTCATTTCCGAGTCCGCCGGCATCAACGCGAAGGCCCCCGAACTCCTCGAGAAACGACCCCACAAGATCCTCATGCTTGAGGACATGGACAACGACGGCGTCTACGACAAGTCCACGGTCTTCGCCGAAAACCTCGTTCTTCCCAATGGCGCGCAGTGGCTGGACGGCTCCCTCTACGTCTGCTCTCCGCCCTACGTCTGGAAGTTCACCGACACCGACGGCGACGGCAAAGCCGACGAGCAGACGCCGGTCAACGGCAAATTCGGCTTCAACGGCATGTCCTCCGCCTTCCACGGCCCCGTCCTCGGCCCCGACGGGCGCCTCTACTGGTGCGGCGGCCAGCACGGCTGGACGCTTGGCGATCCCTCGCCCGGTTTCGACCTGAAAGGTCCCTGGACCAGCCGCGCCCCCGGCGTCTTCTCCGCCTGGCCCGACGGTTCCGACACCGAGGATCTCGCGCATGGCGGCAAGGCCAATCCCGTCGAAGTCACCTTCACCGCCGAAGGCGAGGTCCTCGGAACGGTTGCGGTCTACGACGGCATCAACGGCCGCCACGACGCCGTCCTCCATTGGCTCCACGGCGCAAAATACAACCTCAACCCCGGACGCGGTACCGACCTTCCCCAGACGAGCCATCCGCTACTGCACCCGGTCAGCCGACGCGGCTGGGTCGCGCCGCCCGGACTCACCCGCTATCGCAGCGGCGCCTTCGGCGAGGAATACAAGGACGACATCTTTCTCTGCGAGTTCAACACCCATCGCGTCTACCGCCTCCAACTCGAACGCAAGGGCGCGAGTTTCTCCTCCGCCGACCAGATCTTCCTCGAATCCTCCAGCCCCTATTCCCACTTCACCGACGTCTTCGAGGACGGCGACGGAAGCCTGCTCGTCGTGGATACCGGCGGCTGGTTCCTCTACGGCTGTCCCACCTCCTCCATCGAAAAACCCGAGGTCCGCGGCGCGATCTACCGCATCTGCAAGAAGGGACAAGAGGCGCCCGCCGACCCACGCGGCCTCAAGATCGACTGGGCCAAGGCGCCTGCGGAGAAACTGACCGCCCTGCTGGATGACGCCCGATTCAACGTCCGCGACGAGGCGATACAACAACTTGCCCTGCGCGGCGAACCCGCCATCCCCGCGCTACGCGAAACGCTAGCCCAATCCAAGAGCATCCAAGCCCGCCGCAACGCGGTCTGGGCCTTGACGCGCATGCCTTCAACCGCTGCGCGCAAAGCCGCCCGCGCGGCGCTGGAAGACGAATCCGTTTCGGTCCGTCTCACCGCCGCGCGCGGCGTCTCCACCCGGCGCGACAAGGGCGCGCTTCCGTCCCTGCTTAAGCTGCTCGTCACGGACGAACCCGCCATCCGCCGCGAATGCGCGACCGCCTTGGGTCGCATCGGCGACAAGGCCGCCATCCCCGCCCTGCTCAAGTCACTCGAAACCGCCGACGGCGACCGTTTCCTCCAGCATTCGCTCATCTACGCCCTCATCGAACTCAGCGACGCCCCGGCCGTCCGCATCGGCCTCACGTCCAACCATCCGTTGATCCAACAGGGAGCCCTCATCGCGCTCGATCAAATGAAGGAAGGCGGCCTCGCCCCCGACGACCTGACCAACCCCCTGAAATCGAACGACGAGACCCTTCGCGGCCACGCGATCCGCATCGCCACCGCGCGCAAATGGGCCGCCCCCATCAAGGACCGACTGCGGGCAGGGTTGGCCGCGGCCACCGACGCCACGGCGCCCGCGCTCACCGACACCCTGCTCGCTTTCGCCGACGTGAAGGAAATTCAAGATCTCATCAGCGCGGGGCTGGTATCCGGCGATCTTCCATCCGCCGCCCACCGCGCGCTGCTCCAAACCGTCGCCCGCGCCGGGCTCAAGAACCCGCCGTCTCCGTGGATCCAGACTCCGGTCGCGTTCCTGGATTCCTCCGATCCCGCCATCCTCGACGCCGCCATCGAAGCCGCAGTCAAACGGAGCGGCAACGCGGCAGATTCCCAGTTCCGGAGAATCGCACTGCGGACCTCCCTGCCCCGGGAAACGCGAATCGCCGCCATCGCCGCTCTGGCTCCCCGCGCCATTCCGCTGCCGGCCGATCTCTTCGCAACCCTGCTCGATGAGTTCGAAGCGACCAGTTCCCCCGACCGCCGCGCCCAGGCTGCCCGAATTCTCGCTGGAAGCCGGCTTGTCGATTCCCAACGCGCGCAACTCCTGCCCATCGTCGAGTCCTGCGGCCCGCTCGAACTGGCGTCCCTGCTCGAAGCCTTTGCCTCAGACAAGATCCCCGATTCCGGCATTGCGCTGCTGACCGCGCTCGCTGATTGCACCGCCCGATCCGCCCTGACGCTCGACCAACTCCAAAGCATCGCCGCCCGCTACGACAATCCGCGCGTTGGCAAACTCGTCCAACCGATCATCGAACAACTCCAGGCCGGAGAGAAGCAACGCAACCAACGCCTCGCCGAACTGGAAGCCGGCCTCCTCGCCGGCAATCCCGACCGGGGCGTCGAAGCTTTCAAAAAGGCCGCCTGCGTCGTCTGCCACAGGGTCAAGGGAATCGGCGGCAAGGTCGGCCCCGACCTCAGCCAGATCGGAGGCATCCGCACCACCCGTGACCTCCTCGAAGCCATCGTCTACCCCAACGCCAGTTTCGCCCGCGAATACGAACCCATGACCGTCAACCTCAGGGATGGCGAAGCGCTCTCCGGACGCATCACCCGCGAGGATGAGTCCTCCATCCACCTCATGAACGTCGCCGGCGAAATCTCCCGGATCCAACGCGCGAAGATCCAATCCATCGAAACCTCGGTCACCTCCCTCATGCCCGCCGGCCTCGAACAGGCCTTGAGTAACCAGGAACTCTCCGACCTCATCGCCTACCTGCGGAGCCTGAAGTAAGGTCGAGTCCTCTTCCAGATGGGCTTGGAGTTCGCGCAGAATGGCGCGCTGGTCGCCTC
>CAZFLK010000334.1:0-3345 GCA_964519245.1 uncultured Verrucomicrobiota bacterium
GTGACGCGTCGTCATACACCGCCGTGATATATTGTGACGGCTCGGGTTCGAGCATCGTGGTGCGCTTGGTCCGCGGATCGTAATGCATCTTCTTCGGAGCCGAGCTCTTGCCAAACGTGCGCGTCAGGAGATCCTGCAACAACGCGCCCGACGAATGCAGGAGCGTGAACGACTTCATCTGCCGCTCCACCACCGCCTCGGTGTCCACCGTTTCAATCAGGGACTCGATGCGCTGAATGTTCTGCAAGCGGTCCGTGATGATGAGTCCTCGCCCCTGCGAAAGCGGCGCCACGGACCCCGCCTTGGTCAACATGTTGGTGATCGATCCACCCACGTCCTGCGCCTGCAGGTTCTTCATCGTCAACACGACCGTCACAACCTCATCCGGTCGCACGCCCTGCGCATTCTGCGAGCCCTGCAGAATCTTCAGCGGCATCCGCGACAACTCCGCCAAGGGCGACAACCGCAGGTAGTGGTCATCTTCCGTCAGCACAAAACCCTTCGTCGCAAGGATGACGTTCAGCGTGTCGACCGCCTCCGCAAAGGTGTAGGGCTTGGAATCGTGAAAGGTCAGGTTCCCCGACGGCGTGACGTCGGCGACCAGCGGCTTGTCCGCCATCTGCGCGAATCGCTCCAGGACATCCGCATAGGGTATGCCATCAAACTGAAAACGGATGTTCCGAGCGGGCTCGACCGGCGCGGATTTCGCGCCGGACTCCTTCTTCTCGACCGTCTCCGGCTTCGCCTTCGGCTTCGGCGGATCCGGCACAACGGCCGGATCCTTGTCCTGCGCGTACATCGGCAAGGCCAACCCCAATGTGAGTGACAACAACAGACTCGTTCGTTTCATAAAATTCTTATTCGCGTTTTGCTCAACGCCGGCGCGTTCATTTCATGCGGGCCGAAACCGCCCCCCGCAGGCCGGAACCCGGCTCTTCTCCCGCGCAGGCAATGATTCAGTGTCAAGGCGATCCATTCCCGGTTCGTCCCACAGCTAAAGCTTCAAGAGTTTCTCCGGGAGTTGCTCATCGTTGAGCTGACGCCTCTCCGCCAGGGTTTGCCCCCGCTCCACGGCCCAAAACGCCTCGCCAATCTTCACGATGACGCGACTGTGCGACTGCAACCCCGGCTTGGCCGGGTGGGGCAGGGACCGGTAGTCCACCGCGACGATCTTCCCTCCCGCCAGTTCGTCGCCCTGACCATAGCTGGCAAGCGACTGGCTCTTCAGATCGCGCACGTGCACTTCCGGCCGCCCCTGCCACTCGGACAGGGAAACAACCTGAAAAGTCTCCCACGCGGGCGGCGGCGCAACCGGCGGCGCTGGCGTCGGTCCCGCCGGCGGCGCGGGCGGCGGCGGCGGTGGTCGCTTGATGTAAGGACGGAACACATCGCGCTCCACGGCCGCGTCAAAGACCCGGCGTTCGCCCGAATCCAGGGAAGCAACCGGTTTCAAATCCGCCCTCTCCACGATGGGCTCCGGAGTCACCACCAGGGTCAGCCAACGAAAACTGACCCGCACTTTGCCGGATCGCTCCGATGTCGACATCGTCAGGCTCTCAATGCGATGCGCCGCCGGAACCTTCTTGAGAAGGTAGATGAAATCAACCACATCGGCGTGCGAGCCGCTGCCGCGAATACTCCACCCGATCTCCCGCGCCCCGCGCAGCCGACGCGGCCCGACCGGCAGACGACTGAAGTCCGCCTCGCTCAGCCCGGCGCGCCTGATCAGGCCCGTGATCATCTCGCCCGACAACGCGCTCGCCTCGTCCACGTCATGGGAGAACGTCCTCGCCGCCACCTGCTTCACCGCGTCCTCCGCCGCAAAAAAGGCGCGCTTCTCCTTCTGGACTTTCTCCAGGTTGAAACGGGTGTTGCGGATCTTCTTGTCCGCGTCCTTCAAGGGGCCCACAAACATGGCGCGCCCGCCCAGCCCCAGGGCGAACAAGCCCACCATGCCGCCGACAATGCCGGCCAACACCTTCTCTCGCTGGTTCACCCGCCGCCTCCTTTCAAGGCATCCAACGACGCGTCGTCATCCGGTCGCTTGGGCGGCTGCAACCCTGCCAGATCGATCTCCAGGTCCTTGGCCGCGAAAATCTCCACAGTCGAACGAAACGGATACCCGTGCTTGTCCGAGCCCGGTGTGATGGCGATCGGCCTCACTTCATAGCCCGCCGTGCGCAGATTGGCGTCCAAACGGGCGATGACGTCGCCGCTCTTGGCCTGCGCCCCAAAACGAATCGTTCCGGAGCGACTGACGGAAAAGGAGGTCAGATAGATCTCGTCGCTCGGGGGCAGGACCGCGCTCAGGTGCGCATAGTGTTCCAACCAGTCATCGCCGCCCTTGAGCCAATCCTTGATCGTCTTCGCCTGCAGGCGCCCCGCCCGATAGATCTTCTGTCTCGATTTCTCGGCGGCCAGTTGCTCGATCAATTGCTGATGAGCCTCCTCGCGCTTCTTGAGCATCGCCGCGCGCACCCCGAACAGGGTGAAGAGCAACGCCAGGCCGACGATGATCCCGAGCAGGGCCTTCAATTTGCCGAGATCCCGCTGCACCGCCGGTTTCTTGGGGTTCAGGAAATCAAATGCGAGCCCCGACGATGACGTCGCTCCAACCGCCAACCCGATCCCTGCGATCGAGCCGGCCGCCGCCAAACGTTGTTCACGGGACAGCCCCAGGGCCTCGGCCGGATCAAGAAAGACACAGGGAATGCCGGTCTGCTCCTGGACCAGATCGATCACCGCCCACTCACAACCGGTCACCCCCGCCACAACAATCTTGACGACCGGCGCGCCATGCTCGACGCCGCCATAGCCATGCAGGCTGCGAACCACATTCAGCGCCACCGCCTCGACGTAGGCTGCCGGATCGTCGATTCCCTCCGCAAGGCCCACCTCCGGATCACGCCGAAACCCGGCCGAATTCCCCTCGCCCACCTCCGCCGACAGCTCAACGACCGGCCGCACAATGTCCCCGCGACTGAACAACACCGACTCGTGGGCAATGACGTCAACATTGAGCGAATCCGTCTTGAGTGAGACCAGCGCGACCGCGTCAGAGCCGGCGGCGTGACCGCACGCCTGCAGACACCGAAAGTTCGCGTAGCCCTTCCAGCCAAGCGCCACGAGGTTCAAGTTCGCCGCCTCGGCCAACTCCCGAAAGCGCTCCACGCTGTCGCGCTTGACTGCCGCAACCAGCGCTTCCAAGACATCCCTGGTCGCTCCCGCCCCACCCTCAGTCTCCTCGTCCGAATCAGCCGCCGGAACCGTCTTCCGACGAATCACGCGAAAATCCACAACAGCCTCGGTCAACGGAAAGGGAAGCTCGCGCGCAATCTGATAATG
>CAZFLK010000335.1:0-3342 GCA_964519245.1 uncultured Verrucomicrobiota bacterium
CGCCCTGGCGCAAACGCGGGTTGATTACGAAGGAGAATCCGGCGACCGGACTCTACCCGCGCTTGGTGAAGCAGGGGCGGGATTTGCATGAACTTCACGCCCTGATGGCGCCCCGGCCGTTTCTGGTGTCGGGCGGCAGCGAGGATGATCCGCACCGGTGGAAGGCGTTGAACCACACCATCGCCGTCAACAAACTGCTGGGATACGAGAACCGCGTCGCCATGACCAACCGCCCGGAGCACTCGCCGAACGAGGAGGCAAACGAGGTGGTCTACCGGTTTTTTGAGCATTTCCTGGGGCAAGGAACCCGGTAGGAGCGAACGCCTGCGACGGGCATGGCGCTGCGTCTCGAAATTACTGGAACTCTGGGCGCGGGGCCGTCGAGCGCTGTGGACTTTCCGTCCGCGGATCAAGGGGCCTGTTCGATGAGGTGCGTCGCATTCACGCGCAGGCTTTTCACGACCTGGGGCGTATTCTGTCCCGGCCAGTAAATTTCAATCCGGTCGATTGATGTCGCCTTGCCCAGACCGATCTCCTGTCGCAGGGGATTGCAGCCGAAGCTGCCGCCGCTGCCGACGACGCGGTGAATCTCGCGCGCTGTTCCGCCTTCCTTCAGCGCTACCTTGATCCTGGCCCCGATGGCGGAGCGGTTGGCCTTTCTGCCGGCGAGGCGGAGCTTGATCCAGTTGGCTCCATGGCCGGGGTTTTGAAACAGGGCGTTGAAGAACTCATCGCCTGTGTAGGCGCCTCCCATGACGGCGTAGACGTCCTGGTCGCCGTCGGCGTCGATGTCGCCGAAGGCGACGCCGTGCCCTTTCTGCAGGTGGCCGAATCCCCCGGAGGTGGTGACGTCCTGAAAGCGTTTGCCCGCGTGATTGCGGAACATTCGATTCGGATAGATGTCTCCAAAATCCGGGGTTCCGTTGCCGAGGTAGAAGTCCAGGAAGCCGTCGTTGTCGAGATCTCCGAAGTTGACGCCCATGGCGAGGGTGGCGACCTGCAACGCGGTCGGCTTCGTGACATCGTCGAACGTTCCGTCGCCCTTGTTCCGATAGAGCCGGACGCCTTCGCCGTGAAGGGGCTTGTTCAGGTAGCCGCGGACGACATCTTCCCGGTTTTCCGGATCGTAGTCCGCCACGAACAGATCCAGAAAACCGTCGTTGTCGTAGTCGAAGAACCAGCAGGGGAAACTGTTGATCGGCGCGGTGACGCCGGTCTGGTTCGCGACGTTCTCGAATCGTGGATTGTTGGAGCCGGATGAATCGCTCCAAGCTCCTGGATTTCGATACAGTCGGTTCTCGCCTTTGTAGTCGGACAGGAAGATATCGATCCAGCCGTCGTTGTCATAGTCGCCGGCCGTAACGCCCTTGATGTAGCCGACGACCTGAAGCCCGACCTCGGCTGAGACTTCCTTGAACTTGCCGTTGCCCTGGTTGTGGAAGAGTTCGCAAGGATGCGGATCATTCGCCGCGACGGATTCATTGGCGACAAAGAGATCGAGCAGGCCGTCGTTGTCGAAGTCCAGCCACGCCGCCGAGGAGGTTGGATGAAAGCTGAGCAGGCCGGCGGCTTCGGTGACATCGGTGAACCGGTTGTCGCCATCGTTGCGGATCAGGGAGTTGGGATGGCGGCCGTTGTGCTCCAACCAGGCGCCCCGCGTGACGAAGAGATCGAGATCGCCGTCGTTGTCGTAGTCCGCCTGGGCCATATTCAGGCCGCCGTAGATTCCCTCCAGGTTTGCCGATTCCGTCAACTCGGAGAAGTGGCCTGTCCCGTCGTTGACGAAATAGCGGATCTGGTCGCGTTGCCCCCAGGAAGAAGCGAACAAATCGAGGTCTCCGTCGCCGTCAAAATCGTCCAGAGCCGCGCCTCCGGCCATGCCCCGGACGCCGAGGCCGATTTGGCCGGCGATGTCGGTGAAGCGGCCGATGTCGTGTGCCGATTCGAATGCTTCGTCGGGAAGCGTCCGCTCGGCGGTCCGGGAGTCCGGTTTCTCGCCCAAGGCCATGACGGCGACTGTCAGGAGCCACTTTGCCTGGAGATCGTCCGGTTTCTCATCCAGGACTTGGTTGAGCAGTTTGACGGCCTTTCGCGCGCCATCGGGATCGCCGTGGACGCCCTCTCCGGAAATGGGAAACAGGCACGACGCCGGATTGTGATGCGCGATGCAGTTGGCCTGCTCGCTGCGTCGGAGATGCGCGATGGCGAGGCGCGTCAGCAAGCGTGTTCGGTCCTCATCCCAATACCGGGGGTCGTGTTCTTTCGCGAGCGTGATGAACTCCTCGAAGCGTTTGACCGACTCGTCAAGTTGGTTCGAACTCAACAATTCCTCGGCCAGCTCAAGCGTGTAGTGCATGCGCTGAAAGTGGTTGGTTGCCGCATTCAGTTGGCTGGTCAGGCGCTTGGCAATGGCGTGGTTCCAATAGGCGTGCGGATGCCTGTCCGTGTGATCGGCGATCTCCGAGAGGAGCGGTTTCATCGGAGACTCGGCGGCGGGCAGAAGGAGCGGAGGCGCGGCGTTGGTCGGGCTTTCGGAAACGGCGGCGGAATCGCTTTCTGCGGGGCGTAACGCCCAGATGATCGATCCCATGACAACCAAGACCAAGGCGCCGGCCAGGAGGGCGACGGGAGTGACCGAGATCGGGGACGATTCTTGCGAGGTTTTCACAAACTACCGGAGTCTAGACGCGGGACAGGGTCTCAATCCAATCATGATTTGTCGAATCCAGCCCGCTGGGGGCAAGACGTGGAGGCGCCAGGGCGCGTGCGCGATCGGGTCCCGGAAAAGGTCCATGATGATGTGCGCCTCATTCGATTGCCGAATCCGGGGTCCAGAGACGCCCCACGCCGATGGAGGTCGGTTGCGCCTCCGTTCGCCTCGCCTTGAGCTTCACGTAAGGCGGGGCGTAGCAGTAGCGGTGGGCGGCTGTTCCGGGTTGGGCCTGAGGGTTGTAGTGCTCCGGCTCGGCGAGGTCCTCGATGACATAACCCGCGCGGCAGAGGTCGCCGATCAGTTGGCTCCAGCGATGGATGAACTCCATGGTTCCGCCTTCGCGATGCATGAGTCCCTCGGTGGCTTCCGGCAGGGCTTCGGTCCGGTAGTAGGATTCCGAGATGAGGTAACCCTCGGGGAGCGGCAGGGCGGCCGTTTGGAGGCTGACGGGTTGCTTGTGCTGGCTGATGTAAAGCCCCCCTGCGGCCTGCAGGCGCGCGACCTGGTGGTAAACCAGCGATACATGCGGCACGTAGCAGGTGCTGACCGGTTGGATGATGATGTCGAAGGTTGCGTCGCCCAAGGTGGAGAGGTCGTCCATGGAGGCTCGCACCGCGTTGACCTGCACG
>CAZFLK010000336.1:0-3327 GCA_964519245.1 uncultured Verrucomicrobiota bacterium
ACTCCTCCTTGTTCATGCTCTTGCCGTCCACCTGAAAACGGCAGTCCACAAGCTGCCGGGCCCGACGGGACCCGGCTTCGCGCGACAAATGCGGCCATCGCAACTCCTCGATTTCACCCCCCGCCTTCCCTGCTTCAGCAAGCCCCGCCTCCACCAACCGGCGCCATAGCCGGGAAGGTGCGCCGAATTGCGGATCGTTCACAATCACTCGCTTGGAAGCCCCCTGCCGCAGTCGGCCGAATTCTTCCTCGACCGAATCAACACACCCGGCGCCGTCCGTCCAATCGATCGATATCTCAAAGCGATACCCCAGCGCGTGCAAGACCCGGGCGCCCCAAGCTGAAACCCGAAGAATCCCCGGCCCGCTCAATCCCCAATGCGTGATGAGAACCGCCCCGGACGCCTCAAGTTCCGGCGCCTCATTCGGCGGCGCGACTTTGACCCGCGCCTCGGCAACCGAGAGCCCCTGCAATCCGGCAATCCGCGGATCCTTGATCTTGAAGGTGAACAACGAAGGCGCGGCCGGTTCCAGCCGATGACCGAAGCTCGCGGCCATTCGAGCCCCTCCCGCTTCGCGCGAACCTCCCGTTGTCAAAGCCAGGCATCCAGTGTGAAAAAGTTGCCCATCCCGGGTCTTAACGCCGAAACCGCCCCCGGCCAGCTCCCTCGCGTCGGCGACGCCCTGCCCCGTCCGAACCTCAACGCCGGCCCGCCTTGCCGCCGACACCAGGCAATCGATCACGCTTTGGGAATCGTCGGTCTTCGGAAAGACGCGGTTGTCCGGCTCGATCTTGAGCGAAACGCCTCGTGATTCGAACCAAGCCATGGTCTCCGCCGGACTCCACCGATGGAACGGCCCGATCAACTGCTTAGAGCCGCGCGGATAAAAGGTCGCCAACTCGCGGGGCTCAAAGCAGGCGTGGGTGACATTACAGCGACCGCCGCCCGAGATCTTGACCTTGCCAAGGACCTTTGAGCTCCGCTCCAGTATCATGATGCGCGCGTCAGGCGCAACCTCCGCGCAGGTGATCGCGGCAAAGAACCCGGCCGCGCCGCCGCCAACCACAATGAGATCAAACTCGAACAAATCTGGCATGCGAACTGATTGCATCGATGTTTGGAAACTCCCTGAAGACGAGCAATAAGGAAACGAACCATCTCATTGCGCCTTGCCTCCCGCCCGGCGCCCCCAAGAAGACGGACGGTTTATCGCTGATCTACTCGGTCGAAACCGAATCCTGATCGCCCTCCACCGCGGCGACGATGGCATGCCAAGGGAGAATGGCGCATTTGACACGGGCGGGAAACTTGTGAACACCGGCGAAGGCGGACAGTTTCTTGATTCCAGTGTCGGTAACTTCACCGGTCGTCACCATCTGCCTCACCTTCTCGAAGACCCCCTTGATCTCGTCCCGGTTCTTCCCCTTGAGGGACTCGGTCAGGAGAGAGGCCGAAGCCTTGGAGATCGCACAGCCCGAGCCCTGAAAACTGACGTCCGTCACCGTATCGCCGTCCATCTTCACGAAGAGGCGGTAGTTGTCGCCGCACATCGGGTTGGTCCCCTGCGCCTCGTGATCGGCGTCTTCCATGACATGGAAGTTCCTGGGATTCTTGCTGTGGTCAAGAATCAGCTGCTGATAAAGGTCGGTCAGTTCGTCGAACATGGGGCCTCGGGCTTTCGTCCGCCGCGCTTCCTCCTCCAAGTGGAACAATCAGCGCGACAAACAAATCTCAGTTCTTGGTTGAAAGCATCAATCCTCCGCGTCCTTGAGATGCAGATCCGTTTCAAGACAATCCCAGACTATCGCGTCAAGCTCCTCGCGGACAGGTTCGCAGACCACGCGGTCTATGATCTCGCCGGCAAACGCATGCATCAGCATCTGGCGCGCCTTCTCATAACCAATGCCGCGGGCGCGCAGGTAGAAGATCGCGTCGTCGCACATCTGCCCGATGGTGGCGCCGTGCGTGCACTTGACGTCGTCGGCGTAGATCTCCAACTGCGGTTTCGTGTCGACTGTCGCATCGTCGGAGAGCAGGAGGTTCTTGTTGGTCTGCTTGGCGTCGGTTTTCTGCGCTTCCTGATGCACATGAATGCGCCCATGAAAGACGCCCTTCGACTTGTCCGCCAGGATGCCGTTGAAGTATTCATGGCTTTCGCAATTGGGCCGGGCGTGATCGACCACCATGTGGTGATCGGCCAGTTGCTCGCCGGCGGTCAGGTACAACCCGTTCAGCGTCGCGACCAACCCCTCTCCGGCCAGGTTCGTCCGCAGATTGTTGCGCGAAATGCGGGCGCCTACCGCAATGGAATGCGAGGTAAAATTGGAAGCCCGCTCCAATTTCGCGTGCAAGGCGCCGATGTGAAAGGCCTCCTTGCTCTCGTTCTGAAACTTGACGTGTTCCACCCTGGCGTTCTCCCCCACGGAAAACTCGTTGACGACATTGGTGAAATATCCGCCGTCCTTGAGCGCCACGTGGCTTTCCACCAACGTCAGCCCGCTATTCTCCGCAGCCACGATCAGGTTCCGGACATTCGTCGTCGCCCCTTCCTCGCCGGCCGTGGAGACGAACAACGCCTGAACCGGATTCTCCACGACCGCCCCGTTGGGCGCATGGATAAACACGCCATCGGTGAACAAGGCCATGTTCATCGCCGCAAACGGGGCGGATTCATCGCCGGCATAACGACCCAGATGCTTCTCGAGAAGATCGGGCGACTCGTTCATCGCGGTCGCCAGGCTGGAAACAATCACGCCGCCCGAATACTGTTCTATCGTGGAAAGCTCGGAGGAAAACACGCCGTCGACAAAGACCAGTCGACTGCCCGCAAGCTTGGAGAACGGAAAGGCCTCCAACTCGGCGGCTTCAACCGCCGCGCCGCCAGCGGGCAGAAAAGGCAGTCTGGCGATTGGCGCCACGTTCGTGAAACGCCAATCCTCCTCCTTCGTCGTGGGAAAACCTAGTTCCGCAAAGCGGGCCATGCCGGCCTTTCGCAACGGCAGCGCCCAGCCCGGCTCGCGCCCAGCGCTGCTTTTTTCAATCGCGTCGAACGCCGTCAGGTAACGGTCGATCACGCTCGTTTGTTTGTCGGCGACTTCTGTCATGATGGAGCTCATCGTTCCGGTCGGCTTCGAGCTTCAAGCGGGTTGCAATTCGTCCTTGATGATCCAGTCGTAGCCCTTCTCCTCCAACTCCAGAGCGAGATCCTTGCCGCCGGATTTCACGATTCGTCCATTATACAGGACATGAACGAAATCAGGAACAATGTAGTCCAGCAAACGTTGATAATGGGTGATGACCAGCTGCGCGTTGTTCTCGCTCTTCAAC
>CAZFLK010000337.1:0-3323 GCA_964519245.1 uncultured Verrucomicrobiota bacterium
CGCCGTAACGATAGCACAACCAAATCCCATTTACGCCACGGGCTGTGTCCCCTAGTCTCCGCCGCCCCAATGGAAGAACAACAGAAACACAATCTCGTTCTCACCAAAATCGTCGCCACCCTCGGTCCGGCTTCCAGCGATGTGGAAACCATGCTCCGACTGATCGAGGAAGGCGTCCGCGTCTTCCGCGTCAATTTCTCTCATGGAACCCTTGATGAGTTCAGCGGCTTGCTGGCGAACATCCGCAAAGCCTCCAAGATTTCCGGCCGCTACATCGGCGCGCTCGGGGATCTCTCCGGCCCCAAGCTGCGGGTTGGCAAGGTCGTCGAAGGCGGGGTTGAACTTCGTCCGGGAAACCTGATTCAACTGACGTCCGAGTCCGTCGTTGCGGGCGAGGAAGCCCCCGGCGAGGCTCCCGTGTTCGCGGTGAACCAACCCGCCCTGATTGCCGAAGTCAGCCCCGGGGAGCGCGTCCTGATAAACGACGGCGCGGTGGCGTTGAAATGCGTCGCCTCCGCAGAAGAGAACAACGGCCGATTGAGCTGCGAGGTCCTGCGCGGCGGGTTGGTCACCTCGGCCAAGGGCGTCAATCTTCCGGACACCGCACTCTCGCTGCCCTCGCTCACGGAATGGGATCTGCGTTGCGTCGACTTCGCCGTGGAAGCGGGCTTCGATTTCCTCGCCCTCAGCTTCGTCCGCAGCGCCGCGGATGTCATCGAGCTGAAGGAACGGCTCCGGGAACTCGGAGCCCGCCCGGCCCCCAAGCCGCAGGCGGCTTTGCAGGCCGCGTCCTACGGCCGCGGCTCGGAGGCCTTCATACCCATTGTTTCGAAGATTGAGAAACCACAGGCCCTCGACGACCTGGACGCGATCGTGGAGGAAACCGACGTGGTGATGGTGGCGCGCGGAGACCTCGGGGTGGAAATGGAACTGGAGCAGGTTCCCGTCTGCCAAAAGCAGATCATCCGCGCCTGTCACCATCACGGCAAACCGGTAATCGTCGCCACCCAGATGCTGCAGACCATGATCGAGTCGCCCATCCCGACCCGCGCCGAGGCCAGCGATGTCGCCAACGCCATCTTTGAAGGCGCGGACGCGGTCATGCTGTCCGGCGAGACCGCGGTGGGCGACTACCCGGTGGAGGCCGTCCGGACCATGCGGCGCATCGCCCGCCGGACCAACGACTTCCGCAAGACCGAGGGATTGAATTTCGACCCGCCACAGTCGCCCCGGCATTCAAGATACCGTACGGCGGCCCTCGCCGCCGGCGTGAAGGCCATCGTGCAGGAACTCGACGCCTCTCTCGTCGTCATGTGGTCCCAGACCGGAGGCGGCGCCAGTTACCTTTCCCAAAACAAGCTCGCCGTTCCCATCATCGCCTACAGCTCCAGCGATGAGGCGCTCCGTCGCTTGTCCGTGCTCTATGGCGTCGCGCCTCGATTCATGGAACGACCGGAGAACACCGACGATTTCATTTCCGAGATCGACGCGATGCTGATCGAGAATCAATGGGCGTCCGACGGTGACGCCGTCGTCCTCGTGCTGGGCGAACCCATTGGCCACCCCGGCCTGACCAACAAGATCCGCGTCCACTACGTCGGCGATATCTGAGCCGATGGAGCCGGCGCTGACGCCCGCCAAATGACTTGAGCGCAACGCCGAAACTTGCTTCGCTCGCCGCGCCAACGTCCAGCCCAAGCCATGAATCTCCAACAAGCCATTTCGCTGGTTGAAAGCCATCTGGACGAGGCCGACCAAGCCTATGGAGCCGTGCTGTTCGACGAGTGGATGCTCGCGTGGCTCGCGTCAGGTCATCGGGAAATGCTGCACTACTTCGGCCCCCGGACCGCCCACACCCGGGAGGAATTCAACGCCGACCTGGCCCCACTCCGCGCTGAGATTCTCAGCGGCGACTATCACGCCGGCGACCTCGAGTTCGCGCGGGACGCGGAAGGCACCCGGTTCGACGCTTTCATCGTCGCCGGCAACGGCCGTTACCTGATCCTGAACAACGTGGAGAAAACCATCCGACAAATCACCTCCAACCCAAAGTGGCACGCGGCGCAGGTGGCGATCGTGAAATTGAGCGAGGCGTTTCGCCAAGATCCCCTGTCAACCAGGGCGCCGCAGGCGTGAATTGGAATCGGAACGATTCCCCAAACTCCCGCAAACAGCCAATTCAATCGATCAGTCCGGCGCAGACGAAATAGACGTAGGCCGCGAGCAACGCCACGCCCATCCATCCAGGCAATCTCCCCACCAGGCTGACACACGCCAAGTGGATGCCCGTCGCGCCAACCACGATCCCGATGCTGACCGAGAACTCGTCCGGCAGCGGCATTTCCTGAAATAGCGCGAACAGCCCCACACACAGTGGAATGCAGATGTGTCCATCGCCCACCTGCGAACTGTAAACCACATCAGGCCGCCGCTTCCAGCCGTACCACAGCGCCAACGCCGCATTCGGCAGGACCAGGAGCCAACCGCTGAGCCAACCGATATTCTCCGCGCGAAGAAAACCGGTCTCAATCCGCCCCAGCCAATTCACCAGGCCTTCGAGGCTGACGACCATCACGAAGCCGCTCACGATCAGGATTCCGAAATCCAGCCAGAGGCGCTCCGGCAGGCTCTGGCTCTTGAGAACGTTCAACTTCATCACCTCCACCAACTGCATGAACTGCCAGAAAAGAAACAGGGCCACCAACACAATTCCGTCCCCGCGGCTCAGCTTTCCGTCCATGGCCAAGGCCCAAACACATCCGGAGAAAAAAAGCGCGGCGCCAATGGTCAAGGACAAGGACAGTCGATTCACCCGTTGCTCTTGAAATTCCTTCTTCTTGGGCTTTCCGGCTGGCAGGACCGACATCCCCCAGAAGACCGTCGGCAAACCGATCAGCAGGGTCAGGTTCGTCGCGTTGTTGACCGGGCAGTTCGTCATCACCTCCGCGCCCGAGCCAACGCGCCGCGCCATCACGCCGACAAAGACCAGGTTCCCGATTCCCGTGCAATAGGGCATTACCAACGTGCCCAGGACCGTCCCCTCGATCCCCTTGCGCGACATGGCCTCCAATCGCCAGAGAATCAGCGCCGAGGAATCAAGGAACAGGAGCAATAGAATCCACGGCGCCGCCCCACCCGTTCGATCGATCGCATGGAGCAACGGCTCGATCATGGAAGACGTGTGAAGCGGATTGTCTGCGCGCCCAGCATCGACCGACAGCTTGGTTGCAATGCTGAAAGTCTATCAACTGGAAACTTTAGAGGCCGGATGCAAGGCATGCGATTAAACGAGTGTGGCGGAAACGTGCTGACTCGTCCCTTCG
>CAZFLK010000338.1:0-3285 GCA_964519245.1 uncultured Verrucomicrobiota bacterium
ACGACATAGCGGACGAGCTCGGATTGCCAGGTCGCGTCAAACTCCCGTCCCTGCCTGACCGCGTCCGCCACGGAGATGAAGAGCTCGCCGTAGATGTCGTCGGAAGCTTGGTCCTCCGCGTGGTCGAAGGTTATGACATCAGTCGAGCCCTCGTGATTCAAAAAATGTTGGTTGATCTCCGCCATTTCCCTGGGGGAGACGAGGTGGACGCCGAGTTGGGCGTTGGGGGCGTTGAATTCATTGTCCAGCAATGAGCGGATCAACCGTCGCAGCATGGGGAGGTTGATCGCGCGGTCCGTCTGGCGGTTGCGCAGGGAGAGTTCGATCATGGCGCGGCGGGCCGGGCGAACGGGCGCGAGGGGGGATGAAATTTCAGGCTTTTCATCCGCCTTTTGCCCGATGCCCCTCGTAAGCCTTGATGATGCGACGGACCAAGGGATGCCGCACGACGTCCTTTTCGGCGAATTCGATGATGCCGATGCCCTCGATCCGGTCCAGGGCATGGCGCGCCTCGACGAGCCCGGACTGGCGTTGGGAGGGAAGGTCGGTCTGGGTGGGGTCGCCGGTGATGACGGCCTTGGAATTGAATCCGAGGCGGGTGAGGAACATGAACATCTGCTCGGTGGTGGCGTTCTGGGCCTCGTCGAGGATGATGAAGGCATTGTTCAGGGTGCGGCCGCGCATGTAGGCCAACGGCGCGATCTCGATGGCTCCCTTTTCCTTGTTCTTCTGCACTTCCTCGAGCGGCAGCATGTCGTTGAGCGCGTCGTGCAAGGGCCTCAGGTAGGGGTCCAGTTTCTCGTAGAGATCGCCGGGCAGGAAGCCGAGGGCCTCGCCGGCCTCGACCGCGGGACGCGTCAGGATGATGCGCGCGACATCGCCGGCCTTGAGCGCGGCGGTGGCCATGGCCATGGCGAGGTAGGTCTTGCCCGTGCCGGCCGGACCGAGCCCCAGCGTGACATCGTGTTCGCGGATGGCCTGCAGATAGCGTTGCTGAGTGACGGTCTTGGGAGCGATGGGCGCCTTGCGGGTCGAGGTGATGACCTTCTCGGAGAAAATCTTCTTCAGCGCGTCGCCGCCGTCGTCACAAATGACATCGAGGGCCTGGATGAACTCGCGGTTGCGGACCTTGCCGCCGTTCTGGACCGAGGTTTCAAGCGCTTCAAACAGTTCGCGGGCGCGAGCGACATCCTCCGCTTCCCCCTCCAGCTTGATCCAGCCATCGCGCGAGGTGGCCTTGACGCCGAGCCGCTCCTCCAGGAGTTGCAGGTTGCGTGTCTCGTTGTTCACGAGCTGCATCGCCAGGCGGGCATTCTCAAAATGGAGCGTTTCTGTGGTCACGGTGGATGGCGCCTGGTTCGGGGTTCGGGGTGGCTTTGACGTTTGACTACTGACTACTGACCGTCCGCGGCCAGCGCTGCCCGAAGTTTGGACGCGGTTTCCTTGAGCGCCTCGGGAAGCACGGAGGTTTCGCCGAGCACGGGCATGAAGTTGGTGTCGCCGTTCCAGCGGGGGACGACGTGGATGTGGAGGTGCTCGACAATTCCGGCTCCGGCCACCTGGCCTTGGTTGATGCCGATGTTGAAGCCCTGGGGGCTCATGGCTTCCTGAAGGGCGGACTGGCAACGCTGGGTGAGTTCCATGAGGTCGGCGAGTTCGTCGCGGGTCAGGCCGGCCAAATCGGGTGTTTGCTTGTAGGGCACGGTCATGAGGTGGCCGCCGGTGTAAGGGTAACGGTTGAGCAGGGCGAAGCAGGTGCGATCCCGCGCGATCACCAGGTTGGCCTCGTCGTCATTGGACTGGGCGATCCGGGAGAAGAGCGAGCCTTCCTTGTCCTCCTGTTTCGGAGCGAGAATGTAGTCAATGCGCCAAGGCGCGTGCAGTTGATCCATCGGCGCGGAGAGTAGAACGAGGCGAGGGAAAAGTCAAAATGCCGAGTGAGAATTTTCCGGCATTCCAGCGGGGGGGCGTTGGCCGGAGGCGTCCGGGTCAAACGCCGCCGAATCGACGATGACGCCGGGTGTATTCCTCGAGGGCCTCGTAGAACTGGGGCTTGCGGAAATCGGGCCAGAGGGTCTTGGTGACGACGAATTCCGCGTAGGAGATCTGCCAGAGGAGGAAATTGCTGACGCGCATTTCGCCGCTGGTTCGGATGACGAGGTCCGGGTCCGGGACGTTGGCTGTGTAGAGGTGTTGGGAGATCAGGTGTTCGTTGACTTCCTCGGCCGTCAATTGTCCCTCGGTCACCTTTCTGGCGATTTCGCGGACGCCCTCGACGATTTCGGTGCGGCCGCCATAGCTGAGGGCGAGGGTAAGGGTGAGGCCGTTGTTCTTGGCGAGCGCGGCCTTGGTCTTCTCCAGTTGCTTCTGGGCGAATTCCGGCAGCCGGTAGATCTGGCCGATCGCGTCCAGCCGGACGTTGCTCTTGTTCAACTCGCCGATCTCGGTCTTCAGAAAACGGGCGAGATACTTCATCAGCGTGTCGACCTCGTCCTTCGGGCGGTTCCAGTTCTCGACCGAGAAGGCGTAGAGGGTGAGGTACTGGATGCCCAGTTCACCGGCGGCCCGAACGATGGCGCGGACGGATTCCACACCGCGCCGATGCCCTTCAACCCGGGGCAGGCGTCGTTCCTTGGCCCAGCGACCGTTGCCGTCCATGATGACGGCCACGTGTGTTGGAAGGACTTCCTTCGCTCGGGCGCTGAGTTGGAGGGCGGCGCTCATCGCGGAGGCCTCAAACCACCATCGTCTGGTCTCTGGCCGGCCCCACGGAGACAATGGACATCCGGGCTCCAATCAATTCCGCCAAGGCCTTGAGATACTTGCGGGCGTTCAACGGCAGGTCCTGGTAGGCCGTGATCTTCTCCGTGGAGGTCTGCCAACCGGGAAAGGTGCGGTAGACCGGCTCGCACATGGCGAAGGTGCCAATGTCGCTGGGCACGTAGTTCGTGCGCTTCCCGTCGATCTTGTAGGCGACGCAGACCTTGATCTTCGCGAGGCCGTCGAGGCCGTCGAGATTGGTGACCGCCATTTCGTCGATCCCGTTGACCATGACCGCGTGGCGGACGGCGACGGCGTCGAACCAGCCGCAGCGGCGGGGGCGGCCGGTGGTGGCGCCAAACTCGCGTCCCATGTTGTGGAGCATGTCGGAGATGTCGTCGCTGGCGCTGGGCAGGGGGCCGCCGCCGACGCGCGTGGTGTAGGCCTTCATGACGCCGAGGACCTTGTCGATGCGGCTGGGGGCAACGCCGGATCCGGTGCAGGCTCCGCCGGAGGTGGCGTTGG
>CAZFLK010000339.1:0-3151 GCA_964519245.1 uncultured Verrucomicrobiota bacterium
GCGATCTCGCGCGCGCCTACACCGACGAATTCCGCAAACTCGCCGAGGAACTGGATCTGGCCGGCGATGTCACGCTCGACACGCTCCTCCGCGCTCCCGGCGTCGTGCAGACCAACGGAGCCGCGCTCGACGCCGACACCTTCTGGCCCGCCCTCGAAACGGCTTTGACGGCCGCGCTGAAGGATCTGGTCGACATGCGTCAAGCCGAGGGCAATCACCTCGCCGCCGACCTTTCCGAACGCATCCAGTCCATCGCGACTGCGATCGCCCGTATCGAGAATCAGGCGCCCAAGGTCGTGGAACGCTACCGCCGGAACCTCGCCGGCCGCGTCGCCGAACTTGTCCAGGAAACCGTCGACATCGACGACGAGCGACTCGCTCGGGAGGTCGCTTACTTCGCCGACCGCTGCGACATCTCCGAGGAAATCACCCGCCTGAAGAGCCACTTCGAACAGTTTGAGGGATTCTTGAAATCAACGAAGCCGGTCGGACGCACCCTGGATTTCCTCTCCCAGGAGATGAACCGCGAGATCAACACCATCGGCTCAAAGGGCAATGATTCGACCATCTCGAAGGAGGTCGTCACGGTGAAAGCGGAACTCGAGAAGTTCCGGGAACAGGTCCAGAACGTGGAATGAGCTCGCTCCCTCCATCCAAGGCGCTGTTGATCGTCATTTCCGCCCCGTCTGGCGCAGGCAAGACGCGCCTTTGTTCCAAGGTCCTGGAATCCTGCCCCAACGTCCAACGCGCAATCACCTGCACGACCCGCGCGCCCCGCGGCGCGGAACGGGATGGCGTCGACTACCACTTTCTCAGCATGAAGGTCTTCGAATCCAAGATTGCCGTCGGAGCCTTCCTGGAACACGCCGAGGTTTATGGCCGACGCTATGGCACGTTGCTGTCGGAAATCACCGACCGTTTGTCGACCGGCCACGACGTCCTGCTGAACATCGATGTGCAGGGCGCGGCCAGCATTCGGGCAAAGGCGGCCGGCACACCCGCAATCCGCGACGCGTTGGTTAGCGTCTTCCTCGCGCCGCCTTCCATGGCCGAGCTCGAACGACGCCTCCGCGCTCGCGCCGAAGACGACGAGGAAGCCATTCGAAAACGTCTCACAACCGCTGCCCACGAAATGGCCCAGTGGGCCCATTTCGATTACCTTCTCACCAGCGAGACGCTCGACCCCGCCCAACCGGACAAGGACGAAGACCTGCGCCGCATGCTTTGCATCATCGAAGCGGAGAAACTGCGCCAATCCCGCACGAATCCGCCGGTGTGAAGACTTGTTCGGCCGCCATGACGCCGAAATCCATTGCAAGGAAACGCCTTGCCCCGAGGACGGAACGGACATTGCCCAAGCCTTCCTAGAATCAACTGTGAATTCAGGCAAACAGCCATCGCAGCGAAATTCGTCCTCAGGACGGCCGGCCTCCCGCTCCAACCCGGGCGAGGATGCGCCCGCCAATTTCCATAAGCTGCTCGCCGCGACAACGCTGTCCAAATGCGGAGACCAACTCACCAAACCCGGTTTGATTCTCACATGGATACTGATGTCATTGGACGCCCCGGCGGCCGCCATCGGCGCCTTGGCCCCCATGCGGGAGGCTGGTTCTCTCCTCCCTCAGATCGCGATCGGGGAATCCGTTTCCAAACGCCCAATCCGCAAATACTGCTGGTCCCTGGGCGCCGCGCTCCAGGGAATCTGCGTTCTCGCGATGGCCGGCGCGACTCTCAAATGGAACCGCGCGGCCGCCGGCTGGACGGTCGTCGCGCTCCTTGCGATATTCAGCGTCGCTCGCGGCATCTGTTCGGTGACTTCCAAAGATCTGCTCGGCAGAACCATCCCCAAGGGACTCCGTGGTCGGCTCTCGGGCATCGCCGGTTCGATGTCGGGACTCACCTCGGTGGGGATCGCGCTCATGTTTCTGGTCGTCGACGACTCCCACCTGCCTGAGAGCATTTTCACTTGGCTGCTCGGAACCGCCGCGGCGGCCTGGTTGACTGCCGCGGCTACCATGACAACCCTGCGCGAATCCCCCGCGAAACTGCCTTCCAATCCAGACGACGGATTACGGTTCCATACACTCCGCTCCCTCCTCTCCGAGAACGCCCCGTTCCGAAATTACTGCATCAGCCGGGCCCTGCTCGCCGGAACGGTTCTCTCGCTGCCCTTCTACGTCGTCCTGGCACATGAAGCGACTGACGGCAACCTCGCCAACCTGGGGGCGTTGATGCTCGTCGGCGGCGCCGCCACGACCCTGAGTTCCGCCCTCTGGGGCCGCTTCGCCGACAAGGACAGCCGCCAGACCCTCGGCATGGCCGGTCTCTGCGCTGGCGTCATCGGCTGCCTCACCGCAGCCACCCCTCAGTTCGACCTTTCACCTACCGCAGCAACCTGGGTCTACTCCGCCCTGTTCTTCCTGATCGGAACCGCACACACGGGAATTCGCCTCGGACGCAAGACTTATCTCGTGGACATGGCCAAGGAGCAGAACCGAGCCCGCTTGGTGGCTGTCAGCAACACCCTGATCGGCGTCATCGTTCTCGGCGGCGGCGCATTCGGATTCCTGGGCGACTGGATCGGAACGAGCGGCGTCGTCCTTGTCTTCGCCCTGCTGGGCGGGGTCGGCGGCGCCATGGCGCTCCGCTTGCCCCTCGCTGATAACGCCATCATGTGAACATCCTACCCCTTGACGGAGTTCTTGAAGACAACTAGCCTGCAACCTTTCGGGAATGGAAAATCTTCGCCAATCCCACTTGGACTTGACCCTTAACCAAATATCGCCCTCGCACACCCCTCACCCTTCATCCCCCTGCGAATCATGGAACAATACGAGCAACTCATGGAACTGGTCGCCAGCCTGGCCCCTGACTTCGAAAAATTCTTCGTTCGCGGCAACAACGCCGCCGGCACACGCGTCCGCAAAGGCATGCAGGACGTCAAGGCCATGGCCCAGGAGATCCGAAACGCCGTCCAGGACAAGAAAAAGGGCGACGACTAGTCCGCGCCGCCCACGATGAACAGAGCGCGGACATCCCCGTCCGCTCGTCTCAACCCGCCTACCTGCGGAGCCTTTCTGGGTTCTGGGTTCTGGGTTCTGGGCCCGCCTCCCGCCTCCCGCCTCCCGCACCCCACACCCCACACCCCACA
>CAZFLK010000340.1:0-3150 GCA_964519245.1 uncultured Verrucomicrobiota bacterium
GACGACGCTCACCTGACGAAGGAGAGCAACTTTCCCTCAAACTGAGAACTGCTGCAAACCGCGCCCTTCCCATTGCGAATCGGCGGATCCGCCGTTAACCTGAGCCGCTCATGCTTCACAACCGAGACTACATGCGATCCGACGGCTACCAGCCGGGCTGGCCTCTATGGGGCCGGCTGATCTTCGCGCTCGTCGTGATCTTTGTGTTGCAGACCGCGCTGGAATTCCAAAGCGCCATCCGCAAGGCCTCCTGGTTCACAACCTACATGGAATGGTTTGCGCTCAGCCTCGACGGCCTCAAGTCCGGCAGAATCTGGCAGCCTTTCACCTTCCAGTTCATGCATGGCGGTCTTTGGCACCTGCTCGGCAACTCCATAATCATCTTTTTCTTCGGTCGTCATGTCGAATCCAACTTCGGCCGCAAGACCTTCATCCGGCTCTACCTCGTCGGCGGCGTGATTGGCGGACTCGTTCAGATCGCCCTCGGAATTGTCTCTCCCCGCTTCTTCGGCATGCCCGTCATCGGCGCCTCTGCCGGGGCCTTCGCCCTCTTGACCGGCTTCTGCTTCCTCGACCTGCGCAACAAGATCACCCTGTTGATCTTCCTGTTTCCGGTCACCATCCCCTGCTGGCTGCTGATCGCCTTCCAGAGCCTCGTGATCGCCGTTGGCATCCTGGCTCCCAGCCCCAATGACATCGTGGCCCACGGAGCCCATCTGGGCGGCTTGATCACCGGCTACCTCTGGGTGCATTACTTCGTGCGCGGCAACGGTTGGTCCTCCATTCCGGTCCTCGGCCGCTTTTCCCCTCCTCAGATCGTCGTCAAGCGCAGCCCGGGGCGCGCCGGCGCAACCACGGCAAAACGCAGCAGCGGCGGCATCCGCGTCGTGCGCGAGGAAAATCTCGACGACATCCCCGACTCCGAGTTCATCAGCCGCAAGGTCGATCCCATCTTGGAAAAGATCCGCGACCAGGGCATCCACAGTCTGACTGAGAAAGAACGCAAGATCCTCGAACGCGCCCAAAACAAACTCTCCGGAAAATGACGTCCCCCGGCGGAATTTCCCTCTCGCGCGCCGCCTCGACAATCCGCTATCTTCGGGTTTTCAGGACGACGTTTCGAGGGCGCTGCAACTTTGCCGACACTATGCTTTGTAATATCTGCCAGGAAAAAGAGGCCACGGTGCACCTGACCAAGGTCGAAGGCGACAAGATGCACAAGGTCGATTTGTGCGAAGCCTGCTCGAAGGAAAAGAACGTCAATGCTCCCTCGGGCGGCTCCATCTCCTCGATCTTCAAGGGCCTGACCGACGGCGTCGATCTCGAACTCGACGCCGTCGAGCCGATCGCAGCGGAGAATTGCCCCGCTTGCGACTTCACCCAGGCCGACTTCAAGAAGACCGGCCGCTTCGGATGCCCGGAATGCTACGAAGCCTTCGCCGGCAACCTGGACGCCCTCCTCCGGACCATGCACCGCGACGTGCGCCACGTCGGCAAGACCCCCGGCTCACACAAGAATCAGGCCGCCGCCGAGAAACTCAAGACGCTCGAAAAACGCCTCGAGGACGCCATTGCCAAGGAGGAATTCGAAAAGGCCGCCGCCCTCCGCGACGAGATTGGCTCACTTTCAAAATCACTCAAGAAATCGAAGTCCAAGCAGGCATGAATGTCGTCGATTTTCTACTCCCGGTCTCCGAGTCCGTCGCCCGCAAGGGCCCCCACGCCCGAATCGTTCTGTCAAGCCGCGTGCGTCTCGCCCGCAACCTTCAGGGCCACCCTTTCCCCGGCCGCGCCAAGAAGAACGAGCGGGTCGCTTCCATGAGCGATATCCGCCCTCGAGTCGAGGAACTCACCGCCTTCAAGGGTTGCTTCAGCCAGTCCATGGACCAGCTCAAGGCGCAGGAGAAAAACCTCTTGATGGAACGCCATCTGATCAGTCGCGAGCACGCCGCCAAAAGCAGCGGCAGCGCGGTCGTCTTCCGCCAGGACGAGTCGCTCTGCGTCATGATCAACGAGGAAGACCATCTGCGCATGCAATCGCTGCGTCCCGGCCTGCAGGTCAAGGAATGCTGGAAGGAAATCGACAAGATCGACACCCAGTTGGAAAAGAAACTCGACTATGCCTTCTCCCCCAAGTTCGGCTACCTGACCGCCTGCCCGACCAATCTGGGCACCGCCATTCGCGTCAGCGCCATGTTGCATCTCCCCGGACTGCAACTGGCTGATCTCATCGGGCAGACCGTCAATTCCGTAACCAAACTCAACCTGGCCGTCCGCGGCCTCTACGGCGAGGGCTCCGACGCCCTCGGCCACATCTATCAGGTCTCCAATCAGATGACCCTGGGCGAAAAGGAGCCCGAGATCGTCGAACGCCTCACCAAGGTCGTCCTGCAGTTGATCGAGAACGAGGAGAATGCCCGGGAAAAACTTTTGGAGGACCAGCCCAAGATCATCTTCAACCAGATCGGCCGCGCCTACGGCATCCTCTCCAACGCCCATATCATCCACTCCAAGGAGGCCATGAACCTCCTCTCCTTCGTCCGCCTCGGCGTCGAAATGGGCATCATCCCGGAGGTCGATTGCTCCGTCGTCGACGAATTGTTCATCATGACCCAACCCAATCACCTCCAACATCAGGCCGCTGGCAAACTCAGCGCCGAGGAGCGCGACCTGCTACGCGCCGACATGTTGCGGGAAAAACTCAAGAATATCCCCCCTCCCGAGCCACAATGACACGCTATCTCATTGGATTCGCTGGACAAATCGACCTTCTGAAACCATTTTTTCAACATGAGCGATGAAGCCATGAGCAATTTTACCCCCAGAGCCCAGCAGGTGCTTGCCCTTGCCCGAAAGGAAGCCGACCGATTCAACCACAATTTTGTCGGCACGGAGCATTTGTTGCTCGGCTTGATCAAGCTCGGCCAGGGCGTCGCCGTCAATGTCCTCCAAAAGCTCGGGCTCGAACTGGAGAACGTGCGCCTCGAGGTGGAGAAACAGGTCGGCACCGGCCCCGAGCAGAAACTGATCGGCAACATTCCCTACACCCCGCGCGTCAAAAAGGTCCTCTCCCTCGCCGCCAAGGAAGCCAAGAATCTCAATCATACCTACGTCGGCCATGACGCGCGCCAGGCCCTCTGCCGTCGCCGT
>CAZFLK010000341.1:0-3131 GCA_964519245.1 uncultured Verrucomicrobiota bacterium
ACTTCAGATCTCAGGGGAAATCAAAGTGCTCCTTCACCTAAACTGAGAACTGCTGGCCACACCGGCATTGACCTGCCGTTCCTTGAGCGCCTTGATTTCCCTGTCCAGGACGACCCGCAGATGCGGCAGTTCACGTTTCAGCCCTTCCAGCACACTGACCGACGCGGAGGCATCCCCGTTCTCCGCGAGCGCGCTCGACAAGGCACGACCCGCGCGCTCGACCCAATAGGGATCCGAACGTTCTCCCTTCGACACGTCCACGCGCGTCGACCGGAACACCTCACTGAGCAGTTTCCTCGCCTTGGCCAACAAGGCGGCGTCAGGCGGCGCGCTCAACCGCGCCTTGGCCTGACAGGCTTCCGCCAATCCGAACATGGCCTGGCTGCGCGTCGTGACATCCGCGCGAGGATGATCGACCACGAGTTGATAATGCCCCATGGCATCGTCGTAGCGTTTCGGTTCCCCGAGACCGCCCATCTGGCGATTGCAGTCCCCGATCCGGCCCAAGGCCAGCGGGTGCACCATGGCATTGGTGTAATTGTCCACGATCTCGTTGAAGGCATTGATCGCCTTGGACCACCGTTCGGAGCCTCCCTCCTCGGCAAAAGTGTCGCCGATGGCATACAGGGCCCTCGCCCGCCACTCGGAGGGCGCCGCCCGGTTCTCCACCAGTTTCTTGAAATAGTAATCCCTCGCTTCATTCCTTCCCTGGCGCATCAAGGCGCACCGCCCCGCCTGAAACTGAGCCCGCCATGTCAGCTCCGAACTGGGCCAATTGGTGTTCTGAAACACCAGCTGGTAATGTTTTTCGGCCAGATGCGCGCTGTCTTCGCCCTGGTTGAAGTAGTGGTCGGCCAGCCAGAAATGGGCATGCGCGGCCAATTCGTTGGTCTTCCACCGCGTGACAAAATTCGTAAAGGAGGCAAAGGCATTGGTCGCATCCCCGGACAGGGCCCGGAGGCGGCCAAGCTCGAACTCGGCGCGCCCGCTCAACGGATGCCCGGCGTTTCCTTCCGCGCCCAGCCACGCTTCAACGGCCGCAATCGCGTGAGGCCAATCTCCCATGGATCCATAGGTCGATGACATGGCCAACATCAGCTCCGCCTTCGCCGGCGGATTCTCGCCCGCCTTTTCAATCGTCTCGAGACACTTGGAATAGACCTGCAGCGAATCGTCATATTGGCCCGCCCCGTTCATGGCCTGCCCCACCATCAACGCGGCGCGAGCATACCTGGGGCTCTTGGGAAACTCAGCCCCGAGCCGATCCAAGGCCTCGCGCGCCAATTCGAGATCCTGCATCCGGATCCCCGCGTTTGCGGTCTGATACAACGCGCGTCCTCCCAGTTCATCCAATGTCTCCGGCAGGCCCCGGGAACTTGCCAACGCCGCCTGGTAGTTGGTTGCAGCCGCGAGGTGATTGGTCAATTTGAAGTGGGCGTCGCCCACCTTGCACAGCGCGCGGGCGAGCAACGCCCGGTTCGTTCTCGCGCGCGCCGCTTCCGCCGCCGCCGCGAACGCCTTCAAGGCCGCCTTGTTATCCCCGACCAGCTCATGACACTCACCCCGGTGCAGGAGTCCGGCTCCCAAATGCACGCTGGCGGCATGGCGGCTGATCAGCGCGTCAAACTGCGCCTTGGCCAGTCCCAAGTAGTTGGTTGTCGTCTGCAGCAACGCCGGAGACAAGGGAACCGTCCTCGTCTCGTCCGCCTCAAATGCCTCCAGACTCAACTCACCGACGGTCAAGAAGACCAGGTCCAGGTCCGGCGCGCTGGGATAGTTGGTTTCAATCATCCGCAGATACCGGATGGCCTCGGCATTCTTGTTCTGATCCCGCCGCAACATCACAATCCGGTTCAGGGCCTCGCGTTGCCTCGACTTCGGCATGCCCGGCGCCAACGCCTGCCGATACGTCTCAACCGCGTCGTCTATCCGCTCCAAGGCCAGTTGCGCCTCCGCTTTCCGCACAATGGACTCCGCGCGCCACTCGGCATCCACGATCTCGCCGGACAGGTGAACCAGATTCTCCGCCGACGCGACGGCCTTCTCATACTGCTTTTCCGCCATGGAATTCCGATACTCCAGGTGATGCCAGCGCCACTTGAGTTCAATCGCGGCTCCGGGATCCGATTCAATCTTCTCGAAAAGTTCGGCGCTGACGGCCGGATAATCAGCGGCGCGCCCCCCGGAAAGATAGGCCTCGCCCAGAGCCAGCAACCCCAGCACCACGGTCTCATCCTTGGGCTTCCTGGCCGCCTCCACCCGAAACACCCCTTCAGGCGCGCTCAACAGGGCGATCACATCGGCGTATTTCTTCTGCTTCAGCAACGCGTCAGCATACCCGTAAGCTGCGGCCAATGCGCGCCCTGATTCGGGAAAGTCGCGCAGCAACTGCGCAAACCCCGTCTCCGCTCCTCTGAAATCGCGTTCACGCAACAGGCACTCCGAAATCCAGAACAGATACTCATCAGTCCAGTCGCCCGCCTTCGTGTAGCCCGTCTGCAACAGGGTCAACGCCCCCTTGCAGTCGCCCAGATTGAACCGGCATTGCGCCTGCCTCAGCGTGGCTTCCGGCGCCCGGCCCGACTGCGGAAACTTCTCCAGGAACACCGCAAATTCCGCCTCCGCGTGCTTCACCAATTCTCCTCCCGTATCCAGCGCCTTCATTGCGGCGGCAAACAGGCTTTCTTCCACGGAGGACTCCACCGCCGACTTCGCGGGCTGCGCAACGGGCTGCGCCCGCGCCCGCGCCAAGGGGTCGAAAGCCAGGCACACAAGCGCCAGACAAGTCAGGATGAACATCCTTGCCACCGGAAAAATGAGGCTGCTTCCAACCCTATGTCGACGGGACTCGCGCATGCGTGCAGCCCTGTTATCCGCCAGCGTTGGAGAGGACGCCACTCAAAAATCGTCCGGTATGGCTTTCCGCGCACTCTGCGACTGTTTCGGGTCGACCAACCGCCACAATCTCCCCGCCGCCGCTCCCCCCTTCAGGGCCCAGGTCCACAATCCAATCCGCGCATTTGATCACGTCCAGGTTGTGCTCGATCACCAACAGGGTGTTGCCCGCCGCGCGCAGGCGATTCAGGACCTCCAGCAACTTGGCGACATCGTGAAAGTGAAGGCCGGTCGTC
>CAZFLK010000342.1:0-3109 GCA_964519245.1 uncultured Verrucomicrobiota bacterium
CGCATCGTATTCACCCCAAACTTCCACGCCAGCCCGAATTCATGGAGCAGCCCAGCCACCAGCCCAGTCCCCCGAGTCGGACGCCTCTCAGAACGGCCGTCATCGGACTGACCTGCCTCATCATCAGCCTCACCGCCGCCCTTCTCCTCACCCGCAGCCCAACCACTCCAACCACTCCAACCACTCCAACCACTCCAACCACTCCACCGCTCCACCACCCCGCCACCCCAACCGCACCTATCACGATCGAGCGAATCTGCATGGGCGCCCCTTGGAGCATCAAGGTCGCCGCGACCAACGAACTTTCCCGTGAGGCCGTCAACGAACGCATCGAGGCCGCCTTCGCGGAAATTGAACGAGTGGAAGCCATGATGAGCGAGTGGCGTCCCGATTCCCCCATCAGCAAGATCAACGCGGCGGCGGGCTCTCCCCCGATCCCGGTCCCGGCCGAGCTCCGCGATATCATCCTCCGATCCATCGAACTCAGCCGCCAAAGCAACGGAGCCTTCGACATCACCTGGAAAGGCATCGGCGATCTCTGGCAATGGAGCGACACAAACTTCACTCCTCCCGATCAACCAACGATCCAGGTCGCTTTGGAGCGGGTCGACTACCGGAATATCGTCGTGACCAGGAACAGCGTCGGCCTAATGGACTCCGGTATGCAAATCGGCCTCGGCGGCATCGCCAAGGGGTATGGCGTCGATCGCGCAGCCCTGAAGTTGCGCCAGTCGGGATTGAACAATTTCATGGTCAACGGCGGCGGCGACATCTATGTCGCAGGCCTGAACTTCGGCCGCCCCTGGCGTCTCGGCATTCGCCATCCCCGCAAGGGTCGCCAAACGCTCCTCGCGGCGCTGGATCTATCCGACGCAGCATTGGTTACCTCCGGCGACTACGAGCAAGGCCGGATCATCGATGGACAACGCATCCACCACATCCTCGACCCGCGGACCGGAGCTCCTGCGCAACCTTGCCAATCCGTCTCCGTGATTGCCCCCACCGCCGAATCCGCCGACGCCTTGGCCACAACCGTCTTCATCCTCGGCCCGGAGGAAGGCCTGAAACTCATCGCTGACCGCCCTGACACCGAGACCCTGATCGTCGACCAGGACGGCCGCCTATGGATGACCCCCGGTTTCAAAGCCAAAGCGCAATTCCGGAAACCTTCCTCCCACTGATTCCGCGGTCCTGGGAATCCTGGGCCGGAATAACGGAACTCCAGATCACGGCTCCAAGACCTTCGCCCCGGTCTCGAAATCCTTCCGAATCGTCGCCGAGTCGAACAACTTCCCATCAGCGGTGTAGGCCCGATACGTCAACGCGCCTCCATCCACTCGAATCACCTGGAAAAACTGTTTCTGCACGGCGCTCGTTCCAGGCCGGAACCCGTGCTTCCGATAGCCCTCCAGCTTCCCCTCCGGGATCGAATACATCTTGGGACCGCTCACCGAGGTGACATACATCGTCTGAAACGCCTCCTGACGCTCATCCTCCAACTGCCGGACCGGCGTGTGCCCTCTACTGTAGACATGATCGTGCCCCTGCAGGACCAGATCCACCGAATGCTTGTCCAGGATGGGTTTCAGCGCATTGCGCAGCGGGGTCGCATCCCGGTTTTTCGCCGGCGCAAACACCGAATGATGAAACGCCACAATATTCCAATTCGCGGTCGACGCCGCCAACACGCGATCCAGATAAGCGACTTGTTCCTCCACCCCGAAATTCGAGTTCAAGACCACCACGCGCGCCCCTTGGTAGTCGAAGTGATAGACCGTTTCCTGCAGTTCCTCGGAGAGTCCCGCCACTTCCGGCAGCGCAAACTGGGCTCGCCATTGCAACGACACCGCGCGTTGGGGCGTCACGCCCTTCGGCCGGGAATTCGACGGATGCAACAAGCTGTATTCATGATTCCCGAGCGCCGGCACGCCCGTCCAACTGCTGTGTGCCCAGCCGCCGCTCTTGAACCATTGGGCCCACTCATTGTCGCTGTGAGCGCGATTGACCAGATCGCCGCAATGCAGGGCAAAGGCCGCCTCCGGCGCGGTCGCGTAGGCCATCCGTATCACCCGTGACCAGCGACTCAGGACATCATTCTGCGCGTCGCCGAAATACACAAACTCGAAGGGCGCCCGCTCCCGCTTCGCCGTGCGAAACTGAATCCATTCCGACCACCGACCGCCACCAACGCCCGACTGACTCCCCAC
Source organism: uncultured Verrucomicrobiota bacterium (assembly GCA_964519245.1). Lineage (GTDB taxonomy): Bacteria > Verrucomicrobiota > Verrucomicrobiia > Limisphaerales > JAYPEY01 > JAYPEY01. The sequence goes on from CAZFLK010000342.1 coordinate 2,208, forward strand.
GCGGTAAGCATACAGCGTGTCCGGCCGGAGCCCCTTGAACACCGCACTGTGATAATGCACCACCCCCTGCTTGTTGTAACTCGACGTGTTCAGGTCCAGTGCGACCGTCTCCGCGGCCACTTCCTTGAGCCCCGCGTCAAACGACGGTCCCGCCGTCGCCGGCGCAATCTCGGCAACCGCCGATCCCGGACCCACCTCCGGACTTGTCCGCCACGACACCGCGCGCCGGGCCGTCGGATCCCCGGAGAAACAAAGAAAGATGCGGTCCGGATCCGGACTGGCGATTTCCCAATGCCGAAATGCCGGCGCAGCGCCAACCGACGAAGCCAAGCACACCCCGATCAACCCCGTCGCCAACCATCCGACCGCCCGCCCTTGAAAAGAGATTTGCATCAGTCATTTCTACGGGAAGCCCCAACCCGAGGCAACCATTCCGATGTGACGTCCCGGTGACTGCAATCCCAATTCACCGCCTTGACCCGCGTCTCCATTTGACGTATCTCTACCCGCCTTCTCGGCCAGCTTAGCTCAGTGGTAGAGCAACGGTTTTGTAAACCTTAGAAGAGGTCGTTTTTCCTAAGGAATTTCGCTGGAATCCTTTTTTCGCAGTCTTTTGCACCAAGCTCAAATTCGGTTCGTGTCACGCTTTTCGTCCCGCAATGTCCCGCAATGTCACGCTGCGACCGTGACACGTCACGCCTGTCACGCCCCTCACATAAATTCTCCGAAGTGATCGAACGCGTGTTCCTCGGCTTCAGCTTTCGTAAGAAAAACCTCCGAATCGTCATATTCGTTCGCCTGAACGAAGTAAGCGCCAGAGAACCCACGGATCGTGACGTTGTAGACCCCCTTGTCTTGCTCCGAGATACTGTCAAATCTTGTGGATGAGGGCCGGGGAGCGG
>CAZFLK010000343.1:0-1668 GCA_964519245.1 uncultured Verrucomicrobiota bacterium
GGAGACACGGGCCTTCATCTATGTGGACGATTTCATCGATGGCCTGAACACCGTGATCGAAAAGGGCGAGCACCTCGGGATTTACCACATCGGCACTGACGAGGAGATCACCATTGCCGAGGCGGCGCGGGAAGTCGCCCGCTACTTCGATCGTGAGATCGAAGTTCAGCCGGGCAAGCTTCAGGCAGGCGGCACGCTTCGTCGCTGCCCTGATATCTCGAAACTCAAAGCGCTCGGTTTTGCTCCCCAGACGCCGTTCTGTGAAGGCGTGTCGAAGATGGCCAAGTGGTACGACGAAAACTCGCAGCTTTTCGACGAGGTGGAGTGAGGGAGTGATGGAGAACCAGAGGCGGAACAGGAATCGGGGTTATCAGCAGTTGCGGGTTTGGGGAGATGCGATCGAGTTGTACGCCTTGGGTTCCGCGGGCGAGTCGGTCTCTGGAGTTGAAGCGTTTCGCGAAGCGGGGCAGATCTCCGGTTCGGAGTTTGAGCAATTGGATGAGATTGCCTTCCGGCTTGAGAATCGGCTTTTGAAGCTCGTCGAACAATTGGAACGGAGAAGAAACACAGGCGATTGGACGGATACGCTGGTTGTCGAGGAATCGACTGCAGATTATGGCGACGGAGATGATTGTGACAAAGATGTCGGGCTGTTCGTCGATAACGCCGTCGCCGACTGACTCCATTACTCCAGTCGTCCAGTCGTCCAGTTCTCCACCACTCCACCACTCCACCACTCCACCACTCCACCACTCCAACACTCCAACACTCCAGTTTTTCCATGACAGACACCCAACTAACCAGCGGCACCGGCACGAGCGTGGTGGTGGAGAAATGCCAGACCTGCGGCAATGACGATTTGGATACGATCCTGTTCCTTGGTTACCTGCCGCCGGTGAACACGATGCCCATCATCGGGACCCAACCGGCGGAACAGCCGAGCTATCCGGCGGAGTTGCTGTGGTGCAAGAAGTGCCACCTCGTTCAGCTCGGCTGCATCGTGGATCCGCATGTGTTGTTTCCCAAGGAATATCCCTACACGAGCAGCACAACCAAGATCCTGCGCGACAATTTCGCCGAGCTTTTCGAGGAGTGTTCCTCGCTGATTGACCTGAAACCCGAGGACTTGATTGTCGATATCGGCTCCAACGACGGCAACCTCCTGAGCAACTTTCAGGAGAAGCACCAGGTGCAGGGGGTCACGCCGGAAGACATCGGTCAGATCGCGCGCGATCGCGGCATCCCGACCATTCAGGCCTACTTTGGTCGTGAGGTTGCGAAACAGATCGTCGAGGAGCGGCAGAAGGCGAAGATCGTCACGGCGACGAACGTTTTCGCGCACATCGAGGACATTCATGAGATCGTGCGCGCCATCCTGGAGTTGCTCGACGACGATGGCGTGTTTATTTCGGAGTCGCACTATCTCGTGCCCTTTGTCGAGACGCTGCAGTACGACACGATTTATCACGAGCACCTGCGCTACTACTCGCTGCACAGTCTGCAGTCCCTGCTGGAACAGCATGGTTTGGAGGTCTTTCACGCCAAGCGCATTCCCACGCACGGCGGCTCGATTCGGGTCTATGCCGCCCGCAAGGGGCAGCGGCAACCGGACGAGACGGTCGCGCCGACCCTGGAGCATGAGCGCAACACGGTCTGGACGGATGAGCA
>CAZFLK010000343.1:1768-3109 GCA_964519245.1 uncultured Verrucomicrobiota bacterium
AGACGGTCGCGCCGACCCTGGAGCATGAGCGCAACACGGTCTGGACGGATGAGCAATTCGCCGAGTTCAAGCGGAAGGTCGTTCTGTCGAAGCTGGAGCTGCATGCCATGTTGCTCGACATCAAGAAGCAAGGCGGGCGCATTCACGGCATTGGCGCGCCATCCCGCGCCAGCACACTGATCAACTACGTGGGGCTCGACGACGGCATCCTCGACTGCGTCCTCGAGATCAAGGGCTCCTACAAGATCGGTAAGTACATTCCCGGCACGACCATCGAAGTGCTGGACGAGAAGAAGCTTTACGACGAGCAACCCGAGTATGCCTTGTTGCTTTCCTGGCACATCGCGGACGAATTGGCCCCCAAAATCAAGGGCTTCGGTTTCAAGGGCGACTTCATTGTGCCGCTCCCCACTCCCCGCATCATCCGCAACGCGGATATCTGAGAATGGAGTAGTGGAGTAGTGGAGTAGTGGAGTAGTGGAGTGACGGCGGTGGGCTCTGGTGCTTCCAGACCCGCAACCCGCAACCCGCAACCCGAATCCCGAATCCCATGCCTTCCTCCGACCACTACAAGAAAGTAGAGGCGTTCCATGACCGGAATGCGGGGGAGTATGATGTGGAGCGTTATGGCGACGCCACGGTTACGCAGGTTTCCTACCTTACCCGGCGTGATCTGACCTGCGCGATGATGGAAGGCGTTTCGGGCAATATTCTGGATGTGGGCTGCGGTCCTGGACCGTTCATCGCCCGAATGGATCGCGAGGACCGAAAACTCTATGCGGTGGATTTATCCGCCAACATGGTTGCGGAGGCCTTCAAGCGAAAGATGAACGCCGGCCGCGAGTTTCAGGGCTTTGCGTCCAATCTGGTCGAGTTGGGGATCGGCGATGAAGTTTTTGACGGCGTCATCTGCATTGGAGTCATGGGTTACATCAAGGATCCCGATCGCGCCCTGAAGGAGATTTATCGGGTCCTGAAACCAGGGGGGGTGGCGGTGATCCAGACGTCGAATGCCTGGGCCATCAAGGAGATTCTTTACGAGAGTGTTGTCCCGCGCATCAAACGTCTGCTCGGCCGGAAGGACACCTCCAGCTATGGCTTCGATTTCGACCTGAAGGCCTATGGTCGAGGGAAGTTCAATCGAATGTTGCGTGCGGCGGGTTTGGAAATCGTGGATTGGCGTTACTATAATTTTCACATTCCCTTTCTCGAGCGAATCAGCCGTCAGTTGACGATCAAGCTGGCGATGTCCCTTCAGAGCTTTGAGCGGTCGCGCGCGATGGGCGTTCTCGGCGGCGGCTACCTGGCGCTCGTCCGCAAGCCGGAGAGTGAAGGGTAGGT
>CAZFLK010000344.1:0-3025 GCA_964519245.1 uncultured Verrucomicrobiota bacterium
ACTTCGGATTGACCAGCAGCGACATCGTCGACACCGCCTTCGCCGTGCAGATGAAGCAGTCGGCCGAATTGCTGATCAAGGACATCAAGACTGTCCGCAAGGCCATCGCCAAGCAGGCCCGCAAGCACAAGCTCACCCCCTGCATCGGCCGCAGCCACGGCATCCACGGGGAACCGACCACCTTCGGCCTCAAGATGGCGCTGATGTACGACGAGTTTGGTCGCGCGCTCGACCGCCTCGAGATCCAGAAGAAGGCGGTCGCCGTCGGCAAGCTTTCCGGAGCGGTCGGCACCAGCGCGCACTTGTCACCCAAGGTCGAGTCCTTTGTCTGCCGCAAGCTGGGCATCAAACCCGCCCCGCTGGCGACCCAGGTCATCCAGCGCGACATCCACGCCGACTTCATGAACGCCATGGCTCTCACCGCCGCCAGCATCGAACGCTGGGCCGTGGAGTTCCGCCACCTCCAACGCACTGAGGTGCTCGAGGCTGAGGAACCCTTCACCAAGGGGCAGAAAGGCAGCAGCGCCATGCCGCACAAGCGCAACCCCATCACCTGGGAGCGACTGACCGGTCTCGCCCGCGTCATCCGCGGCAACGCCGTCGCCGGCATGGAGAACGTGGCCCTCTGGCACGAGCGCGACATCAGCCACAGCAGCACGGAGCGCGTCATCTTTCCCGACGCCTGCTGCCTGCTTAACTACATGTTCCACCTGCTTAACCGCCTGATGAGCGGCATCAATGTCTACCCGGCCAACATGAAGAAGAACCTTGGTCTCTCGCTCGGCATGTGGAATTCGCAGACCGTCCTGCTCGCGCTCATCCGCAAGGGACTTACCCGCGAAGAGGCCTACTCGCTCGTCCAACGCAACGCCATGGAAACCTGGGCCACCAAGCACGCGGGCCGCGACGACGCCGACTTCCTCGAACAACTCAAGTCCGACAACGATGTCGCCAAGCACTTCAAAGACGGCGAACTGGAGGGTCTCTGCTCCATCGACTTCCACCTCAAGGAAGTGAACAACCGCTTCAAGGCCGTGGGACTGTAGTTCAGCCCCCCATGAACCTCGACCTCACAGGCAAGAACATCGTCGTCATCGGCGGCACCACCGGCCTCGGCTGGTCCGCCGCGACGGCGTTCATCGAAGCTGGCGCGAAGGTCGTCGTCGTCGGACGCAATGCCCAGAGCGTCCACACCGCCGCCGAGGAACTGGGCAAGAACGGCCTTGCGCTGAGAGGCGACGCCTCCGATCCCGCCACCGCCGAGATGGCCATCCAGACCGCGCGACGCGAACTCGGCGGTTTCCACGGGCTCTATCATGTCGCCGGCGGCAGCGGACGCTCCCAGGGCGACGGCCCGCTCCACCTCGCCACCGACGAAGGCTGGCAGTTCACCATCCAGCAGAACCTGACCTCCCTCTTCAATTCCAACCGCGCCGCTATCCAGGCCTTTCTCGAACAGGACTCCGGCGGCGTCATCCTGAACATGGGTTCGGTCCTCGGCTTCTCCCCCTCCCCGGTCTATTTCAGCTCCCACGCCTACGCCGCCGCCAAGGCCGCGATCATCGGACTGACCAAGTCGGCCGCCGCCGCCTACGCCTGCGTCAACATCCGACTCAACGTCATCGCGCCCGGCCTCGTCCAAACGCCCATGTCCCAACGCGCCCAGGAGGACGACGAGATCATGGAGTTCATCCAGACCAAGCAACCCCTCGACGGCGGCCGCATCGGCATCCCCGAAGACCTCGACGCCGCCGCGACCTTCCTGATGTCCGAGAAATCCAAATTTATCACCGGCCAGGTCCTCGCCGTCGATGGCGGCTGGTCCGTGACCGAAGGACAATGGAAGGCAGAACCATGAGAAATCCCAAGCTCCAAGCTCCAAATCTCGACTTGTCTCGACGCAGCCAGGCTAAGGCGGAGGAAATCTCAAATCTCAAATCCAGAACCGAAGGGGCTCGCCCGGAACGTATTTGTGAATTGGAACTCGGAGCTTGTTTGGGATTTGGAGCTTGAGATTTGGAGCTTGCCCCATGTCCTACCACATCGGCATCGACCTCGGCGGCTCCAGCGTCAAGGCCGTCGCCGTGACTCCCAAGGGCGAAACGCTCTCGAAGCAAAACGTTGATTTCGACGCCGCCGAAAACAGGCAGTGGGCCGACTACGTCGCGGCGATCATCAAAGAGATCGAACAGGAACAAGGCGAACCCGCCCAAGGCGTCGGACTTTCCGCTCCCGGACTCGCCGCGCCGGACGAGCGATCCATCGCCTGCATGCCCGGTCGCCTTGAAGGACTGGTCGGCCTCAACTGGACCGAGTTACTCCAACGCGAACGCCCCGTCCCCGTTCTCAACGACGGCCACGCCGCCGTCCTTGGCGAAGCCTCTCTCTATTCCGGCCGCGCTGCGGAGAACCTGTCCATGTTGACCCTTGGCACGGGCGTGGGCGGCGGCGCCATCGTCAATGGCCAGTTACTCCGAGGCCACATCGGCCGCGCCGGCCACCTCGGACACATCTCCCTCGATCCCGACGGCGCCCCCGACATCTGCGGGACTCCCGGCAGTCTGGAAGACGCCATCGGAAACTGCACCGTCGAAGCCCGCTCGAAGGGCCGTTTCAAAACCACCCATGACCTGATCTCCGCCCACCAAGCCGGCGACGATTTCGCCACCAAAGTCTGGCTGAAATCGGTGAAGGCGTTGGCCGCCGGAGTCGCCGGGCTGATCAACGTCCTCGACCCCGAGACCGTCATCATCGGCGGAGGCATCGCCCGCGCCGGCATCGCCCTCTTCGATCCGCTGCGCGAACATCTCGACCGAATGGAATGGAGCCCCACTGGCAACCGGATCCGCATCGAACCCGCCCAACTCGGCGAACTCGCCGGAGCCCACGGCGCCGCGCGGCGCGCGACAACCTTTGTTCTGTAAGCACTGGGACGGTGACAGGTTCGGAACGGGGGGACGGTCGGGGACGGTCGCGGGGACGGTGACAGGTTCGTTATTGACTGGGGATGGTGACAGGTTCGTTA
>CAZFLK010000345.1:0-3023 GCA_964519245.1 uncultured Verrucomicrobiota bacterium
CGCGAGACCTTAGAACCCATCGGCCAAATACCCAAGCCCTACCTATGCCCACTCCACCTCGTCTCCCAACGCTCCCTCGCCGCTGGATCGCGGCCCTGGCAGCCTGCTTCGCCGCGACGGCACCGGGGCAACCACAACCCTCGACGTCGCCCGCGACCATTTCGCGCGGGACCGAAACGCGACCGATCCGAGTGGCGGTGTTCGAGGCCGATGTCACGCCGCCTCTCGGCGCTCCCCTCTGCAACGGCAATGTCAAACCCGCATCTCGCATTGTGGATCGACTCAGCGCCCGCGGCCTGGTCCTCCTCGGCCGGGGCAGACCCATCGTGGTCTGCGCCTTTGACTGGGTCGGGATCGGCAATGCCGGCCACGACGCCATCCGAGCCCAACTGGCGGAAGCCGTCGGAACGGAGATCGAGAGAGTCGCCGTCCATACACTGCACCAGCATGACGCTCCCGCCTGCGATTATTCAACCGAGGCGCTGCTGAAGGAACACGGCTTGAGCGGATTCATGTTCGACCCCGCCTTCGCGCGCGACGCCTTCGAGCGCGTCGCTGGGGCGGCGAAGGCCGCAATGCAAGATCTCCAGTTGGTCACCCACGTCGGAACCGGGGTCGGCATCGTGGAGAAAATCGCCTCCAACCGCCGCATCCTCGGCGACGACGGCAAGGTAAAGATCGTCCGCTTCAGTTCATCCCGCAATCCCGCGGCCATCGCCGCGCCCGAGGGCGTCGTGGATCCCCGCGTCCTGTTGATCTCCTTTTGGACCGGAAACCGGCCCCTCGTTGCGCTGACCCACTACGCCACGCATCCTCAAAGCTACTATGGCAAGGGCGGCGTCAGTCATGATTTCCCGGGCATGGCCAGGGCCGCTCGGGAAAAGGCGCTGCCGGACGTGGCGCATATCCATTTCACGGGAGCGGGCGGCAATGTCGGCGCCGGCAAGTACAACAATGGAGCCCCGGAACGTCGCCCGATTCTCGCGCAACGCCTGGCCGCCGGCATGGCCGCAGCCTGGAATTCCCAACGCAAGGTTCCCGTCAGCGCCCTCGACCTCGACTGGAGCCATGAACCCGTCGTCCTGCCCGTCCGCAAGACCATCGACGAAGCAACCGAACTCGCCCGGCTGCAGGATGCCAAGCTGCATCCACGTGACCGCTGTTTCGCCGCCCGGGCGATCGCTTACAAACGTCGCGTGGATTCCGGACGGAAGATCGATATCGGATGCCTGCGGGTCGCCGATGCGCGCGTCCTTTACCTGCCGGGCGAACTGTTCGTGGAATACCAATTGGCGGCTCAGAGGATGCGCCCGGACCTGCATGTCGCGATGGCCGCCTATGGCCAGTACAGCCCGGGATACATTGGCACCAAGGTCGCCTATTCACAGGGCGGATACGAGACCGGGCGCGTCTCCCGGGTTTCGCCAGCCAGTGAGACCATTCTGATGGGGGCCCTGCGCAGGCTTCTTGACGCCCCCGGCGACTGATCCCCGGCGTCATCCGCAGGCCGCCAGAGCCCACCCAAGCACATCAATTCGCCGGACGAACAGGACATTGTCCGGCTCGCCGTCCAACGCCACCCCCGGAAGATCGCCCAAGGTGTTTGCGTGGATGCGCGCCCTGCCCGGTTGCAGCGGCCACGGTTCATGATGAACCTCGCCTCGCCAAAGCTTCCCCCTGCGATCCGCCGAATAGAGGCAATACCGCTCACTCAGCCAGCGCTCCAATGAATCCGGCGCGCTGCGAAAGACAGCCCCGGTCGGTTCATACTCCACGGAAAAATCCCCGCCTCTGACGCCCGCATGTCTCCGCTGACTCTCGTAGACCACCTGGTCCTCCAACCTCGCCTTCATGGCCGCGTTGAAATACGGGAGATGAAACAGCGCCCTCGCGCCTCCGACTGCCAATCGACTTCCCGCATCCAACGAGAAGAACCAGACCCCGGGGCGCCCGTCGCAGGTCACATAGGTGCGCACATTCAGTTCCAGAAAACGATTCGTCGGCGGAATCCCGGGCAGACCGTGAGCCCGCACCCGATTCATGAGAAAGGGAACCACCCCCAGCCAAGCGTCCCCATCGAAGCAGTCCAGCTCCAGCTTGGGGGGCAATTGCCGACGCAAGGCTTCCGCGTCGACCCGCCAATGCAGAAATGCCAGATGCTCCCAGCTCATGTGCATGAGCCATCTTCGTTGGGGAAGCGGCCAGGGCCGATGCTTGACCTGGGTCAGGATGGGATGCATGCCCGGGTATGCGGCGATTCCGGCGCGCCAGCTCAGACCTCGGCATGGGAGGGGGAACTCTCCGGCGGGTTGGCGGCCGACGTTTCACCTCCCCAAAGCCTCTCGACCACCTCTTCGGCCAGGACATCGTAGGCCGCCGCGCCGGCATTGTAGCCATCGTACTCCCGGATCGGCTTGCCGTGACTGGGAGCCTCCGCCAACCGCGTCGTGCGAGGGATCACCGTGTCGAACACCTTGTCTCCAAAATGCTTTTGAACTTCGTCGACGACGGTGTTGGAAAGCTTGGTCCTTCCGTCAAACATGGTCATCACGATTCCCAGAAGATCCAATCTCGGGGTGACACCGTTCTCCTTCAACTGCTCCATGGTTTGGGTCAGCGTCGAAATCCCCTCCAGTGCGTAGTATTCGCACTGCAGCGGCACAATCAACCAGTCCGACGCCGAGAAGGCGTTCAAAGTCAGAATGCTCAGAGACGGCGGGCAGTCGATCAGGATCACATCAATATCCGGACTCTCCCGCAGCGGCTCCAGGACTCGGGCCAACTGTCCCGATGGATTCTCCTTGTGACAGAGCTCGATCTCGGCCCCGCACAAATCAATCTCGCTGGGCAGCACATAGATGTTTTCAAACAGCGTGTGTTTGATCCGGTCATCGAGCGGGGCTTCATCCATCAGCGGCCCCAGCACGCTCTCCCCGGGCATCTTGTCCAAACCCAGCCCCGAGGTGGCGTTGGCTTGTGGATCAAAGTCGACCACCAGCACGCGCGTGCCCAACGCGCCCAGA
>CAZFLK010000346.1:0-2974 GCA_964519245.1 uncultured Verrucomicrobiota bacterium
CTTCGGCAGGAAGTCCACGGTGTATTCGCTGCCTCGATAGATCTCCGTGTGGCCCTTCTGGCGACCGAATCCCTTGACCTCGCTGACGGTCATGCCTTCGATGCCGATCTCGCTCAGCGCCTCTTTCACTTCCTCCAACTTGAAGGGCTTGATGATTGCTTCGATTTTCTTCATGTCTGTCTTTCTTCTCTAATGATTGCCGTTGCTGTTTCGCGTCAGGACTCAGTTGTAGGCCGTTTCGCCAAACTCATTGGAGTCCAGCCCCTGTTCCTCGATCTGGTCGTCAGCGCGCAGGCCAACCACGGCATCGATGACTTTCAAGGACACGAAGGAAACCACGCCGCTCCAGACGATCGTAATGATCACACTTGCGATCTGGGCCATCACCTGGGCCATCATGCCGACTTCCCCCTCCAATCCGGCCGCCCCGCTGCCGCCGAACGACTTGTAGGCCACAACCCCGGTCAGGACCGCGCCCACGACGCCGCCGACGCCATGCACGCCGAACACGTCCAAACTGTCGTCATAGCCGAACTTCTTCTTCAGCGACGTCGCGCAGAAGTAGCAGATGACGCCCGAGGCGAACCCGATCAGGATGGCGCCCATGGGCCCCGCCACTCCCGAGGCCGGAGTAATGGCCACGAGTCCGGCGACGGCGCCGGTCGCAATGCCGACCGCCGTCGGCGTGCCGCTCGTGCGCCATTCCACAAACATCCAGGTGACCGCCGCGGTCGCCGTAGCGATCTGCGTAACCAGCATGGCCATGCCGGCGACGCCGTCAGCCGCCAACTCACTGCCGGCGTTGAAACCAAACCAACCGACCCAGAGCATCGAGGCGCCGATCAGCACCATCGGGACGTTGTGCGGCATGATCAGGGTCTTCGGATAGCCGCGACGCTTGCCGACCATGATGCAGGCCACCAATCCGGCGATGCCGGCATTGACGTGCACCACGGTGCCGCCCGCGAAATCGAGAACTTCCGGCAAGCCTCCGGGCAACTCGCCGAACCAGCCGCCGCCCCAGGCCATGTGCCAGATCGGACAATAGGAAAGCGTGAACCAGACGACGCTGAAGAGCAGGATCGCCTTGAACTTCATGCGCTCCGCGAAAGCGCCCACGATCAGAGCCGGCGTGATGATCGCAAAAGTCATCTGGAAGGTCACAAAAACCGATTCCGGGATGGTTCCAGAAGCCCCTTCCACCGTCAGGTGATTGAGAAACAGGAAGGAGGAGTCCCAGCCCATGAAGGCGCAACCCTCGCCGCCCGCCGCCAGCGCGTAGCCGTAGATCACCCACAGCAACGACATGATCCCGCAGAGAGCAAAGCATTGTACCAGGACGGACAAGACGTTCTTCGACCGCACCAGACCGCCGTAGAACAGCGCCAGGCCCGGCAGAGTCATGAACAGGACCAACGCCGTGGCCACGATCATCCAGGCCGTGTCCCCGGAATCGATCTCGGAGGCTCCCCCCGAGCTGTCATCGCCTTCTCCCTGGGTGGGATCATTCATTTCGGCTTCGGCTTCGGCAACCGCCGCTTCCTCAGCGGCCGAAGCCGAGTCTTGGCCGAATAGCGCGGCCGGCGCCGCAAACAAGACGGCGATCAACAGGTATTTCCACAGGATTCGTTTCATGGTGTCGGTCTTTTGGGTATCAATGGGTTTCTTTCATGCCGCCGGTTGTATCGACCAACCGTAGACACCCCTCCCCAAGCAACCATGGCGCCAATTCTTTCTGTTCATTCATTCGAACCATGCGCCAAATTCATTTTGGTCAATAAAATCGGCATTCCCCGACCGACGAGAGCCCCCGAAACATTCTTTCCTTCCCACGAAAAAGACCACGCCCGGAAAACCGGGCGTGGTCATAATTCGACAGGTCGGTCAAAACCCGACAGCTGTCTCGCGACCTATATCGCCTTGTCGTCCTTCTCGTCCGTCCGAATGCGGAGGGCTTCCTCGACCGGCAGGACGAACACCTTGCCGTCGCCGATCTTCCCCGTCTTGGCGGCCTTGCCGATCGCCTCGACCGCGGGTCCGCACTGGTCGTCGTTCACCACGATCTCCAGCTTGATCTTCGGCAGGAAATCCACGGTGTATTCACTGCCGCGGTAGATCTCGGTGTGGCCTTTCTGCCGACCGAATCCCTTGACCTCCGTGACGGTCATGCCTTCGAGGCCCAGATCGCCGAGGGCGTCCTTCACTTCCTCCAGCTTGAACGGTTTGATGATTGCTTCGATTTTCTTCATGAATGGGTCTTTCGTTTTGGAATTTGGGTTCAGGTCCGGACGGCTCTGCCGCAGGGCTCGGCCGCCCGGACCATTTCTCGGTCTCTCCGCTTACTTGTTCTCCACAAAGTTCGGATAGGCCTCCTGACCATGCTCGGCCAGGTCCAGTCCCTCTTCCTCTTCCTCCGGGGAAACCCGGACACCCATGGTCATCTTGATGATGAAGAAGACCACAAAGGAGAACAGGAAGGCGGCGACGCCGACCGCAATGACGCCCATCAACTGGCCGCCGATCCCAAACTGCTTGGTTCCGCCTTCCGGAACGACCTCGAACAAGGCCGCCGCAAGGATGCCCCAGATGCCGCAGACGCCGTGCACCGAAATCGCGCCCACCGGATCGTCAATCTTGATCTTGTCGAAGAAGACGATCGAAAATACCACGATCACACCGGCAACCAGGCCGATCATCACGGAGCCCATCGCGCTGACGATGTCCGCATTCGCGGTAATGCCGACGAGCCCGGCCAGGATGCCGTTCAGGGCCATCGAGAGGTCAGGCTTCTTGAACCAGACCCACGAAGTCACGATCGCCGAGATGGCGCCCGCACAGGCCGCCAGGGTCGTCGTGGTGAACACCAAGCCCAAGGGCCCGGGAGCCGCCGACAGCACGGAGCCGCCGTTGAAGCCAAACCAGCCGAAGAACAGAAGGAAGACACCGATCGCCGCCAAGGGCATGTTGTGACCCG
>CAZFLK010000347.1:0-304 GCA_964519245.1 uncultured Verrucomicrobiota bacterium
TCACCTTGACGATCTCAACCCCCTCGAGTTCCGGCGACTCCAAGGCCGGCAGGGTCGTATCGTCGTCGCGGTCATAGCAAATCAGCGCCCGGAACGGCGTCTTGACGTGTTCCTTCAGGCTCTTAACTACCGGAATAATCCCTTCGCCTTCGTTGTAAGCGGGTATGACAATGTCCAGTTTCATGCTTCGAGCGGCGGATAGTGGCGGGACATCAACCGGTTGGCAAGCAGGCTATCCAAGGGCGATCCACGTAGCCGCCTTCGTGAGAAGGTGGAGCAAGGGCAGCAACCCGTGGCTGTCGCG
>CAZFLK010000347.1:404-2932 GCA_964519245.1 uncultured Verrucomicrobiota bacterium
CTCACGAGCGCGGCTACCAGAACAACGTAGCCGCCTTCGTGAGAAGGTGGAGCAAGGGCAGCAACCCGTGGCTGTCGCGAACCGACTACGCCCACGCTCTCACGAGCGCGGCTACCAGAACAACGTAGCCGCCTTCGTGAGAAGGTGGAGCAAAGACAGCAACCCAAGGCTGACGCGAACCGACTACACCCACGCTCTCACGAGCGCGGCTTCTACTCTGAAACGCCCAACCACTCTCCGGACTTCGCTGACTCGCGGGCGACATCGATCCAACGTTGCACGCGAACGCCATCGGCGACGTTGGGCGAACACTCCCGCCCCGCTTCAATGGCGTCCACGAATCGCCGAACCATTCGACTGACCGGCGCAATGCGTCCGTCGCGCTTGAGATCGTCATCCTGATCAAGCGGTATTGTTCTTCGTTCGCCAGTTTCCGCGCTCCCGATTTCCAATTCGAAGCCGCGAATGTAATCCTTGGTCGGATTGCTCAGGCGAGCGCTTCCTTTGCTGCCATAGACTTCCACCCGATGACCATTGCCCTGAAAACTCGCGCTACTCAACGAGACCGAACCCTGCGCGCCGTTCTCGAACTCGATTTGCAGCAGGGCCAGGGCTTCCACCTGGTCCGGCAAACCGGGAAGCCCGGGCAAATGGACGCGCAGCCTGTCGATCCGTCCAAACAGCCATTCCAGGTAATGGAACGTGTGCGTACCAAAAAGATTCAGAACCCCGCCGTCCTGATCCGGCCGGAGTTTCCAAGAATCGAAATAGCCGTTCTGAATGGCAAAGGAATTGACCTGCCAGTCGAGATTGACGATGCGCAGATCGCCCAACTCCCCGGCGTCCAGCGCTCGCTTCAGTTCCGGCCAACCGGGCGTCTCAACGAATTCGAAATCCAGCGAGGTCCGCACCCCGTTACTCTCGGCCAACGCCGCCAGTTCAAGCCCCTGCTCGGCGGTCGAAGCCAGCGGCTTTTCGAGGAACACATGCTTGCCCGCTTCCATCGCCCCGCGCGCAATCTCGCCTTGCGCCGCGGCCGGGGTCGCGATGGATACCATGTCGACCCCCGGATCCGCGATCAGGGCCCGCCAGTCGCCATACGCATGCGGGATCCCCGCCTGCTCCGCCGCTGCGGCGGCGCGTTCCTTCGTCGAGGCGCAGATTGCCGCCACCTCGCACCGGGAATCCAATCGGAAGGCCGGGACATGCACGCCCAGTCCAAACCCGATTCCGACCACGCCAACCTTGTGATTCATGACAACGTCCTCCCCCTCACTCCCGTAGCCGCAACCTTCAGGTTGCGCCCCCGAGTCCGTATGGACGAGAAGTGACGCCCCGCCGTAGCAGCCAACGTGAACTCGCTCATATCAAAGCAATTACCCTCTCCCTGAATGCCCCCCCGGAGCGCCGAGCATTGCTCGGCATTGGCTTCCGTCCAGCGCCCTGGCCGAGCAATGCTCGGCGCTCCAGAATGATAGACGCCCAGCTCAAGATCGCCCGTCATACGACCTGCCGCATCCCCGATCACGCTTTCGGAAAGAAGTTCCAGATATCCACGCAGGGCTTCCCCTTGAGGTCGAGTTCCCGGTAGGCCGCATGGGGAACGCACAAAATCAGAATATCACTCTGCTCAACCATCTCCTCCAACGGCAGCAACGCCGCATCCGTGGTGACATGCGGGTCGGTGCAGAGGACGCGCTTGGCCCGGGGATGCAGGATCTTCTTCAGCTTGTAGCTCAGTGAGGAACGCGTGTCGTCGCTGTTGGGTTTGAACGCCATGCCCAGCAATCCAACCGTCGATTCCAGCAGGTCGTGCTCCTTCTCCAGGTTGCGCACCATGAACAGGGGCAAGCCTTCGTTGACCATCATCGCGTCAAACCCCAGGGAAAACTGATTTTCATAAAACGAACACAACTGAAGCGTGTCCTTGAACAAACAGGGGCCGGCAGCCAACCCGGCCGAAGGCAGGCCCGCCATCCGATCGTAGTCCTGCTTCATGCCCTGCAGCACCCGGTCGTAATCCATCCCCGCCGACTCCACCATCATGTAAAACTGATTGGTGATGGCGAAATTGATGTAGCGGTAGGCGTTGCAGAACAACTTGGCGAACTCCGCCTCCATCGGCTTCATGCGGACGATCGTCGCGCCCAACCCGGCAAACAATTCCGCCGCCGCATCCTCCGCCTCCGGTGTCGCGCCGCTCACGATCTGGGGCAGACTCTGAATCTCCGCGATCGCCTTCCCCTGCACCACACGCTCCGGACAAAACGCCAGATTCGCCGTGACGCCCTTCTCCTTCAGATAACGGTGCAACCAATTCGTCACCCCCGGCGGCACCGTCGAACGCAGCACGATCAACTGGTCATCCGAAAGATAAGGCACGAAGGCGTCGATGCACTTCGACATCGCCTCGTAGACCGGATTCAGGAACTCATCAACCGGCGTGCCGATGGTGATGATCAGGGTCAAGGCAGATCCCACCTTGGAGGCATCATTGGTGAAAAACAAATTCCCCGACGCCAACGCGG
>CAZFLK010000348.1:0-2924 GCA_964519245.1 uncultured Verrucomicrobiota bacterium
ACGCCTGAACTCGGGGCGCTGGGGCACGATTCGTTCGTTTGACGCCTTGATGGCGGCGAGGGGTGAGGAGCCGGTCCTGCCGGGGCATACCGAGGCCGAAGGCTTCAAGTGGTGCGTGGATTCGATCGAGCAATGTCTTCCGTTGGCCGAGAAGCGGGGCGTGGTGTTGGCCCTGGAGAATCACTGGGGGTTGACCCGCACGCCGGAAGGATTGTTGCGAATACTCGATCAGATCGATTCCCCTTGGCTCGGGGCCCTGATGGATACCGGCAACTTTCTGGAGCAGCCGTATCCCAAGCTGGCGCGGATTGCGCCGAAGACGGTTTTTGTGCAGGCGAAGACCTATTTTGGCGGCGGCGAGTGGTACACCCTCGATTTGGATTATCGGCGGGTCGCGGGGATACTGCGCGAAGCGAATTACCGGGGGTATGTTTCGCTGGAGTTCGAGGGCAAGGAGTCGGCGAAGTCCGGCGTGAGGAAGAGCGTGAAGCTCCTACGCGATGCCTTTGGCGCGTGACACAGGCGGATCTTTTTCCCAACAGCCGATCGATTGGCCCTACTTGAGCGTCCGGGCTGAAAAGCGCTGAAGGGCGCGGAGGGTTCGCTGGAACTTCTCGGAGAAAGAGAGACTGTTGTGGCGCGACAGCTCGAGTTGCACCCAGGGCATTTCCCTGCTGTGGACGCGCGTGATATGGCCGCCCGCGAAGGGTTGATTCACGGCGACGCATTTTCCGAAAGTCGATTCAAAGGCTTCGACCAGTCCGTTCATCCAGCCTGGAGGCAGGGATTGTCCATGGTTGTCACTGAGGCAGACCATGGGGCGCGGTTGGCCGGGGTCGGGAGCGACCGGCGGGCCGATTGCAGCCATGGTGTGACAGTCCACGGCCAGTTTGAGCCCCCAGTTCGAGGCGTCTGAAAGGCGCTCATGGTAGGGCTTGTAATCATCTTCGAGCAGGCTCGCGATGACTTCCTCGGACGGGGGCGCGCGATAGATCGGCACGTCCCAGCAGGTATGCGTCTTGACGACGCCATCCTTGCTGCGGTCGCTGATGTTGCGATTGAGGTCGACGATAGCTCGAGCGACCAGGGTGGAGGTGTAGACCGCGACGTGTTCTTTCAGCGGACCGTAGATTGCGCAGGCGCCCTCATCGCCGTCGGCCGCAATTTCCTCGGGCTTGAGGAGACACAGATCGCGCACTGCAGGCGGAATGTAGAGTCCGGCGTGGGGAGAGGAGACCAGGATCGGCAGTTTGCTCATGGAGTCGGTTCAGAGGAGCGAGGTCCGGCGGCGGCCCCATCGCGGCGGGGGTCGGCCACCCCGGTGAACAACCCGCGTTCGCGCAGCGCCAACTGGACGCAGCCCAGGTAAAAGGAATAGGGGTCGCGCTCGTTGACGGTGAATCCGTGTTTCTGGAGCGCGGCGGGAATATCGTCCCGCATCCGGGCCGCCTCGAGTGAGACTTCCCCCTTCAGGTTGCAATGCAGGCGGGGGGCATCGACCGCGTCGAAAGGCGACTGTCCGGCATGCAAGCGCAACAACACCTGCGCAATGGACGGCGTGATACGGTCGCTTCCCGGTGAGCCAATGGTCAGCCAGGGTCTGCGGCCACGAAAGACGATGGTTGGCGCGATGCTCGCCCAAGGCTCGGCAGTGGGATGGAGGTAGTAGGGGTGCGTCATGTCGTCCGTTTCGAAGCACGACATGTAATTGTTGTAGAGGAAGCCCAGTTCCGGCGAGGCGGCGAAGGAGCCGTAGACCCGTTCAATGGACTGGGTGAGTGCGACGGCGTTGCCCTGACAATCCATGACGGAGAGGTGGGTGGTTTCCCCGCCGCCGGGTTTTTGGCCGTTGCGCATGGTGTTGCGGATTCTCTCGGCAAGCTCTTTGGCGTAGGTCGGGCTGAGCATCTTCCTGTGATCGTCCTGGTGGTAGTAGTGGGGGTCGTGCGGCCGGTCGTGGCGGTCGATGAAGGCCTGGCGAATGCACTCGGCGAGCAGGATGGCGCCTTTGGGAGTTCCCGAAGTCCAAAGCTTCTCTGGGAAGTTTTCCAGGATGTGGAGCATCTCGATCAACGTGCGTCCGGCGCCGGGAGGAGGAAAAGTGAGGACGCGGTGGCCGCGAAACCTGCAGGAAATGGGTTTGCGTTCGATGGGACGGGGGATCTGTGCGAGATCATCGAGGTGCAGAAGCCCGTCGTTGTTTCGCATGTCGCGATGGATCTTTTTGGCGATGCTTCCCTGGTAGAACACCTTGATGCCGTAGCGGGCCAACCGGCTCAGCGTGGTCGCCAGAACGGGTTGCGTGAAGAGCTCTCCGGCGCGGTAAGGACGCCTGCCGCCCTTCAGAAAGAAGCGAGCCGCTGATCCGGCGCGAAGATTCTTCAGTTCCCTCCGGGTGAGGGCCTCCTGCAGGGGGGAAACCGGATAACCGCCTTTGGCGAGCCGAATGGCCGGGGCCATCACTTTGGCGAGCGTGAGGGTTCCGAATTTTTCGAGGGCGTGGTCCAAGGTTGCGGGCGTGCTGGGAACGGTGGTCGCCCGGTGGCCGCGGAGGCGCGAAGCCTTGGTTTCGACGGCGTCGAGCGTCGCCCGATGAGGCGCCTTGGAGGATCCGTCCAAGGCGAGGGTGCGTCCCTCGCCGGCCAGGTGAACCAGCATCATGGTCTGGCCGCCGAGGCCGGACGCGGCCGGTTCGCAAACGCCGAGCGCAAAGGCGGCGGCAACGGCGGCGTCGATGGCGTTGCCGCCCGCCTCCAGCATTTCGACGCCGGCTTGTGTTGCAAGGTAGTGTTGGGTGGAAACCATTCCCCGGGGCGAAGCGCTGACCCGCTGGGGTTGGTGGACCCGGCTTCCGAGTTCGACCGCGTCCGTATCGACGACGTTCCTGCGTGGGGCTGACATGGGGCGTTTCCGGGATTCAGACA
>CAZFLK010000349.1:0-2884 GCA_964519245.1 uncultured Verrucomicrobiota bacterium
TCGGTGGGGCTTTGCGGCGAGGATCTGAAGATTGGCGACAGCCTCGCGGTCAACGGTTGCTGCCTGACCGTGGTGGAGCTCCGGGGGCGAGGCCGGCGGAAACTGGCGCGTTTCGATCTGCTGCAGGAAACCTGGAAGCGAACCAATCTGCAGTTTGTTGAGGCCGGTTCCCTGGTGAACCTGGAGCGTTCGCTTCGGGCGGACAGCCGCTTCGGCGGGCATTTTGTCACCGGCCACATCGACGGCCTGGGGAAAATCAAGCGTTGGGAAAAGGTTGGAGACGATTGGGCTCTGGAGGTGGCGGCTCCGCCGGCCATCATGCGCTATCTGGTTCCCAAAGGCTCCGTGGCGTTGGACGGCATCAGTCTGACGGTGGCGTCGGTGAAAAAACGGAGTTTGGGAATCTGGATCATTCCCCACACCTACGAGGTGACCGCAATGAAGGAGCGAACGGTCGGAGACGCCGTGAATCTTGAGCCGGACATGCTGGCGAAGTATGTCGAGAAGCTCAGCGGTAATTGAACTTCTCGATGAACTGGGGGTCGGGATCGTCGTAGAGGTCCTTTTTGGTCTTGGCCTCAATTTCCGAAACGTAGACCTCCGGCACTTTCAGTTCGCGTCCGTCAAGGCGTTTGACAAGGTAAAATCTCTGGATTGCGCGCACGGGCTTTTCCGGCGTGAAGGCGACATTGACGCCGTAGATGTTGGTTGCGGTGAGGTTGATCTGGAAATTCGCGTTGCCATCCGCGCCAAAGGCGTCCGCGCCCGGCGGCGGCGGTTTGATCGATTCCACATAGCGACTCTCGATCTGAAATTGCTGGCCATGTTCATCGACGAAGCGCAGCACCGCTTCAGACGTTTTCCGCGGCTTCTTCTGCGAGCGCAAGACTCTGGAGGAGTAGGGGTTGGGCTCATTCAGCCGCACCTCGTAATGCTCAACGGAAGAACATCCTGTGAGGAGCGTGACGGCGGCGAGGACAAGAATAGGGAAAGGGAAGGGCTTCATGATCGAGAGCGCGAGTCTGACTGCATACAACTGCCGTTCGCGGATTCCGTTAGAATGGTGCCCTTAACAGGATTCGAACCTGTACGCCTTTTGGGCACTACCACCTCAAGGTAGCGTGTCTGCCAATTCCACCATAAGGGCGACCGGAGGGCAGCTGTTGAACCATTTATCTCCGGGGAATTCAACCTTTTTGTGGCAGGAATCGCCGGGACGATCTGGCGGTTCATCCACCGGCGACAATCTTGACGATCTCCATCCGGTCGTTGGGGGCGAGTTGGCGCCCGGGGAATTCGGATGGGGCCACCGCTTCCCCATTCAATTCCACGACCACGCTGCGCGGCAGAAGGGCCTGCGCGATCAGGAACTGTTCCAGGGAGCAGGGGAGTTCGACGGGAGTTTCCCGGCCGTTGGCGATGACGATCGTTGCTCCCATCCGCGACTACCTCAGTTGGAGTTTGACCGGGGCGTCGACGCCCTCAAGTTTCAGGACCGCCGAGTTGCGGGTGATGTTCTGACAATGAGCTGTGACGGATTTGTCCTGCAATCGGATTGTTCGGGACTCCCCTTCGCGGAACATGACGCCGCTGATCAGGGCTGTGTATTTGCCGGGGGCTCCGATGACGCCCTTGAGTTCGAGGGAGTCCGGTTTCATGGGCGCGGCGCGCGGCGTCGATTGGTAGAGCGGGGATGCCTTGGAGGGCGTCGCGGATTGTGTCGCGACGGTGGCGGCCGGGCGATAGGCGCGCAAGCTGGCGAGTTCGTGCGACGAGGGATTGGGACCAGAGCCCTCGATCACCCAACGCAACAGAGATTTGAGCCCATACCGCTCCACCAGCGGCAACAATTCGGCGGCGCGACCCTGGGTGTAGGTGTTTTCGCGAATGAGCTTCATGTAGTTGTGGTGCCGGTAGGTTTCCGCCAGTTTGTAGGCAACCATCTCGCAGATGGCCTCGTTGGTCAGCGGGTCGAGTTGATGATCCCCTTTGTTCTCGTTGATCCACAGATGGGTGAATTCGTGGGCGCTGACGCCGATCAGGTTGGTGTTCACCAAGCCGCTGATCAGCATCACGTTGTGATGATAGGTCTTGCCGACCTGTCGGGTTGTCGCCAACCCCTGCCGATGCAGCGCGCTCTTGGTTCCATCCGGATCCCAGACCGGTTGGCTGAAGACCTCCACGTTGATTTCCGGACTCTTGAGCGTCATGTAGCCCCGTGTCATGCGCTTGATGGCGATGCGCGTGCTCTGAAAAGTCTGCTGCACCGCCTGCTTTCCGATAATGGCATTGCGAGCCTCACGCCGACAGATATAGCGTCCGTCGGGGGTCTTGATGTAATCCTTGGCCGCCGGGCGCCCGCAGATCCAGCAACGTCGCTCCAGTCGATGGCAATCCTCGCAGATGGCGCCGAGTTCATTTTTCCAGTAACGCCCCGTCAGCGGACCTTGATCGCATGCGAGACAATGGACGGGCTTCGCCGGCTGTGATGCCGCCCGCGTCGGCGCGGCAAGGAGCGCCCCACAAAGCGTCAGCGACAACAGGATCGTCCGGCAGCCCCCCGCACGGCGGAGCAGTTTTGTTGCGAATGACATTGCTGAGCGGGAACGTAGCAAAAACCTCCGCCTTGTCCAGCGGGCTGAGGCGTGGAAGGGCGCTAGGGACCTCCGGACGCAAGCCGCTGGAATGGGGCGGGGGGCGTGTTCTCCTGATGAGGCAAGGCAGCCGCCCCGGGAAAGCGGGCCGGGCGAGACCGCTTTGCGCTTTACGTTTGGGCCCGTGGTTCCCTAAATCGGGCGCGTGCCGAATCCTGTCATCTCCATTGCAAATCAGAAAGGCGGCGTGGGCAAGACCACCACGACGATCAGCCTCGCCGCGTGTCTGG
>CAZFLK010000350.1:0-2854 GCA_964519245.1 uncultured Verrucomicrobiota bacterium
CATTGATTCACGAGGCGGCAGACTGGTTTGCTGAGGACGAGGTTCTGATGACGGACATTCCCTGGGCTGTGGCCTGGTATGGCGACCAGCCGGCGGTTTGGTTGACCTGGGATCTCGGCGAGGATTTCATCGAGCTTCATGAACAGCGCCCGGTGAGCGGGCTCTATCTGACCTCAAGAACATTGGACCGCAAACTGGTTTCTGAATTGTGGGAAGGCGAGGAGATTGTCTGGGGCCGGTTTGCCGCCAACAGCGTGGTGAAGGGGGAGGTTCCCGATGGGTTCCCCTTGAAACACGCCTTTGCGGAATGGTTTCCCTTTCAATTGCTGATGGCGGATCTTCCCCGTTGGGAAGCGGAGCCGCCAAACGAGGAGTCCGAACAATAGCGCGTGGAGGCGACCCGCGCGGGTCGCCTGCTTCAACGCCGCCGCCCCTGGAGCCTGGCAGGTTGAAGCCAGATGGCGCCGCGCGCCAACTTCAAGCGGCCTCAGGCGCTCGCGCCCTCACCGGCCACGGGACGCATTACAGACTTTTCATTCTCCCTGTTCGTGGGTATGAAATCCACTCATGCAATCGCACGAACTTCTCCGGGAGGTTTTCCAGAAAATCAGTCCGAAACAGGTGGCTGACGAATTGTCGTTGTCGCTGTCCATGATTTACAAATGGGCGCAGCCGTCGGACGAGAACGGGAGCGGCACGTTGAATCCGTTGGATCGCGTGGAGCAACTGCTGGAATGCACCAAGGATGACCGCATTGCGCAGTGGGTGTCGGAGCGCGCCGGCGGCTTCTTCATCGAGAATCCGGAGGCAAATTGGCCGCATCCATTCTACCTCGTGCCGGCGACCAACGAGGTGGTGCAGGAATTTGCGGATCTTCTTTCGGTGATTGCGACCGCGGCGGCGGACAACCACATATCGAAGAAGGAGTCGAAGCATATCCGGGAGCGTTGGGAGCAGCTGAAATCGGTCACCGAGGGATTCGTGCAGTGCTGTGAGCAGGGGAATTTCCGGGAACTGGGTCAGGAACTGGCCAAGGACCATCCGACGAAGAAATAGCCGGGAAGGAAGGGACGACGTTTATCTTGATCTCCGCATCGCGCAACGGGTTGAAAAGGCATATGAGGATCCTGACGACAGGCATCATCGCGGCGATGGCCGGCGCGATTTCAGTCGCAGCCGAACCGCGCGTGATCGGCGAGCGTTTGGAACTGCTTGTCGACGATTATCTGATCGAGGAGATCGCGGGAGACGCACAGTTGAAACTGCAGCGGCCCGAGGCGCGGGAAGTGGTCCTGATCACGGGCGAACCTTGGGAAGGCAACACCTGCGCTTACTATACCATTTTTGCGGATGATCGCGACGGGGCCCCGTTGTTTCGCATGTACTATCGCGGCTCACATTGGTTGACCGACCAGAAAAAGTCCGCCCATCCGGAAGTGACCTGTTACGCGGAGAGTCGCGACGGCGTGCGCTGGGTCAAGCCAGCGTTGGGCATTCACGAGTTCAACGGGTCCAAAGCGAACAATATTGTTTGGAACGGCGTCGGGACGCACAACTTCACTGTTTTCAAGGACCGGAATCCGGATTGCGATCCGGAGGCGCGCTACAAGGCGATTGGGCGGGGGCGGTCTTTGAGGCCGGGCGACAAATCCTCCAAGCATGGTTTGTTTGTTTTCAAGTCGCGGGACGGCATCCACTGGAAGGCCTATCAGAAGGAGCCCGTGATCGTGAAGGGGGCGTTCGATTCCCAGAACCTGGCTTTCTGGGATGCGGAGGAGCGTCGCTACCGGGAGTATCACCGTTTTTTCAATCAGCAGCGCAAACGCGACATCATGACCTGTGTCTCCGACGATTTCATCCATTGGTCGGACCCGAAGCCCATCGGGTATGGGGATGCGCCCGACGAGCATCTTTACACGAACGCCATTCAGCCCTATGACCGCGCGCCGCATCTTTTGATCGGCTTCCCAACCCGCTACCAACCGGAAGGGAGCCGGGTGGCTCCGTTGCTGATGACGAGCCGGGATCGACTGCAGTTCAAGCGCTGGGAAGACCCGGTGATCCCGGAGACCGCGCCCAAGGACCGCAGCGGCAATCGCAGCAATTACATGACCTGGGGCATGCTTCGGCTTCCCGGAAAATCCGGCGAGATTTCCGTCTACGCGACGGAGGCTTATTACGAAGGACCCGACAGCCGTCTGCGACGGTTCGTCTATCGCAATGACGGTTTCGTGGCGTTGAGCGCGGGAGCGAGGGGCGCAACGGTGACGACTGTCCCCTTGGGGCTTTCGGGAAACGCATCAGATGAGGTTTCGTTGCGGATCAACCGTCGCGTCGGCAATAACGGCTGGTTTCGGGTGATCATCCTCGATCGGGAAGGCGAGGCGGTCGATGGTTTGGGAGAGCCGGATATCGTGACCGCCGAAGATGAATCCGGATGCAGGACGCTTGTCTGGATGCATGGAGGCCGCGGTTTGGGCGCATCGGTCCGTCTGCGGATCGAAATGGGCAATGCGGACCTTTTCTCACTGGGCGGTTGAGCTGACTTTTCGCCGAGGTCAGGCACCGGCTGGTCAATCCTGGGCTTCCTCGAATGCTCCGTCGGCAACCTGACACGAAACGGGCCGGGCGAACCCCGCGCTCCAGAAATTGGCCGATTTGCGCTGGTCGTCACAAAAGATGATTGGCGAATTGAGTGATTCGGTTGAAACTGACCCGCGTTGTCACAGAATACGGAACAAGTGAAACGAATGCCGACGACGGCGGTTTGATTGGAGACATGAGTCAGTTGGATCATATTGCAAATCGGATTGGATGGCGGGCGCGGAAGAACGCGGTCTGGACCCGCAACACC
>CAZFLK010000351.1:0-2844 GCA_964519245.1 uncultured Verrucomicrobiota bacterium
TCCATGCCAGAGCGACCCACGACTCCGCTGCCAACAGCGCTCCTTTATTGCCGGATGGCTCGTGCAGCCGGTGGGGAGAGACTCCGTCGAGCCCATATCTACGTCCACGCTCTTGGCGAGCGCGGCCACGGGGAGCGTGATGCGTTAAGTAGCCGCCTTCGTGAGAAGGTGGGGCGTGGGCTTGGAGCGAAGGCAGTTGCGGACGGGCGCTGTCCACGCTCTTGGCGAGTGCGGAGAAGGAGACTTTGAGGTTGAATCCTGGGTGGGATCGTGGGAAAACGTCAACGATGTTTGGTCGTCAGTTCACCGCTCGATTTGGGCTTATCGCTGCTGGTTTCCTTTTTTTGGGAGCCGGTTCGGCTTCTGCTCAGGTCTGCCGTGACCGGCCGTTCATTGTGCAGCCGAGTTTTGAAAAGGCCTTGGTGGAGCGCGTGTCGATCATTCGCCCGATTATCCAGAAAGCGGTGATTGAGAGTCCTCAGTTCATTCGCCCGATGCGGGAGCGTCCGTTGATTCAGAACGCCAAGATTGAGAAGCCGCTTTTCGACTGGTGCGGCGATCTGGTTGTGCCGCTGGATCCGGAAGCTTCGGCTCCCAGGGTGGGGCGGTCATTGAGAGACCTGATCAGCTCTGGCCGAATCACGAAACCGGGTTCCAGCTTGAAACAATCCTACCTGGCCGCGGTGCGCGCCAAACCGGAAGAGGAAGAGGCGGCGGCGCCCCAAGCGGCGGGTTCGTGTTGTGGCGATGCGCCAGCTCCGGTGAGCGAGGTGCGGATGGCCAAGGCCATGCCACGGTTGCGAGCGCCTCAATACCGGGATCAACCACCGCCCAGATTTCCGATGTTTGCGCAACAGCGTAGCAACAAGGCGTCCTCAAGCAAAACGGTGATTCCAGCCGCGGCGCCGGCGGCGGCGGCCAGCGCGATTGGCGCGGCGACCATGATCGTGCCGCGCGGAAGCCGGTAATCCAGCCCTCAAGTCAATCGCATTTCGCCTGGTTGGTTGGCGCGCTAGCGACGGCTGCCAGTGTTTTCTCCGCGTTTCTTTTCCAGGTGTGCCGTTCGAGCGCGTCGGTTCGCGCCTGTTTCCCAATGCGTTGCCGAAGTTCCTGGTTGTCGATCACCTTTTCCAGCGCCCGCTCGAGGCCATCCACAGATTCGGGATCGAACAGGATCCCGTTTTTTCCGTCTTCAATCACCATCTCAATGGGTTCGGTCCGCGGAGCCACGATGGTCTTGCCTTGGCCCATATATTCGAAGAGCTTGATGGGCGAGCGGAATTCATTGCTGTGAGGCACGACGCAGATGTCCATGCAGCCGATCTGAGCCGGTATTTCACTGTGCGCCACGGAGCCGGTGAACCAGGTTTGCGACTCCAGGCCGACTGTCTCGACCTGAGCCTTGAGGCTGTCGCGCAGCTCACCGTCGCCCACGAGCGCCAGCCTTAGTTGAGGTCGGGTCCGGGCCAGGTTGGCGACAACCTCAATCAGGCGATCCAGTCGGTGCCAGGCGACAAACCAGCCCACGAATCCGATCACCACGGTGTCGGGGGCGGGGTGAAGTCGCTCAGGGAGTTCGAATGGCGTTGGCAGGCTTTCGTAGTCGGCCTCGTCGATCGCATTGGGCAACACGAGGATCTTTTGCGCATCGATTCCCATGTCAGCGATGCGGCGCTTGAGATGGGGAGAGACCGTGATGATGACGCTAGCTCGGGAGAGGGCGATTCGATCGCATTTACGGGCCAGAGGCGACAAGAGCGGTTGGCGACGGACGCGATCGTCGCCGACCAGCTCGTTGACTTCGATCACGAGGGGAATTCCCCGGCGTTTCGCAAGGATGGCGGTGGAGCAGAGGAAGAAGGCGTGCCGTTCGTAGATGAGTCCGAAATCACCGCTGCTGAGCAGTCGCTTGATTCGCCGCCAAGCGGAGATGTTGTAGCCGAGTTCGAGAAACTCGAAGAGGAAGCCGGGACAGAGATCGACGAGGCGTCGAATCAGGCCGCTGCGGGCGCGTCCGCCATAGGGGTTGGCGCCGGCGCACTCAAGCGGGTTGACGTCCGTGGGGCTGCAGAAGGAAACCTTGTTTCCGACGTCTTCGAAGGCCTTCGCCACGCCGGCAATATGCACCGACTCGGGCCCCGTTCCCCTTGTCCGAAAGTGGTAGAGGATGTTCATCGAGCGGGTGCTGCGGGGCGGTTTGAAAGCAAATCGCGCGAATGCCGGGAGGCGAATTCGCGCGAGTCAGGGCTGGCCCGAGTGGTTGGGGCCGCAGTTTTCTTCGGCGTCTTACTTGGGTTTCCAGGGTTTCTCGCCTTTTGATTTGGCTCGTTCGATATCCTGAAATTCGCGCTGCCGATCCTGATAAGTGCGGTCCATGAAGGTATTCATGCCGTTCTTGGAAAAGCTGCTGTTGTTGCGGCCGAAGGTCCCGGTCGCGAGCGTGCTACGGGCGTGACTGCTGGTGGCGTGGCTGCTGCGAGCATGGCTGCTTGTCATGTGACTGCTGCGGGCGTGGCTGCTGGTCGCGTGGCTGCTGGTTTTGTGAGTATTGGGGAGCGGGTTGCGCTTGCGGATGGCGTGCGAGCTTTTGGCGTGACTGCTGACCATGTGGCTGTTCACACGATTAAGGTTGTTCAAGGTGAAGCCGCCGGACCCGCCGTAGTGAGAGCTGGTGTGGAAGGTGTTGACGCTGCTGGTGAGCGAGCTCTGGAAGTGAGAGTTGTTCACGCCGCCGGCCTTGGTCCGCGCGTGGGAACTCATCGTGTGGGAGTTGCGAGTTCCTTGATTTTTCTGTGCATGTGAGCTGACCAAGTGGGAGTTGGGCGTGCCGCCTGCGTTTCCGCC
>CAZFLK010000352.1:0-2781 GCA_964519245.1 uncultured Verrucomicrobiota bacterium
CAGGCGGAACGCCCGATCAACCGCGCCTCCGTCTCGGGACTCGTGTCGTTGAAGACGACCTCATCAAAGGCCCGCGAGCTGGAGAACCTTCGGATCTCGACGAACGATCCGGCGAGGCTGTCGTTCATGGGCATGAAGTTCGGATCCTTCAGGCTGGAGTCGCCAATGGGGAAGGGGATGGGGATCTTCTGGTCGATGACCTTGAACTCCCTGGTCGCCAGCGTATCACCGGCGGCGGCGCGCATGATGTCCGTGCCGATCGGAACCAGATAGACGCGGGGCGTCCGCGACAGCAGCGAGGTTCCGCCCGCGTCCTTCGGGTAGTCGCTGAAGAGGATGGCGCCTGAATGCACCTTGGTGGCGAAGCGGGAGGAGTCATAGGCGCCGTCATTCGGTCCCAACTCACGGCCGAAGAAGTTCTGCCCGAAGGTGACCGTGGTGGAGAAGGGGATGACCAGGCCCGATTGCGCGCCGGCTGTCTCGGGGGCGAAGGGACGGCAGTAGCGGCGGAATTCCGGCACGGTCCACAGGTCGGCCACCAGGTGGTTTTTGAGCGTATCCCTCCATTCGTCGTCGGATGACTCGGCAGGCAACAATCGGAAGAATTCACTGCGCAGGGAAAAAGTCTCCTGTTCGAGTTCCGGGTTGTTCAGCCCAAGTTGGGTCTTCAACACATCGAAGTTCTGGCTGAGGCGGGAGATGGAGTCCGCAAGGCCTCCCTTACCGACGATGGGGCGGCCATCGATGATCTCCCCGACGGAGCGTTGTTTGACGATGTCCTGCAGGAATTCGCGGCCGGAACCCTGCTGCGAGCCCAGCATGGTGGTCTCGTAGTCGTAAGCGGTAGCCGCCAGGTAGACGTATCGGGCCGCCAGGTCGAACTGGGCGCGGTACTTCTGGATGGCGTCATTGCGGAAGATGCGAAAGGCGACATCGCGATAACGGTTTTGCGAGACGTTGCCGGCCACCCGCTTGCGGTAGGATTCGCGTTCGTCAAGGACTCGGATGCCTTCGGCCAGCTTGGCATTGTAGTTTCCGAGTGACTGTTGCAGGAGTTCCTGCAAGGTGCGCAAGGCCGCCCGCTTCGGGATGGTCTCGCGGTAAAGTGCCTCGAGCTCCTTGATTTCCATTGCCGCCTCGTATTTGGCGTCTTCGGCGTCAAGTTGGTGAGCGGTGGTATCCGCCAATTCCTGCTTTGCAATTTCAAGCCCCACCTGTGTTCCTTGCGCCGCCAGTTTTCCGACGGTCAATGCAGCCCCGATAACGGCCTTACTGTTATAGATTGCCCCCCTTATTCCAAACGAAGGGTCGTCGACCGAAGAGGGGAGAGACCAAGCTATTGCCTCTGTCATGGATTTGAGTTGGGCCTGCGCCGCCCCCGCGCCAGCGATTGTTGCTTTCATTGCAGCAATACCGTCGTTGAGGCTCTTGGTCTCGCCGGTTGCGTTGTCTAAGATGCGAGTCTTGTTGGCGTCGATTTCGTGTTTCAGATTGATGATCTCCCGTTTGTCGAGCACCGCCTGAACCAGATTTTTGTATTCCTTCAATGCCTGTTTCAAATTGCCGTGGCTTTGCACGACGTCGCTGATCGCCATCTGAATCTCGCCCGGGGCGCGGCGTTGACCGGCCAAAGTGGGGTTGACGGTGAAACTCCATGCTCCTTCCGAGATGGGGAATTCGACTCCGATTAGGGCGCTTCCGGATCCCAAGCTGTCGATGGAGCTGGTCGAGGCGCCGTTGACATTGTAGTAGCTGGTCAGGGAATCGACCTCCTGACGGGCGCCGCCGGTCAGTTCCGTGGCGTCGACATACATGTACTTGAGCAAATCGGGCCCGTCATATCCCGAGGCATACGCCTTGCCGGGGCCGATGTCTCCCGGGTAGGGATACCCGAACAGGGTGATCAGGCGATTGTCGTAGTCGCGTTCCTGGTCGGCGACGTTGGCGGCGAACTCCGAGGCGGCATCCTGGGTGCGGCGCAGGTTCTGGGTCAGCGAATTGGCGTGGTTGAAGACGGAGATCGTGTTGTCCAGCGCCTTGAGGGCGCGGGCCTGTATCTGTTCGTAGTGGGTGTGGCCGGACGAGGTGTCGGGCTCAATGTCAAAAGGGATGGCGCCCTTGGCCAGGCCGAGCGGATTAAGCCCGATGTTGGCCTGATCCTCCTGGGCCTCGATTTTCGAGTATTCGGAAACGATCTCGTCCAGTTCCGACACGGTGGTGCGGTCGACCTTTTCGATTCCCTGGGTTAGATCGTCCGGATCCTCGGCGGGCAGGATGGCGTTGGCGGTGACCCAATCGAAGTAGGCTCCCTGACCGGCGCGGCGCGCCCATTCCGTGACGCCCCAGGCGCGGTCCGTGTCGGTATCCATGTAGCCCTGCCATTGGCCGGCGGGATCGTCCACGTATTCCTGACGGTAGGTGAGATTGACCACCTCGGCTCCGGTTCGGGCCTTGGCGGCGGCGGCGGCGGCGAATTTGCGTTCGTCCAGGTAATCCACTTCGATGGGGATGCCTCCGAGCAGGATGCTTTCGGCGCGTGGAACCCAGACGAAGTTCTCATCACGCATGAGCTTATAGTATTGATCAACCGCGGTGAGATAGTGTCCCCAGGCGTCGCCGTGGCCCTGGGGATAAAGCCGGGCTGCATCGTAGACATCGATGAAACCGTCGCGGGGTTCCGTATCGGAAATGTTGTAGACCTGTTGGTAGGCGATCTGCCCCTCGGCGCGGGTGAAGTTCCAGATCAGGCGGTTGTAGACCGGCGCGCCCAGTTGCACGTCC
>CAZFLK010000353.1:0-2741 GCA_964519245.1 uncultured Verrucomicrobiota bacterium
CCTCGATCACCGATCTCTCAACTCAATCCTCGATGTGATGAAATATCCGGGCTAGCCCTCTGAGCGACGGCAGCTGGTCGATTGCGCTCACCCGGATGATCGTGAGGACGTTCGCGCGGGATTGAAGATGCTGGGTTCCGGAGCGAAACCGCTCTGGTTGCACGAATTCCGCTTTCAGCGCGGCGACGGCTCCTGGGCCGATGTCGTCGCCCGCGCCTTCGTCCTGTTTGATTCCGATCGGAAACCCATTCGCCTGATCGGCTCCATATGCGATAATTCGATGCATCGGACCATGGAATCGCGGTTGATGGAGGCGCAGCGTTTGAGCAGCCTGGGCGCGATGGCCAACGGCCTCGCCCACGACGTCAACAACCTGCTGACCCCCATCCTTACCGCGGCCCAGCGACTAAAGGAGGATGTCTTCATCGATGAACATCAGACCGCGCTGATTGAAAGCATTGAGAACAATTGCCGGCGCGGCGCCGACCTGGCCGGAGAACTGATGAAGTTCGGCGACGGGCAGAGCGGCGGGACCCGTTCGTTGAGGATCAACAAGCTCATCGACAGTGTCGTTCACATCTTCCGTGAGACCTTTCCACGCAACATCTACGTCGCGCATCATGCTGCGGATGACCTCCACAAGATCCGCGCTGACGAACTCCAGATCGACCAGGTTCTGATGAACCTCTGCATCCACGCCCGGGACCAGATGCCAGATGGCGGCGAATTGCGCATCACGGCGGAGAATGTCGTGCTCGACGCGCAGTTTGCCCTGGCCTGCAAGCGAATCAAACCCGGCGCCTTCATCAAGATTCAGGTCAAGGACACCGGCCTTGGCTACACCGCCAGCGAGTTGAAGTCGTTGTTCGATCCATCCAAGGAGAATCGATCCGAGCAGTACCTGGGGCTCGTCACGGTGTATTCCGTTGTGGAGAAATTGGGGGGCGACATCGTGGTCAGCAGCCACCCGGGCAAGTGGACGTCCTTTGACGTCTACCTCCCGGCGCTCGACGATGATCCGGGAGAGCGCGAGGTGGATGAAAGCGCGCCGCCAGCGAACGGAAACGGGGAGCTGATTCTGCTCGTGGATGACAAACCCGAGATCCGCGAGTTGACCCGGGAGACGCTGGAGCATCATGGCTATTCGGTGGTGACCGCCACTGACGGCGCGGATGCCGTCACGATTTATTGTCAGAGGCGCAATGAGATCGCCTTGGTCCTGATGGACCTGAAAATGCCCGTCATGGACGGGGTCACCGCGATTCAGGTGCTCCACGGAATCAACCCCCACATCCGGATCGTCGCGACCACCGGGTCATTTGCCAGTCTTGAACTGGCCAGTTCACCGGCCCACAAGATCGACGGAATGTTGCGCAAACCCTACACGAACGCCAAGTTGCTGGCGATTCTGGGCGAGGTGGTCAACCGTCGCTGAAGCGTCGCAGGGCGAGCTGGAGAAGCCGACCTGACTCCGGCCGCATTTCACCGCTTGTCGATCACCAGCAGGCCGTCAAAGTCTCCCTCGTGCTTGGTGGGAATGGTTTTTGGTCGGGTTTCGTAACCCTCGGCGACGTGGGAGTGGAGTTGGGGGCTGATCAAGGTTTCTCCGGGGCCGGCGCCGTCGCAATAGCGGGCTGTGCGATTCACCGTTTCCCCGATCACCGTGAACTCAAGTCGCTCCTCGGCCCCGATGAACCCGTGAAGGACCTCCCCATAATGCAGGCCGATCCCGATCTCACAGGTGACTGCGCCGCGCCGCTTGCGCGTTTCATTCACGCGCTGCATGGCCTCTTGCATGGCCAAGGCCGCGTTTACGGCTTTGACCTGTTGGTCGTCGTCCGCTTCCGGACTTCCGAACACCGCCAGGATGGCGTCGCCGATGAACTTGTCGACCGTGCCGTTGTGCTCGAACACCGCCTCGACCAGCGCGGAGAAATACTCGTTGAGCATTTCGACCACGATGGCTGAATCCATGCCCTCGGTCAGTCGGGTGAAGCCGCGGATGTCGGACATCAGCAGCGTGACGTTGGACTTTTCACCGCCGGGTTGCAGCGCGCCGTGGCGCGCCTTGCCCAGCAACTTGCCGCGCAATGCGGGGGAGAAATTCGTCAGCAGCCGTTGCAACACGGTGTTGTTCTGAATGATGTCGAGTTGCAGAAAGTGATTGGCGACGGCGGCCGCGGCGTAATGCGCCACGCACAACATGAAGCGCAGGTCGTCTTCCTTGAACACCGCGCTGTGATGCTGGCTGTCCACGCACACCACGCCCTGGATGGCGCCCTTCCACAGCAACGGGGCATACATTCCCGATTGCATCCCGAGATTGCGAATGCTCTGGGAAACGTCCACCTCGTCCTGCCGACTCCAGATGAACCCGGTTTCCTGTCCGACCGCCCTTTGGATCAATGTTCGGCTGATGGGGGGGTCGTCCTCGGGAATGCTCGCGCGCAGGGCCAGCTTTCCGTAGACGGGGTCGATGATCAGCAGGGCGCCCCGCTCCGCGCTCGGAATCAACTCCACCATCCGCTCCAAGATGAGACCAAACAGCGCGTGAAGATCCTCCACCCCGGCGAATTGCAGCGGCAGCTCATACAGCAGTCTAAGTCGATGCTCCCGGTCCTCGTCGTCGGCGACGAAGGCCGGCGTGGAATCCGCGTGGGCGTCGAGGTAGTCGGATATCTTGATGTTCTCGTCTTCAGACATGGCGTGGCGTGGCTGGGGCGTGTTCCTTCTGAGCAGAT
>CAZFLK010000354.1:0-2730 GCA_964519245.1 uncultured Verrucomicrobiota bacterium
CAATTCAACCCAAGCGCTGGCCGAATTCATAGACATCTACCCGACGCTTTGCGAACTCGCCGGCGTCCCCCTGCCGGATCATCTGCAGGGACGCAGCATGGCGCCATTGCTCAGCGACCCGGATCGCCCCTTCAAGCAGGCGGCGTTCAGCCAGTTTCGTCGCCGCCATCAGGGCAGGGAATTCATGGGCTACGCCATGCGCACCGGACGCTACCGCTTCATCGAATGGCTCGACCGTCGGACCGCCAAAACCGTCGAAACAGAGCTTTACGATCACCTGGTTGACCCCTTCGAGAATCACAATGTCGCCGATCAACGCAAGGCGTTGATCAATCAACTCAGCAGCCGGCAATGGAGCCTGCTGCCCCGACCAAAACCCATGCCGCAGGCCGGCATTCGCCCCAGCCTGACAATCCGCAACCGTTCCCGGCAGGACCTGGCGGTCTATTGGCTGCCGCCGGATGGGGAGCCGCGCAAGTCCGGCGTGGTCGCCATCGGGAAGGACCACCATATCAACACAACCCTGGGTCATCGTTTCGAAATCCGGGGAACAAGGACCGACTACAAGACCACCGTCACCGTGAAACAGCGTCGTCAGACGTTCACGATCAACGCGGGCAAGCAGCCGCTTCCGCCCGCCAGACCGAAGCAGCCCAAGCCGGGCAATGCTCGACGCTCCGATACCCGGCCCAACATCCTCTTCTTCATGGCCGACGACTGGTCGTATCCGCACGCTGGCGCGCTGGGCGACAAGGTCGTCAAGACCCCGAACTTCGACCGTATCGCGCGGGAGGGCATCCTGTTTCCCAACGCCTTCGTCTCGACGCCTTCCTGCACGCCGAGCCGATTGAGCGTCCTGACCGGACAGCATCACTGGCGGCTACGCGAGGGAGACAGCTTGGGCGGATCTTTGCGCGAAGACTACCCGGTCTACACCGAGTTACTGCAGAAGGCCGGCTATCGAATCGGTCGCTACGGGAAGGGCGTCTGGCCCAGCAAGCACTCCTTTCGCAAACGGGATTCATTCGGCCCGCGGTTCAAGTCGTTCGATAAGTTCCTTGAATCGCGTCAAGACGGGGAACCCTTCTGCTTCTGGTTCGGCGGACAGGATCCTCATCGGCCTTACGAGTTGGGAATCGGCGCGCGGAGCGGGATCAGGTTGGACAAGATCAAACCGCCCGCCTGCCTGCCGGACACCAGGAACATCCGCTCGGACTTGGCCGATTACTACTGGGAGATTCAGCGCTTCGACCGACAGGTCGGCGAAGTCCTCACGCGCCTGGAAACGATGGGCGAGTTGGACAACACGCTTGTCGTCGTCAGCGGCGACAACGGCATGCCCTTTCCACGCGCCAAGGCGACGCTTTACGATCTGGGAACGCGCGTCCCGCTGGCCGTGCGCTGGGGCGGCAAGATCAAGGGCGGCCGAACCGTCGACGACTTTGTCAGCCTCTGCGATCTGGCCCCGACCTTTCTCGACGCGGCTGGATTAAGACCTGCCAAGAGCATGACGGGCCGTTCGTTGACGCCGCAGCTCATGGCCAGGTCATCCGGCCTAATTGACCCGAAGCGCAGCTTCGTCCTGACCGGCATGGAGCAGCATGTATACCCCCATCCTTCCCGGGCCATTCGCACGAAGGACTTTCTCTACGTCCGCAAGTTCGCGCCGGACACGTGGCCGACCGGCGAGATCGAGGGTCACAATCCGGAATACGACTTCGCCCAGGAGGCCTGGCCCACCGAACCAGGCGCCTTTTCGTTCAACATCGACCCCTCCCCCAGCAAGCAGGCCCTTCGCCTGAATCGTGACAAACCGGCATTTCGCAATCTGGCCAACCTCGCCTTCACCTCACACGAGAAGGACGAACTTTACGACCTGCGGAACGATCCCGATCAACTCAACAACGTGGCCGGGAAGTCGCGCTACGAATCAGACCTCACCCGCTTGCAGCAAAAGCTGACCGCCGAACTTCGCGCCTCGAACGATCCCCGGGCCGTTGCAAAGCCAACGCCCGAAAAAGCGAGTCCCCCGATAGCCCAGACAAAACCCAATGTCCTCTTCATCTCGGTGGACGACCTCAACGACTGGATCGGCTGCCTGGGCGGGCACCCTCAGGCGCGCACGCCGAACTTCGACCGACTGGCCGCGAGCAGCGTCCTGTTCCGCAACGCCCACTGTCCGGCGCCCGCCTGCAATCCCTCGCGCACGGCCATCATGACCGGGATCTCGCCGCACGTCTCGGGGCTTTACGAAAATGGTCAGAAAATGCGCGAGGTCCTGCCCGATGCCACACTGCTGCCAAAGCATTTCTCAAACCACGGCTACTGGTCGGCCGGCTCGGGAAAACTGCTGCACTACTTCATCGACGCCCGTTCCTGGGATGAATACTACCCCGCCAAGGAGACGGAGAACCCCTTCCCACGGACGCTGTATCCGGACCAGCGCCCCGTCAGCCTCCCGCGCGGCGGACCCTGGCAATACGTCGAAACCGACTGGGGCGGACTCGACGCCACCGATGAGGAATTCGGCGGCGACTGGCTGGTTTCGAAATACATCGGGGAACAACTGACTCGGAAGCATGACCAACCCTTCTTCCTGGCCTGCGGCCTCTATCGCCCGCATGAACCGTGGTTCGTACCGCAGAAATACTTCGACCTGTTTCCGCTTGAGGATATCCAACTACCCCCGGGCTACGATCCCGACGATCTCGACGACCTGCCGCCCACCGG
>CAZFLK010000355.1:0-2701 GCA_964519245.1 uncultured Verrucomicrobiota bacterium
CCGAATCCGACAAGTAGTCCTCTTCCCCCGCCTTTCTTCATGAATTCGAATACTCTTTGGAAACTCATCTTTGTCGTTCTCGTCATCGCGTGGTCCTTCGGCGAGATCACTCCCACCACCAACCGGGATCTCATCCAGCACTTCAGCAACCGCGCGCAAAACAAGGACGAGGCCTTCAACGAGATCATCGCCCGGGCGCAGAATCTTCAGGCGGAAAAACCCCATCGCGAATATGGCAACCTCTTCGACGCCGTGGGCGACGCCAAACTCGCCAACTATTTCCCCGATATCGACGTCAGCGGACAAAAGGACCCCAACGGCCGGATCCTGAAGCGCATCCAAAAGGAAGCCTCCGGCCAGATCCAACTCGGCATCGACCTGCAGGGCGGCACCTACTTTGTCGTGCAACTCGACGACAAACACATCAACGAGAAGGTCGCCCAACTGCAGACCGAACTCGCCGGCGCCACCAACGATACCCAGCGCGCTTCCCTCGAATCCGAAATTGAATCCGTCCAGGACACGGAGAGAATCCTCGGCCAAGCCGTCGAGGTGCTCCGCAAGCGCGTCGACACCCTCGGCGTCGCCGAGCCAATCCTCCAGCCACTCGGCTCCGACCGCATCGTGATTCAACTCCCCGGCTTGGCCGAATCCGACCTCGCCCGCGCTCGCGCCCTGATCGAACGCGCCGCGTTCCTTGAATTCCGACTTGTCCACCCCGACAGCGACGAACTCGCCCAGGACGAGATCATCCCGCCCGGCTACGAGCTGAAGACCATGTCCCGCCGCGGCGACAACAACACCACCATCCTCGACAAGGTCGTCGTCGGCCGGCAGGCCGAGGGCGGTCTTACGGGCCAGTTTGTCCGCAATGCCTACGTGGCTCGCGACCCCATCTCCAACAAGCCCTACATCATTCTCAATTTCAACTCCGAAGGCGGTGCGAAATTCGGCGACCTGACCAGAGCCAATGTCAACAAACGCCTCGCCATCGTGCTGGACGGCGAGCTCTACTCCGCCCCGAATATCAACGAGCCCATCCTCGGCGGCTCCTGCCAGATCACGGGAGACTTCAACATCGACGAAGCAATCGAGCTTTCCAACATCCTGGAGAATCCGCTCGAAGCCCCGGTCAAGGTCAAGGAAGAGCGCACGACCGACCCCTCCCTCGGCGCCGACTCCATCAACTCCGGCATCAAGGCCACGACGATCGGACTCGTGTCCGTGGTCGTCTTCATGCTGGCCTACTACCTGAGCTGCGGCATCGTCGCCAACGTGGCTCTCGCCCTCAACCTGCTGTTCCTGCTGGGCGTGATGTGCTCCATCAACGCCACTCTGACCCTCCCCGGCATCGCCGGCATCCTCCTGACCATTGGCATGGCGGTCGACGCCAACGTTCTCATCTTCGAGCGTATTCGCGAGGAATTCCGCAGCGGCAAGGGGCTCCGCTCCGCCATCGGTTCGGGTTACGACAAGGCCTTCAGCACGATCTTCGACGCCAATTCAACCACGCTGATCGCCTCTGTCCTGCTCATCTTCCTGGGCACGGGCCCGGTCAAGGGTTTCGGCGTCACCCTGACCATCGGTATCGCGGTCAGCATGTTCACCTCTCTCATCGTGACCCGGATGATCTTCGATATCCTCGTCTCCAAGGGCATCATCACCAAGTTGCCCATGCTCCAGTTCGGTTTCCTCAGGAACACCAATTTCGACTTCATCAAGTTCGCCAAACCCGCGTTCATCATCTCTTGGACCCTCGTCGTTATCGGCGTGGGCTACGGTCTCTCGCGCGGCGGTGACGCGGTCGGCGTCGATCTCAAGGGCGGCGACCAGATCACTTATTCATTCACCCAGGAGGTCGGCGTGGATGAGCTCCGTTCGACCATGGACGGCCTCAACATCGGAGCCTCCCAGATCCAGTACCAGACCGGCGGCGGATCCAAGACGCTTGCCGTGCTCGTCGCCGTCGGTGAAGGCGAGAACGCCACCCAGGCGCTTCAGTCCGCTTATCCTCAGGCTGAATTGAAAGTGATCGCGAAGGACAGCGTCGGCCCCAGCATCGGCGCCGAGATCCTCAAGTCGGCCATCATCGCCCTGCTCCTCGCGCTCTTCTGCATCCTGATGTATGTCGCCTTCCGCTATGAATTCTCGTTTGCGGTGGCGGCGGTGATTGCGATCTTCCACGACATCCTGATGACGATGGGCTGGTATTTCCTGACCGGCCGGGAGTTGAACGCCCCCACCATCGCGGCGGTCCTCACCATCATCGGTTTCTCCATCAACGACACGATCGTCATCTTCGACCGCATTCGCGAAGACCTGCAGCTCGGTTTGCGCGGCTCTCTCCGGGAGATCACCAATCGGGCGGTCAACCAGACCCTGGCACGGACCGTCATTACCTCGGGCACAACCTTGATTTCCGCCGGCGCCCTTTTCCTCTTCGGCGGCAGCGTCATCAATGACTTCGCCTTCACCTTCGTGGTTGGCGTCATCACCGGCACCTACTCCTCCATCTACATCGCGGCCGCCATCGTCCTGCGCTGGCACAAGGGCGACAAGCCCAAGACCAGCCCGCACGCCTACAACGAAAGCGCCGTGGTCGTGCCGGGAGCGTAGGCCCGTTCTGGAAGACGAACGGCAAACGTTCAACTTCAAACTCTGAACGTCAAGGTCCGGACCTGGAATAGGTTGACACCTGCAG
>CAZFLK010000356.1:0-2634 GCA_964519245.1 uncultured Verrucomicrobiota bacterium
TGGTCCGGCTCACTTCAGTCACGCCTTCCAGGCTGAAACCCCTCGCCAGCGTCAAGGGCGAGATCCATCACGTGCTGGCCGGATTACGCGATGCCCGCCTGGAAACGGAATTTCAGACCGCCGCGCGCGCCGGCGTCGACATCCAGATCAACCACGAACGCCTCGCCACGATTCCCGTCAATCGCGAAACACTGGCCGCCGCGAAACCGCCTTCGATGCCCGCTCGATAACCGACTCAACCCCGATACACGATGAAGCAAAACCGACATCAACTCTGCTGGCTCGTCGCCGCTCTCCTTGGCCTGACGGCCGCGTTCTCGGCGAATGCCCAGACCATGGATCAAACGATCATCCTGAAGCCCGGCTGGAACGCGATCCATGTCCTCGTCGAACCGACGGACAATTCCATCGAGACCGCCTTCAACGGCATTCCGATCGAAAGCGTCTGGACACACATCGACACGGTCAATCCGGTTCAGTTCATCGCGAGCCCTGATGAACTCCCCTTCAACGATCCGGGGTGGCGCCGCTACTTCCCCGAGCCCGATCCGAAGGCGTTCCTCACCACGCTGCATACCGTCAACGCCAATCGCGCCTATCTCGTGAAACTGACCGGCGCCATTGATGTCAATCTCACGCTCACCGGCCGGCCTTCAGTAAACTACAAGGCCTGGGTCCCGGATTCCTTCAACCTCCGCGGCTTCAACGTGGATCCGCTCAATCAACCCGCCTTCGGCGACTTCTTTGCGCCTTCAACCGCCCATGCAGGCCAGGCCATGTTTCGCCTGCTCACCGACGGGACCTGGCAGGCGGTCGATCCCGCCGACCTCATGAACGCCGGCGAAGCCTACTGGGTTTTCTCCAACGGAGCCTCCGACTACGTGGCGCCGCTCAAGCTGGCCCTCGAGTTCGGCGACGGTCTCGATTTTGGCCTGAATATTTCCGCGTCACCAATGTCCTTCGTCAATCAGACTCCCAATGATTCCTCAACGCTCGTGGCAGACTTGTCCGGCAACCTGTCCAATCCCCTGTCACGCAGGGTTGTGACGGAGGCCCGTTCCGTCATTGAAGACCTCCCTGCCGAAGATCTCCAGATCCTCGATGCCTTCAGCTCCCGAACCGATTCGTTCTCAATACGCCGAGAGGATATGCCCGCGGAGATCTATAGCACGATACTTGCCGTCTCGGATTCCTCCGGCAGTCGCTATCTCGTCCCGGTGAATGCTCGGAAAACGCTGCCGCCCGGGGCCGCCATGATGAATGCAACCAGCGGCGGCGCACGGCGCGGCGTCTCCAAGCAATCCTTGGTCTCCAAGCAGACCCCCGATTCACCGCTGAATCACGTCGGACTTTGGGTGGGCGTGGCAAACATCAACGCCGTCAGCGAACCGCATTCAGGAACCGTCGACATCGTCACCGCAGGCACAAACATCATGGCTGTCCGCAGCGGCGTCATCGCCGCCAACACCCCCACGAAATCGGCCTTTCCTCTGCGCTTGATCATCCATGTGGACGAGGCGGGAAACGCCTCCCTGCTCAAGGAGGTCATCCAGATGTTTCGCAACGGAACCACCAAGGTGGAGAATGGCGTCACTGTCGTGGATGTCCCAGGGACTCAAGTTCTGATCACCGACCACCAGCGCATTCCAGAATTCACCGGCGTGGCGCTGCGCGATGGCGAAGTTGTTGGGCGCCGAATCAGCGCCATCGGCTTTGATTTTCCGAAGTCGATTTCACACCTGCCGATGCCTGGATCGGTCTCGCTCGGCGGAGCCGTCACCTCAACAATCACGCTCACCCCCGCGCTCGCGACTCTTCCCTTCCTGCATCGAAGGCATCCGGACCACGACAATCTCGACGCGAAGTTCGAAGACACTCTGACCAAGCCTGAAGTTCCCACGATCTCCCGCGCCATCAGCCTGTCATTCGACACAGCTGCGCCACCTGATTCAAACAGCGAGGGTTTCGGCTACAGCCTCCTCACCGGCGTTTACCAGGAAACCCTCTCCGGCCTCCACGCCTCGGCTCTAAAGGTCAGCGGCGCATTCCAACTGACACGGATCTCGCCCGTCGGCGAGCTGAATCCGTCCTCCACCCCCTCCAACTGACCTTCCAAGGCTCCGACATGAACAACCTCAATCCCACTAGCGCAGCCCGGGTAGTCGCCCCCCGGAAGGAAACCGAATTCCGCCCGATTTCGTGGCTGCTGACCGGCCTGTTGCTGATCACGGCATTACCCGCCGCGACCCAGGCCAAGAACGATTTCCGCACCCTGCAACGCAATGTCATCGGCGCCGTCGTCTGGAAGATCGATGGGCTGACGAACCAGGAGAACATCGAGGACCGCAACGTCAACAACAACTACCTCCGCGGCCTGCAGGTCGTGGCGACCCGCGACGACGGCGCCGGCGGCACTGTCGAAGTGGAGATGGACACGCTTCATGACAACGAGGACTACTGCTTTTGGAAAAGCGAAATGGGGCACATCGGCCCTTGGACCTTCAACGTCAAAACGATCGACGGCGCGGACTACGATGTTTCCATCGTGTACAAACACGAGGGAGACCCAACCGATTATGACGCCACGACAGTGGAAACCAGAGACAGCAAGAACAGGT
The DNA here is from genome assembly GCA_964519245.1 of uncultured Verrucomicrobiota bacterium. GTDB lineage: Bacteria > Verrucomicrobiota > Verrucomicrobiia > Limisphaerales > JAYPEY01 > JAYPEY01. The sequence goes on from CAZFLK010000356.1 coordinate 2,619, forward strand.
TTTACATACATCTGAT
>CAZFLK010000357.1:0-2612 GCA_964519245.1 uncultured Verrucomicrobiota bacterium
GGTCGGTGTGCCGTCGGAGCGCAGAATGATAAAATCATCCAACGTGTCGTTAGTGCGCGTCACGTCGCCCTGCACGTGGTCCTGGATCGTCGTTTCGCCATCGAGCGGCATCTTGATGCGGATGACCGGCTCGATCCCCGAAGGGGCCTCAGACGAGTCCCGGTCGCGCCAGCGTCCGTCATAGACCCGGGTGGAGCTGCCGTTCTGGCGCGCATTCTCGCGCATTTCTGCCAGCTCCTCAGGCGTGCAATAGCAGCGGTAGGCTTTGCCGTCCGCCAGGAGTTGCCGGGCAACCTCCACATGGCGCGGCGCATTGGCAGACTGGGAGACTGGATCGCCGTCCCAATCGAGGCCCAGCCATTCCATGCCCTGATAGATCTTGTCGATCGCGTCCTGAGTGGACCGGTTGAGGTCGGTGTCCTCGATCCGCAGAGTAAAGGTGCCGCCGAAGTGTCGCGTGAACAGCCAGTTGAACAGCGCGGTACGCGCTCCGCCAATATGCAGGTAGCCTGTAGGCGAGGGGGCAAAACGGGTGACAACAGTCATGGCCGAGAACACATCCTCAACATTTGGGGGATTCAGCGGTCCGTATGGACGTTCGAAGCGATTTTCGCAAGGTTTTAGCGGATGTTCGCGTATTCGGACGCGGCCTCCGGCCTATCTCGTAAGAGCTGTGCGGGCACTACCACAAGGGAATCTGAATAAGTGCCCTTCGCAGCCGCGGCCACTACTCTCTACTAGTACTGCCGCACCAGGCCCACCAGCACGCCCTGTACCTCGACCTGGTCGGGCCCGAAGATGCGGGTCTCGTAGGCCGGGTTCTCGGCGTCAAGCGCGATGGAGTTGTTCCGCTTGCGCAGGCGTTTGAGGGTCGCCTCATGACCTTCCACCAGCGCCACCACGATGGCGCCGTTCTCAGCATTGTTGGCGCGGCGGATGATGACCGTATCGCCGTCGAGGATGCCGGCGTTGATCATAGAATCGCCCTCGACCTCCAGGCAGTAGTGGTTGCCGGAACCGAGAAGCGACGGCGGCACCGCAACATGCCGGGTCGGGTCGCTCAGTGCCTCGATGGGTGTGCCCGCCGCGATCTTGCCCAGCAGGGGCACCTCTACCTCGTCACCGCTGCCCACGGGTCCGGTGATCTCGGACGGGGCGGTGATCGGCGGTGTCCGGGTGTCGCGGCCGCCCTCGATGACATGGGGCGCGAAGCCGTCGGGCTTGGTCAGCGACGCTGTGGGCCGGTCCACACCGGTCTCGTCGGGCAGGCGCAGCACTTCCAGCGCGCGGGCACGGTGGGCGAGGCGTCGGATGAAACCGCGCTCCTCCAGCCCGGTGATCAGCCGGTGGATTCCCGACTTGGACTTGAGCCCGAGAGCCTCCTTCATCTCGTCGAAGGAGGGCGCCACGCCGGTCGCGTTCAGGCGCTCGTTGATGAAGGTCAGAAGCTGGTGCTGTTTCCGCGTCAACATGCGACGGAATCCCCTTTTTCGCCGTTCCTTGCGGGATGTTCACTACCTCCGGGAGTACCGCAGGACATGGAACAAACCGCAAACATTCTTGCGTGTTCTAGGGATGTTCTCCTGAATCGTCAACCGAGTTGCTTTCGTCCCGGGACCGGAACTCCTCAAGGGCCCGATTGAGGAGGTGTGCCAATGCGAATCCGGACAGCTTGAATTCGGAGGGTATCCCGTCTGCGGCCCCGATGTTGGCGCGAGTTCGGAACATCTTGGCTTCAACCCAGCTTCCGCCGGAGAACACCAGATCGCTCTGGAATGGAATTCGGCTGCGGCCTCGAACCGTTGTGTAGACAACTTCATCGGGATGGATGCGGAGGCTTCCGATGACCGGGTCGAGATACAGGACGAAGAAAATAACTATGAGGGTTGTGACACCCAAAAACAGGAGCCCAACCGTTAGGCTGTCGGACACGAGATAGGGAAACCCGGATCCATACAGACATAAGAACGCGGCCCCCAATAAGACGAGGATGAGTTTGGTTCGTTTGGGCGGGATGACTATCGGGTACCGGTCTTCCCTATAGCCCTCGGCGGCTTCGAATGCTGCTGCATCGTTCTTCGCCTTTTCAACGCTGCGCAAGGTGTGAAGCAGCCAAAAAGTCGCCACCGGACCCCCGCAGAGCATCCCAGGGTCCATGAAGAACCCCGTGAAACTGCGACCGAATTTCAGAAGTTTCTGTTGGTCGAGTTCGTGCAGGCCTTCCCGGCGCAACGGTTTGTCCGAAATAAAGTGAAACAGCGCCATCGGGCCGATTACGCCAATGATCAGACCAAGTGTCGGACCCAAGGACATGCTGCCTGAAGGGTCGTAGCCGGGCGTCTGGGCCATGCCGATTCCGAAGAGAAATAGCGCGGCTTGCAGTGGCGGAACGAGCGCGAGGAGGAGGGCCGGATAGTTCCAGCGTTTGAACAGGAAGTACCAGGCCACGGCGTTTAGCAGGGCCGTGATCACGGCGATTACCGTAATGAACTGGTTCTCGGGGCCAAAGAGGACTTCAGCCAGTTCGCTCATCCCCGCCCTCACTCAAACCCGCAAATTGCTGCCGTCCAGGCGCACGATGTCCACGGTGTCCCCGGCCTTTGCGGCGGGGG
>CAZFLK010000358.1:0-2603 GCA_964519245.1 uncultured Verrucomicrobiota bacterium
GACCCACGGATGGCAGGGCCGACCCACGGATGGCAGGGCCGACCCACGGATGGCAGGGCCGACCCACGGATGGCAGGGCCGACGCAGGGATGGCAACTGGAACCAGATGCCGGGCTCGGAAGGGGGCTGGCGGTGAGGATTGCCTCCGCCGCCGGATCAGTAAAAAAAAATGGAGCGAGTGATGAGACTCGAACTCACGACAGTCACCTTGGCAAGGTGATGCTCTACCAACTGAGCTACACTCGCTTCCAAAAGCGGGGGGAAACATACGGGACACGGAAATGAATGCAAGCCCGATTTTCAGCCTTTTTTCTCGCTATGACCGTTGCTTGAAAAAATAGTCCGCCCATGACACGTCGTCGCACGTCCTCGCTCTTCTTCGCAGCCATTCTTTCCTTCGTTTCCGTTGCTGCAGCCGTTGAGTCGATTCAGGAAATGGAGCAGGTTGCCCGGGAGATTGCTGCCGAAAAGGGAGGGAGGCCTGACAGCGAACGGTTGCACCGGCTTTTCGATAGTTTGTGGAATCATTCCCTGCACGAGTACCCGGAACTGGCTACACGGAAGGGCTTTCCCGGTCAGAACGACCGTTGGTCCGACATGTCGTTGGATGCCATCGCGCGGAGGAAGTCCCTGCTCGATCCCCTGCAGAAGGCGATCCTGTCGATTGATCGCTCAGAACTGAACGAGACCGACCAGGTCAGTTACGACCTCTTCAGGCGCAATATCAAACGGGCCATTGAGGGGCGGCGATTTCGGCCCGAGTTGATGCCGATGACGCAGATGGGCGGGATTCAGCAGTGGACGCCCTCGATGCTCGCGATGATGCCGGCGAGCAAGGTGGCTGATTACGAGGATATCATCGCGCGGCTCGAGGGTCTTTCCACATTGGTCGACCAACAAATCACGTTGATGCGCGAGGGACTGCGGCTTGGACTCACGCCACCGAAGGGACCTTTGAGCTCGCTGCCCGATCAGGCCGCCAAGCAGGCGACTGACGATCCGATGAAGAGTCCCTTGATGCGGCCTTTCGTGAAGATGTCGGCGTCGCTCACCGACGAGGATAAAAAGCAACTCAAGCAGCGCGCTGTGGAGGCCTACAAGCGTTATGCAAAGCCTTCGTTCGAATTGTTGCACACGTTTCTCAGGGACGAGTATGTGCCGAACTGCCGGGAGGAGATCGGGCGGACGAAGCTGCCTGACGGCAAAGCCTGGTATGCGTATATGGTCGAGGGTTCCACGACCACCGATCTGACGCCGAAAGAGATTCACGAGATCGGGCTCAGCGAGGTGCGGCGCATCCGTGAGCAGATGGAGGCGATCAAGAAGCAGACCGGATTCGAGGGAACGTTGCAGGAGTTTTTCGAGTTCCTCCGCACGGACAAGCAGTTCTTCTACGACACCCCGGCGCAGTTGTTGGCGGGATACCGCGACATCTGCAAGCGCGCGGATCCGCAGTTGATCAAGTTGTTCAAGAAGCTTCCGCGGCAGCCTTATGGCATCAAGCCGGTGCCCTCGTATTCGGAGCGGTCTGTTCCGACGGCCTACTACCAGCCGGGCTCGATGGACGCGGGACGTCCCGGCTATTTCTTTGCCAACACCTACGCGTTGGAGACGCGGCCCAAGTGGGAAATGGAGGCGCTTAGCCTGCATGAGGCCGTGCCCGGGCATCACTTCCAGTTGGCCATCGCCGATGAACTCGAGGGCCTGCCCGAGTTTCGTAAGAACGACCATTACACGGCCTACGTGGAAGGGTGGGGGCTCTACGCCGAGAGCCTCGGCGAAGACATGGGCTTCTACCAGGACCCTTACTCCAAGATGGGGCAATTAACCTACGAGATGTGGCGCTCGATCCGGTTGGTCGTGGACACCGGCATGCACGCGCTCGGCTGGACGCGGCAACAGGCGATTGACTTCTTCAAGGAGAACGCCGGCAAGTCGGAGCACGACATCGTTGTGGAGGTTGACCGCTACATCGTCTGGCCCGGACAGGCGCTCGCCTACAAGATTGGTGAATTGAAGATCAAGGAAATCCGGGCCAAGGCGGAGAAGGAACTGGGCGACAAGTTCGACATCCGTTCCTTTCATGACGAGCTCCTGGGCGCCGGCGCGTTGCCGTTGAGCATCCTGGAAGATCGGATGAATGCTTGGGTGGAACGGGAAAGGGCGAAGTAGGAGTCGGGCGCTGTCAGGCGCATCCTTGACCGCAAAGGTAAGGCGCGTAAGATCCAACGCATGGAAAACGCCACCATATCGACCAAGGGGCAATTGGTTATCCCCAGCAGAATTCGACGAGCGTTGCATCTCCAGTCTGGCGACAAGGTTTCCTTCAGGTTGGATGGAGAGAAGGTGATTCTGCAACGCGAGGAGCCCTCGGGCGCGAAAGTGGTCAAGGGCAGATTCGGTCGGCCGGTGTTGAAGGCTCCTCCAGGGGCCCCTGAGATGACGCCTGAACTGATCCGGGAACTCATGGACGAATCGTTGTGAGCCACCTGTTGGATGTCAGTCTGTTGCTGGCTTGTGGTTGGAGCGAGCATGCCCGGCATGCGCAGGCCAACCGTTGGTTGAACAAGGTCGCGGCGTTTGCAACCTGCCCACTGACGGAA
>CAZFLK010000359.1:0-2596 GCA_964519245.1 uncultured Verrucomicrobiota bacterium
CAACCGGACACTCCGCCACCATTCGACGCAGGAAAAATCCGTGGGTCGGCTTTGCCATCCGTGGGATCAAAGTGAATCATTGCCCGACGCATCCAGTCTGGTATCAAGACTCCGCGCAACTTCAGATCACACCATGAAATCAACACGCCTGTCTGCCTCCCTCCTCGCCGTCTTGACCGTGATCGGCTTCATCGCCGCCCCGGACGCCACCGCCTCCCGGCCCAATGTCATCCTTGTCATGGCCGACGACCTCGGCATCGGCGATATCTCCCCCACCAACCCCGACTGCAAGATCAAGACGCCCCGCCTGCAGCGGATGGCCGACGAAGGCCTAACCTTCCTCGACGCCCACACGCCCAGCTCCGTCTGCACGCCCACGCGCTACGGCCTGCTCACCGGCCGCTACAACTGGCGCTCCCGCCTCGCCCGCGGCGTGCTCAGCGGTCGCAGCGAACACCTCATCCCCGCCGAACGCCCCACCCTCGGCCACCTCATGCGCAAGGCCGGCTACCACACGTCCATGATCGGCAAGTGGCACCTCGGCTGGGACTGGGCCAAGCCCGACGGCAAGAACATCGATTTCACCAAACCCGTGAAGAACGGCCCCGACATCAACGGCTTCGACCGCTACTACGCCCATTGCGGCTCCCTCGACATGCCGCCCTACGTCTGGGTCGACACCGGCAAGGTCACCGCTCAACCCGATCGCGAGGAGGGCGTCACCAAGAAGGAGGATCGCTACGGCTGGTATCGCAAGGGCCCCATCGGCGCCGACTTCCACATCGAGAAGGTCCTACCCCACTTGTTCGACAAGACCATTGAGACCGTGAACGCCAAGGCCAAGGCCAAGGCGGCCAAGGACGGCAAGCCCTTCTTCATCTACCTCGCCCTGCCCGCCCCGCACACGCCCATCGTGCCCGTCCCGCCCTTCAAGGACGCCAGCGGCATGAACCCCTACGCCGACTTCGTCATGCAATGCGACCACCACATGGGCCAACTGCTCGACGCCGTAAAGAAGGCCGGTCTCGACGACAACACGCTCGTCATGTTCACCAGCGACAACGGCTGCTCACCCGAAGGCAACTTCCCGCTGCTCAAGGAATTCGGCCACGACCCCAGCGCGATCTACCGCGGTCACAAGGCCGACATCTACGAGGGCGGCCATCGCGTACCCTTCATCGCGCGCTGGCCCGGCAAGATCAAACCCGGCGGCAAGACCAAGGCCCTCGCCTGCCTGACCGATGTCTACTCCACCCTGGAGGCCATCACCGGCCAGGAGCGCCAACCGCTCGGCGGCGAGGACGGCTACAACCTGCTACCCGTGTTCGAGGGCAGGAAATCCTCCGGCCGCGGAACCCTGATCAGCCACTCCATCGGCGGCTCCTTCGCCATCCGCGAAGGCGACTGGAAGCTCTGCCTCTCGGCCGGCAGCGGCGGTTGGAGCGCGCCCCGCGAACCGGACGCCAAGAAACAGGGTCTCCCGCCCCTGCAGCTCTTCAATTTGAAGAACGATCCGAGCGAAACCAAGAACCTCGCCAAGGCCAAGCCCGAGAAGGTCAAGTCCCTGATCCACCTGCTGAACCAACAGGTCGCCGAAGGCCGCTGCACCCATGGCAAGAAGGTCGAGAACGATCGGAAGGTCGAGTTCCTCCCCAAGGGCGTCGAACTGCCGAAACAGGCCGCCAAGACCCACCAAGGCAGCTGGAAACCCATCTCCGCCATTCTCGACGGGACCTTCCTGCCGCGTCAGGAACTCGACAAGATCACCCTCAAAATCACCGGCGACCAATACCTCGTCACCGTCGCGGGCGAGACCAAGACCGACAAGGGAACCTTCACCGTCGACACCAGCCACACGCCGCATCGCATGACCATCAAGGGAACCGAAGGCCCCAACGCCGGCAACACGATCAAGGCCATCTTTGAAATGAAAAGCCCCGAAGCCTTCCGCGTCTGCTACGACCTGACCGGTAAGGAGTTCCCCGACTCATTCCGCGCCCCCAAAGGCTCCATGCGCTACACCGTCGGCTACCGCCGGCCGGCGAAGTGAAGTCCCGGCACACAGACCGCATGCTCATCCCCTTCGACAACTCCTTCGCCCGCCTCGGCAACGCCTTCTTCGCGCGTTGCGAAGCCCGCAAGGTCGATGCGCCCTCACTGATCCGCGTCAACCGTGAACTGGCGGCGGAGCTGGGCATCGATCCCGACCGCCTGGACTCCGACGAAGGACTGGCCATTCTTTCAGGCAACAAACAGGCGGAGGGCTCCGACCCGCTCGCCATGGTCTACGCCGGACATCAGTTCGGCGGTTTCGCCGGCCAACTCGGCGACGGGCGCGCGCTGCTGCTCGGTGAAGTCGTCGACTGCCACGGCATCCGCCGCGATATCCAGCTGAAGGGCTCCGGGCAAACGCCTTTCTCCCGTCGCGGCGACGGACTATCGGCGCTCGGCCCGGTGCTGCGGGAGTACATCGTCTCCGAAGCCATGCACGCCCTCGGGGTTCCCACCACCCGCGCTCTGGCCGCCGTGGCGACCAACGAACCGGTCCGCCGTGAAACGCTGGAACCCGGCGGCGTCTTCACCCGCGTCGCCCGTT
>CAZFLK010000360.1:0-2579 GCA_964519245.1 uncultured Verrucomicrobiota bacterium
GATGATCCGGCCATTCGGCGCGACATAGAGATACGGCTCAAACGCGTCGTCGCCCACAAACGAAATGGGGAACCCGGCGATCGCCGAACCATCGAGCGTGTGATCCGCCTTGGACCAGTTCTGGCCTCCGTCGTTGGAGAACCGCACATGAATCACACCGTCCGAGCCAGTGTGTCTCGAAGCGCCGCGATAGCAGAGAACCAACGTTCCTTCGCCAGTCCGTTCCACGGTCGCCCGGCCAAGCCAGCGTCCGTCCGCCCTGGCGACGACGCGCGTTTCGAGATCAGTGATGGCGAGCGGCTTACCGCTGGCAGCGGCAAACGCCGAACGGACCCAGTCGCCGCGCGTCGCAGCCGCTTCAGGCACGGGCAAGCCGTGCTGCTTCGCCAATGCGGTCCACTGTTTTCTCAAAGCCTCATCCAGCGGCTGGTCGAGCCTGGCGGCATGTCCCGGGAACGCCTCAAAATACTGGCTGACGATGTGCTTGCCCCGTGCCCCCGGTTTCTTCGGGGCGGGTTCGATGCCATGCCAGCCGCCCAGGTTGCCCCACCATTGAGCGGCGGTGAAATCCGGATGATCGGGCGGAACGTCGCTGAGGTGGATCGTGGCGCCGCCGCCTGACCAGATGCGTTTTTGCAACCGGACCACATCGACTTGCTGCACTGGAAGATTCTCGTCCAGGGCCAGGTCGGCGGCCAGTCCCGCCGCTTCACCCAGTGACATCCAGATCGGTTCGAGGCGGAGGGCGCAAAACCCGACGTGACTCGCGCTACAGGCGACCGGCGCGAGCAGGTTGCGCATCTTTTTCGGCACGATCACCCCGTAGGGTATCTGGTAGGGCGCCACGCCCTTGTAAAACTCACCGGTGTGTTTGCCGCCGATCATCGGGCCTTCGTGGCCGGTGCCGTGACAGTTGTGACTGTATTCGCCGATGGCGATGGAGTCGGGATGCAACTGCGCGCGGGCGTCGTTGGGAGCGTATTCGGTGTCGGCCTCGGTGTAGACATGAAGGCCGACCATGCGGCGGGCTTCGCGCACGTAAATCTGCGGTGGGATGTGGTCGGTGTCGGCAAACTCATCGCGGCACAGGCCCCAGGTGGCGGCCTCCTTGCGGAAGGTCTCCGGCAGCGCGGGATCGGTCTGGACGAAATGAATCAGGCCGAATTGCCAGTCGAGATGTTCCTGCTCGATACGGCGGCGCGTGGCGAGATCGCCTTCCGGGTATTCGCGATTGTGGCCCGGCAACGAAAGCCGAACGAGACCTTTCGACACGTCATTGATGTCGTGTTTGCCGTTGGGCAGGATCGGCAGGTGCGCCTTGAGAACAAACGGTCTGCCCGGATAGCCAAAGGCGGAACGAAACTTGTCAGCTTCGACCAGCGGAACCAACGCCGCGTAGTCCTCGCGATTGTAGTTTTCCGGAACGGGAATCGGAACGCGGTTCTCCGGGGCCTGCGTCATGCAGAGGCGAAAGTTGTAGCCCTGCAGTTCGTCATCCGCCGTTTCCGGCGCGAGCGATTCGCCATATTCGGACCGTGCCTCGCGTCCCACGCGGTAGGGAACGCCAGCAGCTGCCAGCAGGTCGCCCTCGTAGCTGGCATCGATGACGAGCTGCGGTTTCACGGTGACTTCGCGTGAATCCGGAAGTGTGAAACGCAGCTCGGTGACGGCGTCGTTCGCCACGGTGGCTTCGACCAGCCGGTGGTTCTTCAACACGGTGATCGACGGTTGTTCCGCGAGCATCTTTTCGAAAACCAAGAGGTTGACCGAAGGCTCGCCATGCGTGCCTCGCCAGGAATCGCGAACCTGCTCCGAATCCTCGCCGTAGGCATCCCGGTAGTGCTGCAACACCCGCTGGCTGAATTGGAGAAACGGTCCGCTTTGAGCCTCGAAGGAGTGAAAATCCGAGTGCGAGAGTCCGTGGGTGGTCATCCCGCCGATGCGTGCGGTCGGTTCGATCAACAGCACGTTGCGATTCCCTTCGGCGGCGGCCAGCGCGGCGGCAATGCCGGCGGGAGTCGCGCCGTAGATGAGGACATCGGGAGAATCCGATTCGCGGTCCGCGGCGGGCAGCGCCGCGAACGGACCGAGCAGGAGAAGCGTCAACAGTGTCAGGGTGTGTTTCATCGAATGGTCATTGGTTGATAACGGGTGACGCCGGCTGCGCCACTCGGGTTGAGTGGCCCAAACTCGGCCGGCTTCAATGCCCGCGCGGTGACACGGACATCGTCGACGAGGCCGGTGAAAATGGACGACATATCGTAGGGATTACGACCCACGGCCATGCGCGAGGAACCGGAAGGACCCTGGCAGGGTGATTGCGCAGCGAGCGTTCCGTTGACGTAGAGCTTCAGGCTTTGTCCATCGAAGACGCCAGCAAGATGCGACCACTTTCCGGTTTCCAGCGGTTCAACTGGGTTATCGCGAGCCGGCTCCGCTTTCCCGGAGTTCTTGAACCCGTCGGAGTGTCCGGCGCATAGAGCCGACGGATAGGCGCGCAAGGCGAAGATTGGATTCAAGGTGCCGTTCATTCCCGATGGCGTCATCCCATGAGTTCCCGGCGCAACACGTCGCACATT
>CAZFLK010000361.1:0-2545 GCA_964519245.1 uncultured Verrucomicrobiota bacterium
CGGCAGCCTTCTCCCTCCACTGCGTTACGGGCGAAGGCTGGTGGAGCCGAGGGGAGTCGAACCCCTGACCCCTTGAATGCCATTCAAGTGCTCTACCAACTGAGCTACGACCCCAATGCCATTCGCCGGTGCGAGCGCGGGAAAATACGAAACCACACCGCGTCCGTCAAAAAAATTTTATCTCAAAATCAAAGTCCGAGGATCTTCCGCCCCTCGGCGGTGATCATGGATTGATGCCACGGCGGATCCCAGACGATGTCCACAAACGCCTCCGCCACCCCCGGCAACTGCAGCAGCTTGGACTGCGCATCGCCGGCTATGGACGGCCCCATGCCGCATCCCGGCGCAGTCAAGGTCATCTTGACCATCACCTTCGCCCCGCCCTTCGGCAGGTTCTCAATGACCATGTCGTAGACCAGGCCGAGGTCGACTATATTGACCGGTATCTCGGGATCAAAACAGGTCTTCAATGCGTCCCAGACCTGCCGCTCATCCAACGGCCCCTTCGCCGAGCTCAACTCCTGAGTCTCCGGCGGCGCCTCCAACCCCAGCGCGTCGGCGTCCTTCCCCTCAATCTTGAACAAGCCTTCCATCGTGCGAACGGTGAACGTGCCGCCCAATGTCTGAGTGATGTCGACGGTTTCCCCCTTGTTGAGAATGGCGGTTTCCCCAATGGGAATACGAACGGCCTCTACGTTGCGGGTTAGATCGACTGTTTTCACGTTCTGCATGGGGTCAGATTACTCCAGCTCCCTCCGGCGATGAAGTGTGAAGTTGTTCGAATCGGATTCGTGACAAACCCGCCCGCATCCGCAAAAGATTCATCATGCGCTCTATTTCGGCAGCAACTCCCAGGGCGAACTGGTCGTTGCCTCAGGTTGCCGGCGTCCTGGCCCTGACGGCAACGCTCGTCCAGTCCCAGCCCGTCTTGAAGCTCGAAACCACCGACGCCAATACCGGCCGCCCCCTGCCCGCGCGCTTTTCGCTGGAAGTCAACGGCGTGCCCTTCCAGCCAGACGATGTCGGCCCGCACGGCCTGCGCTTCCTTTCCCTGCACGACAGCAAAAAACAGTTCCGGGCCATCACCTACACACGCGGCACGTTTCCCGTCGAAATCCGCCTCCCGGAATCGTCCAGGGAGGTGACTGTTCACGTGGCCAAGGGGTTCGAATTCTTTCCGGTCTCCAGGACCATCCAAGTTTCCGACTATTCGGAGCCGTCGGAAATGCGGTTGAACATCCCGCTCAAACGCTGGTCCAGCCTGACGCTGGAAGGCTGGGCCTCCTCGGACCCGCATCTGCATTACGATCGCTTCAGTCGTTCCGCGAACATTGACTGGTTCGTCATGATGGCCGGCGACGACCTGGAATCCATCCACTTCATGATGCTCAAGGGCGGCAAGGTTCCCAGCGAATGGGGCGCCCAATATGGCTACGGCAAGCGCGGCGAAGCGCGGGAAGGCCCCAGGCTCATCACCGCGGGAGAGGAATACCGGGACGCCGCCCAAGGCCACGTCAATCTGCTCGGCATCCATAAAATCATTCCTCCGATCATGGCGGGCCGCAACGGCATTCCCAATTATCCGTTCCTCCACGATGTCTTTCTGGAGACCCGCAAGATGGATGGCTTGGGCGGAATTGCCCACGGCGGCGCCTTGGGAACGCAAACAACCGCAGCGCTCGATGTTGTCCTGGGGGCCGCTGATTTCATGGAGATCGCCAACACGCATCTCTATGTGCCCGACTTGTGGCATCGCCTTTTGAACGCCGGCTTCTTCATTCCTCCCCTCGGCGGAACGGACCTGCCCAACTATCCCGCCCGCGATCCCTGGCAACCCTTCCTCGGAGAGATGCGCACCTACGCCAAGGTCGACGGCCAGCATGACTTCTCCTCGTGGAAACAGGCCGTCAAGGCAGGCCGCGTATTCGTCACCAGCGGTCCGATGGCGTCTTTCAAGGTCAACGGTAAGGATATTGGCGACAAAATTGCGCTTCCCGCAGGAGGCGGCGAGGTTGAGATCGACGCCGTGCTCAAGTCGCCGATTCCGTTGACGGAAATGGAAGTCTTACGCAACGGGCTCCCACTTTCCTGCGACATCGTGAAGAAGAACCTTGGCGGCGTCCACCATTGGCGAATACGCAAGAAACTCAGCATCAACGAAAGTTGCTGGTTGGCCCTGCACGGCAAGGGCTCCCCGATCAAGGCGTTGGATGTCGACCGGCTCAAACAGCAACCGTGGGCCGAGACCAGCGTCATCGCACAAACCGGCGCAACTCGCGTGTTGGTCGGCGACAAACCCATCCTCTCGCGCGAGGACCGCGATTGGTTGGCGCGTCACCTGCAACGCCAACGTGAATTCTACGAAACCGAGGCCCGCTACTGGAACGAACGGCAGCGCGAGGAGCGCCTGCGACACTTCGACGACGCCGTCAGGAAACTGAAGGGACTCCAATGAAGCTCGAAAAGTCTGATCAATCCCACGAAACAATGCCCCCTTTTCCTGACCGAATTCAGAAGCCACAGCCGCCGCGGCAACGCTGGCGAG
>CAZFLK010000362.1:0-2523 GCA_964519245.1 uncultured Verrucomicrobiota bacterium
CGCACTCGCTCGCGCGCCCCGTCGCGCCTCGCGCCGCGGTCGTCGGCGATGGCGAGGCGGCCATGAAGCACGAGTTCCGCGAGGATGGCGCCGCCGAGCGCCAGGGGGTAGCGGTCCGCGCGCATCTCGATGGCTCCATCCTTGTCGCGCAGCGCAAGCAGAAGAATTTGTTCGTGCAGGTGAAGGTCCGGGGTGCGGTGTGGCATGGCAGGTTGTTTGGACGAAAGGCGGGCGAGGGCAGGGAAGTTACGCGGGCAGGAGGGCGTTCGCCATGACAAATTCGAGCGTTTGGTTCAGCGGGGCAACTCGGCGAGGATCTCCTTCAGGGCCGTGAGGCAATGGTCGATGTCAGCCTGGGTGTTGTAACCGTGGACAGCCAAGCGGATGCGGCCGGCGTGGTGCATGACGTGCACTTCCCGGGCTTCGAAGCCATTGTGAATGGACTGCGTTGCCGGATGCCGGAATGCGGTGATGCCCGAGGATTCATCGGCCGTGCGCCTTGGCGCCATCAATTCGATGCCCAGATCGGCGAGGCCGGCGCAGAGGCGTTCGGTCAGGGGATCGGCGTGAGCGGCGATCGCGGGAACGCCGATTCGCTCGAGATAGCGCAGGGAAGCGTTGAGGGCGTAGATGGCGGCGAAGTTGGGCATGCCGACGGAAAAGCTGGCGGCGCCGGTGTTGGAGACGGCTTTTTCGAAACGGTTGGCTTCAAAGGCATTGGCGATGTGAAACCAGCCGCCGGCGTGGGTGGTCAGTTGGTGTTCGACGTCCTCCCGAACGCCGACCACGCAACCGCCGTGGGTTCCGAGCGCCCATTTGTGCGTGCTGGAAATGACGCAATTGGCCCCTTCCAGATCGAGTTCGATGCGGCCCAGCGCCTGGGTGACGTCGACGGAGATGATGGCGTCCGGCGCGAGACGGCGAACGCATTCCACAAACGGTTTCCAGCGGATACGATAACCGTTGTAGAAGCTGACCAGCGAGATTTGGACGAGCCGGGTGCGTTCGTTGAGCAACGTTTCCAGGTCCTCCAGTTCCAGTCCGCCGTTGCGGGACTTCCAAATGGCAACCGCGGGTCGCGCATGGTCGGTGAGCCAGGGCGTCGCGCCGGCGGGGAAATCGAGATCCGTGATGACCACCTCGTCGCGGTCGCCCAGTTTCATCGCCTGCGCGAGCAAGTTGTAGGCCTCGGAGCTGCAGGAGCAGAACGAGACTTCATTGAGGTTGAAGCCGATGGCGCGCGCGGCGACCTCCCGACATTCTTCCAGTTTGGCAAAGTGTTGGTCTCGCCCGCGCATACCGCGTGTCTTGTCGCGCCAGTATTCCTCGAGGGCGTTGTGCACGCAGGTCGGGGGAATGCTTTCTGCGGCGGTGTTGAGGTAGGTCATTTCCCCGAGCGAGGGGAAATCCGAGAGACGGGATTCGGGAGTCAGCATGGAATGATGGGGTGGGGTGAACGTCAAACTTGAGCGGTTCAACAAGCGGGCATGAGGGCTTTGGCCAGTGTCTCATAGACTCCGGGAGCTTTCTCAAGCTGATCGAGCTCGATGAATTCATCGGCGGTGTGGGCCTGGGCGATGTCGCCGGGGCCGAGAATGATGGTTGGCACGCCCTTAGCGGCGATCTTGCTGCCGTCGCAGCCGTAGAAGACAACCGAGCTTCGTTCTGTGCCGGTGGCCTTGAGAGCCGTTTCTACGAGGGGGTGATCCGCCGGAAGTTCGAGTCCGGTGTCGATCAGGCAGGGAGGTTCAACCTCACAATCAATCCCGTCCAGATCGGCCACCGCGGCCGCGGCAAGTTCCTTGACCTTGTCCATCACTGACGTCCAATCCTGGCCGGGCAGCAGTCGGACATCGATCTGGATGCGGCATTCCTCCGGAACGATATTGACGCCGGCTCCGCCTTCGATCAATCCGATCGATCCGGTGCTGGGGCCGAAATCCGGATGATTCGTCCGCGACAGCTCTTCGCGAAACCAGCCGTCCAGGACAGGAATGATCCGCGCCATGCCCACGATCGCGTTCCGACCTTCCGCGGGGCGGCTGCTATGTACGGCGCGTCCCCGGACGACAATGCCAAATCGGAGGACGCCCTTGCAGCCGCGCACGACGCCGAGGCTGGTGGGTTCGCCGACGATGGCGTAGTCGGGAGGGGTGAAGTCCTCGACCATACGATTGACGCCGCGGAAGCGGGTTTCCTCGTCGACCATGCAGCCGACGCTGAGGGTTCCCCGCCAGGAATCAGGCGTGTCCCGGAGGTTTCTTGCGGCAGTGAGCATGCAGGCGAGGGGACCTTTCATGTCGGCGGAGCCGCGGCCCCAAAGCCGGCCGTTGTGAACATCGCCGCCGAAGGGATCGATGGTCATGCCATCGACCGCGACGGTGTCCATGTGGCCATTGAAATGCACGTGGGGTCGGTCGGCGCCATTGCGGATCGTCAGGATGAGGTTGGCGCGATCGTCGATGACCGGTTGTTCGCGGCAATCCAGGTGGTTCTTGGCCGCCCATTCGACAATGTGGCGGG
>CAZFLK010000363.1:0-2432 GCA_964519245.1 uncultured Verrucomicrobiota bacterium
GTTCCTCTTCGACCTCGGCCACGTCTCCACGCCCGAACCGTTTCACCGCCTGGTCAATCAGGGGCTGATTCTCGGTGAACGCGAATACACCCTGTTCAAAGACGCGGAAGGGAACCTCGTTTCCGCCGTCGACCTGAAGGACATTGCCGAGGAGGCCACCGATTCAGGCCTTAAAATGGCCGGCATCCACAAGCAGTCCGGGGAAAAGATCTTTGGCCAGAGAATTGAAGAGGACGATGCCACCCAGGAAGGCAACCACCACGTCCTCGCTTCTGACAAATCCATCCGTCTCGACGCGCGCAGCTTCAAGATGAGCAAGAGCCGCGGCAATGTCGTGAACCCCGACGACGTTCTGGTCCAATTCGGCGCCGACGCTTTCCGCCTCTACGAGATGTTCATGGGCCCGCTGGAGATGGTAAAGCCCTGGACCACCAAGAACGTCGCCGGCGTCTACAAATTCCTCGGCAAGGTCTGGCGCCTGTTCATCGATGACGCCAGCGACACCGAGTTCGAACAGAACCTCACCACCGACGCAGACAAGGGCGAAGCCCACCTCGCCGCCGTCAAACTCGACGCCGCCATCCAGGACGTCGAATCGACCAAGGAACAGAACAAAGCCCTCCACGCCTGTATCAAGAAAGTCACCGAGGACCTCGATCACATGCGCTTCAACACCGCGATCTCGGCGATGATGATCTTCGTGGGCGAGGCGCAATCCTGGCAGACCAAGCCGGCCTCCACCCTGCGGCAGTTCCTGCAGTTGCTCCAACCCTTCGCCCCGCACCTCGCCGAGGAACTCGCCGCCAAACTCGACGCCCTGAGCGGCAAGGAATTCAAAACCCTCGCCTACGACGCCTGGCCACAGGTCGATGAATCGTTCCTCACGGAAGACACCGTCACCCTGCCCGTCCAGATCAACGGCAAGGTCCGCGACCGGATTGAGGTTGCCGCAGACGCGTCGAAGGAAGACGCCGAGTCTGCGGCCTTGGCCAGCGAAAAGGTAAAGTCCCAGATCGAAGGCAAGACCGTCCGCAAGGTCATCGTCGTCCCCGGCCGCCTCGTCAACATCGTGGCAAACTGAGCGCCCAACAAATTCCGTAGCCGCAACCTTTAGGTTGCGCATTGTTCGACGCGGCAAACCGGCGCCCGATTTCACGAGTCACGCCCGACGCAACCTGAAGGTTGCGGCTACGAGATTATTGAGAGCTTCCCGTCATCGGTGGAGCTGACATTCCAGCCCCTACCTCACCGCCGCCCAGACGCGATGCACGTCATCGTGATCATCCAATGCCTGCAGAAACTCCCCAACCTCCTCAAGCTGATCGTCATTCAACTCGGGGAAGTTCTTCGGCAGATAGCCCATCTCACTGGTGACGATCTTCCACCCCAATCCCGCCAACCGCTGCGACACCGCGTGAATCTTCGCCCGATCCGTAATGAACCGCGCCCCGGTCGACTCCTCCGGAATATCATCATTCTGCTCCGCTGAAAGCGGCTCCACTTCATCCGCCTCCGCCTCGATCGCCGCCTCTTCCAGGTCGATTCCCGAATCCGGGTGATGCCCTTCGACCAAGCCGACGTGATCGAACAGGAACTTGTTGCTGCCGGTCGTCCCGAGCTGTCCCGCACGGAACAACACGCGTATCTCCGGCGTCGTCCGGTTGGTGTTGTCGGTCATGACCTCCACGATCACCGGAACCTTGTGCGGCGCGTAGCCTTCGAAGACCACATGCTCCATCGCGGTCTTGTCGTCACCAGCGCCCTTCTTCAAGGCGCGTTCGATAACCTCCTTGGACACGCTGTTCTTCCGCGCCTTGTCACACGCGGCCGAGAGACGAGCGTTCATGTCCGGATCGGCGCCGCCCATCTTGATGGCGACCATGATCTCCCGGACCAGTTTCGTGACGGCCAGCGTCTTCTTCTGCGAGGCGACCGCGCGTTTTGAATGCAACCATTGTTTTCCCATGGAGCGCGCGTTTTAGCAGCCGTCGCCGCCCAAATCAACCAGCGCTTGCGCCTCCCTCCAGCCCCGCAATATTCCAAACAAAACTTCTCTCCATACGCGAACATTCATTGTCAAGATTCCTGTCGTGGTCGTTGACATGGCACGGGAGGATTCAATCGTCAGGAATCCTGCTGCAGACACCCCCGATCCATGCTTAAGTCCGTGTGTGCAAGTTGAACGCGTCAAATACATCATCTGGGCTGCGGACATGAATCGCGCCATCGATTTCTATCGCAACGTCCTCGGGGCCGAGGTCGTTAGGCAAAACGACGTCATC
This sequence comes from uncultured Verrucomicrobiota bacterium, assembly GCA_964519245.1. Taxonomy (GTDB): domain Bacteria; phylum Verrucomicrobiota; class Verrucomicrobiia; order Limisphaerales; family JAYPEY01; genus JAYPEY01. The sequence goes on from CAZFLK010000363.1 coordinate 2,283, forward strand.
AGCGAAATCTCCGTCTGCGGAGCAACCATCGGCATCCACGGAGGCGGCGAAGGTAAACGCACCTGGACCGGCATGAGCTTCCAGGTCGCGGATGTCGTCGAAGGCGCGAAGGAAGTCGTCGCTGGTGGCGTGCAGCTCACCAGCCCACCG
>CAZFLK010000364.1:0-2426 GCA_964519245.1 uncultured Verrucomicrobiota bacterium
CGGCGATGCAGGAGGTGTTCGACATCGTGCAACAGGTGGCGCCGACGAAGGCGACGACGCTGATACTGGGGGAGAGCGGCACGGGCAAGGAGATGATCGCCAAAGCCATCCATCAACTGAGTCCGCGCAAGTCGAAGGCGATGGTGACGGTGCATCCCGCAGGACTGTCCGCCGCCTTGTTGGAAAGCGAGTTGTTCGGGCATGAGAAGGGCGCGTTCACCGGCGCCTCGGAACGTCGCATTGGCCGCATTGAGCAGTCGGAGGGCGGCACGCTGTTTCTGGATGAGATTGGCGAGATCGACGCCTCCACCCAGATCAAGCTGCTGCGCTTCCTGGGGGAACGGACATTTGAGCGGGTGGGGTCGAACAAGACGATATCAGCCGATGTGAGACTGGTGGCGGCGACCAACAAGGACCTGGCCCAGATGGTCAAGGACGGGAATTTCCGGGAGGATCTTTACTTCCGGTTGAAGGTGGTGGAGATCTGCCTGCCGAAACTAAAGGAACGCGGCAGTGATATCACCTTGTTGGCACAAGCCTTTCTCCGGGAGTTTTCGGAGGAGAACGGCAAGCCGGTCAGTGATTTCAAACCGGAAGCCCTGGAGGCATTGTTGGGCTACAGTTGGCCGGGCAACGTTCGCGAGTTGCGCACGGCAATCGAGCACGCCGTTGTTTTCTGTCGCGGGAGTTCCATCAGCATGCGAGATCTCCCGGCAAGCATTCGGGAACAGGCGGGCGACCAGGGGCTCGGAGCGGGCGATCAACCGCTCCTGGACCAGGGCAAACTGACCGTCAAACAGGCGGAAAAACAATTGATTGTGAACGCGCTGAAAGAAGATGACGGCAATCGCACCAAGGCGGCCAAGCGTTTGGGCATCAGTCGACGCACCCTCCATCGCAAACTGCATGAATATCACCTCGAGGGTTTTTGACCGCTGAGTCGGAGAACGGTCGCATGAACATTGTCCCGCATCGCTTCAAGCACAAGGCGCAACGCATCCCGTAAGTCATGTCACGCCTACAAGAGTGGATTCACACGATGGAGGAAGGGGGGGGCGCGAAGCTCGTTCGCGTTCTGGCCTCCGCACTCGTCTTTGTGGTGGTTGCGTTGCTTTTTCAGCTGCGGCAGTCCAGGAACTTTTCGGATCCGGCGGCGATGGATGCGGCGCAGGTGGGGCGCAACCTCGCGCAAGGGCGTGGATTTCAGACCGATCTGATTCGCCCCTTCAGCCTGCATCTGCTGAGGGAGCATTCCGGCGGGGAGGGTTACCCCTTGGGCGGGCCCATTCCGGACATCACTCAGGCTCCGGCCTATCCCTGGCTGCTCTCCGCGTTGTTTCGCGCGACCAAACCGGACATGGAAGTCCCACGATTGGCGGAATTTGACGATGACAAGCCGGCGGCGCTGTGGCGCCACGAGGCGGAGACGCGGATCGCCATCCTGAACCAGGCCCTGTTTTTCGTCTGCCTGGCGCTCCTTTATTGGCTGGGGCGACGATTGTTCGATGCGTTGGTCGGGTGGATCGCGGTCATCGCCTTGGCCGGATCGGAACTGTTTTGGGGCATCAGCGCCTCGGGGACATCGACCATGTTGTCGACGCTGTTGATCCTGGTTCTGGCCCATCTGCTGGTGTCGCTTGAGAAGCGGGCCAAGGCAAAGGATGCTTCGGCGGCCGGCGTTGCCGGGCTTGCCCTCGCGGCGGGCGTCCTTCTTGGCGTGGCGGCGTTGACGCGCTACGGACATCTCATGTTTTTGGCTCCGGGCCTCCTGTTTGCCAGCGTCTCGGCTCCTACCCGTCGGGGCATGGTCTGTCTCCTCATGCTGATCGGATGCGCGGCGACAATCTCGCCTTGGATTGCCCGCAACATTGCTGTTTGCGGACAGCCTCTGGGGACGGCAGGTTACGCCCTGAACATGGACTCGGCCCGGTTTCCGTCGGATCGACTCGAACGCACCCTGAATCCCCGGCGGCTGGATTCGCCTCACGACTTGACGAAGGTGGGATTGTCGGAGCGCTGGACCAAGTTCTGGCGCAATGCCGACCCGATGATCAGTGAGGCGTTGCCGCGCTTTGGGGGCAGCTGGATGACCGCTTTCTTCCTGGCGGGTTTGCTGGCGCCATTCAGTCGGGCGAGCGGCGCCCGGATGCGGATGTTTGTGGTGTTCTCCTTTGGATTATCGGTTGCAACGGAGGTTTTGACGCGGCCCGCGGGGCAAAGCGCGACATCCTCCCTGGTGACGCCCTTGGCCCCGCTGGTGTTCCTGTTCGGAGCCGTCCTGTTCTCACTCCTCCTGGACCAGGCGGCGGAGGCCTACAGTCCGAAGCGGCGGGTGGTCGCCGGCGTTTTCTGCGTGGTGATTTCATTGCCCCTGACCCTGGCATTGTTCTCGCCCCGCAAGTCACCTTTGGTCTACCCCCCGTATC
>CAZFLK010000365.1:0-2414 GCA_964519245.1 uncultured Verrucomicrobiota bacterium
ATGTCGGCGTTCAGATCGGTATGTTTCCGCGAGTGGACGGCGTTGATGAAGTTCTCGAAGTGGTTCACGGATCCTTTCCATTCCTTGATCTTGTTGTCCTTCCAGTCGTAGGCCTGCACGGAGCCGTAGTTGCGGACGGCGACGTAGCCTTTCTCACACTCGACGATCACGCCGACGCTGGCGCCCTTGTAGGTGGGGCGGTCCTTGTTCTTGGGGGCGGCGGTCAAGCCGCGCACTTCGAAGACCAGGGGGGCCTTCTCGTAATCATGGTAGACGATCTGGGTGTTGGGCGTTTCGCCGTCATCGACATAGCCCATGCGGCCGCCGACGCTCCAGACGCGCGGAGAGAGGCCGTCCTCGCCGAGGAACCAGCGGGAGATGTCCATCTGGTGGATGCCCTGGTTGCCGAGGTCGCCGTTGCCGTAATGCCAGACCCAGTGCCAGTCGTAATGGATCGGTCCCTTGCTGGGATTGTTGCGCGTGGGCGGGACCAGCGGGGCGGGGCCGCTCCAGAGATTGTAATCAACGTAGTCCGGAACTTTCTGCGGGGCGTTGGTGTGGCCGATGCTGGGGCGCAACTTGTAGCAGAGGCCGCGGGCGACCTTGATCTTGCCGAGATTGCCTTCCTGCACGTATTTGACCGCCTCGCGGATGCAGTGGCTGGAGCGGGCCTGGGTGCCCGTCTGGCAGATCTTGCCGTATTTGCGCGCGGCGCGAACGAGTTGGCGGCCCTCCCAGACGTTGTGGGAGACGGGTTTTTCAACGTAGACGTCCTTGCCGGCCTGTATGGCCCAGATCGCGGCCAGCGAATGCCAGTGGTTCGGGGTGGCGACCGTGATGACGTCGATGTCCTTGCGGTCAAAGAGTCGGCGCATGTCGTTCTCGCCCTCGACCGGGGAATTCTTGTCCTTCTTCTTGTAGCGGTCGACGCTGCGGGCGAGCACCTTGGCGTCGACGTCGCAAAGCGCGACCATCTTGACGCCCTCGGGGTTGAGGCCGTCGACGTAGCTCATGTGCGATTTGCCGCGGCCGTTGACTCCGATGGTGGCGCAACGGACGTATTCGTTCGCTCCCTTGACCTGGGACCAGGATTTGGCCGTCCAGCTCACGGTGGCGGTGGCGGCCAGGGTGGATTTCAGGAAGGAGCGTCGGTTCTGTTTCTTGTTCATGTTGAGTTTATCTTCTTTCAGTTGGTGTTTTGGAACTCGAGGGTGTTATTTCCCGGCGGCGAACTCGCGCCAGCGTTGCTCGACTTTGCCCTTTTTCTCGTCGCCCTCGTGCCAGTAGAAGCGATATTTCCAGGTGCGGCTCTCGCCGTGTGGAATCTTCATTTCACCGGCAGTCGGGTCCTTGAGGCGTTCGAAGTGGCGTTTGCCGAAGGCGTTGGCTGTGATCAAGCCGTAGGTGCGGGCGTGCCACCAGGTGGGGAAGCGGGGATTATCCGGATGGTCGAAGATGGCGACGCCGAGATGTTTGTCGCCGGCCATGCCATGGGCGTCGAGCCACTTGGCGGCCTTGCCCCAGCAGTCGCCGTCACGGTCGCCCTCGCTGTTGACCATGTGGCCGCCGGCGGCCTGCTTGCTGCGGTAGGCGACTTTCATGGTGTGGGGAACGCGGATGCCCATGCCGGCGTCCTTGTCGTCCTCCATGACGATGTCCTGGTGGGAAGCCTGCACCGTCACCTGGAAATCCAGCATGCGGCCTTCGGGGCGGCGGTGGATGCGGATCTCGCGAACATCCGAGCAGATGTGTTTGCCTTGGAGGGAGACATATTTGGTTGCGTGGCGGATGACTCCGACGCTCTTGCCCGATTGTAGCTCGAGGAATTTGTCGTGTACGATCTTGCCGGACTTCGGCGTTTCGCCCCAGAAGTCGTGGCCGCTTACGTGGCGGTGGGCGAACCAGACGCCGCGGTGGTGCTTGTGGTCGGTTTCCTCGCCCTTGACGCCGTCGACCATGGGGTAGTTGCGGGTCATGCCGGTCTCGCCGTCGAGCCAGTTGACCGGGTAGAAGAAGGGGCGGGGAACATCGGCAAAGCGGTATTCGGTAAAGAGTTTGCCGTCGATCTCGACGCGAAGCCGGTCCTGGAGTTTGGTGATCTTGACGCCTTCAGAGGCTGCGGAGGCGGTTGCCGGGAGTAGCGTCGCGAGGAGCGACGCGGCCAGAATGAAAACGGCTCGTTTCACTGTCATGAGTCTCGCCATGGTAGGCGTCGCGGAAGGCGGGTCAATTGGAAAAGAGCGCCACGCGGGTGTGGGGGGGGCGATTGAGAACGGGTGGCGCCATGACAAGTCCCCAAGGGACGAAAAGAGGTCTTCGTGATCACAGGGCCGTCTAGGGCTTACCTGCAGCGCTTTCACTTCGCCGCTTTCACCCCTGCAGGGTGTCGAAGTGGGCTCGACGGAGTCTCGCCC
>CAZFLK010000366.1:0-2393 GCA_964519245.1 uncultured Verrucomicrobiota bacterium
ATCAGGGTGGAACTGGCCAACCGAGGCGTCTCGAAAGCATCGACGACGCATGCGCACCAGCAACCCACTGGACCGGGTCCTCGAAGGCCTCTTGCGAAGAGGCCGGCGCGGGCTAACTTTCTCTGTTGTTTGAGTCTTCCTACAAACCCCATTTTGCGACGACGCGAACGCAGGCTTTGAGGCGGCTTGACGAGTTTCTTTCTCATGCCGGACGATACGGGGCCGAGCGAGATTTTGTGGACATCCGCCATGACCACGTGTCGCGTCTGTCGCCGGCGATTCGCCATCGTATACTTCTCGAGGAAGAGGTGGTGGATGCAGCATTGGAACGCTTCGCATTATCGACCGTGGAGAAATTCGTGCAGGAAGTTTGCTGGAGGACCTATTGGAAAGGCTGGCTCGAAAGGCGCCCGCAGATCTGGCGGCAGTACCTCCGGAATGTCCGACGATTGAACGCTGCCTCAAGTCCGGGGCTGCTGAAAAGAGCGTCGGAGGTTTGCTCAGGCCGCAGTGGCGTCGCCGTGATGGATCGATTCGCCCGTGAGTTGTGCGAAACCGGCTACCTCCACAATCATGCGCGCATGTGGTGGGCAAGTTTCTGGGTGCATGTGGAAAAACTGCCTTGGCAACTCGGAGCGGACTTTTTCTTTCGCCACCTTCTTGACGCGGATCCAGCCAGTAACACGCTCGGCTGGCGTTGGGTGGCTGGTTTGCAGACTCGCGGGAAATGCTATTTGGTGCGCAGGTCCAATTTGGAGCGGTATTGCTCTGATGAATTGTTGGCTGACGCCACGGGGCTGGACAGGCTGGAAGGCGTCGAGCCCGTGGTTTTCCAGAATTCGGAGGCAAACCTTGATCCAGAGCCTCTGCAGGATTTGAAGTTTGATTGGACGGCGCTCCTGGGGCGGTATGGATTGTGGATTCACGCGGACGACCTCGCGCCGGAAATCGGGGAATTATCGAAAGCCCGTCCCTGCGCATTGGCGGCGTTCACGAGCCATTCCAGTTGCCGACAGCCCGGTTTGAGCGAATTGCGGCAAGAAAGGCTGGAACGGCTTCTGAGTGATGCTGTCGACAGAGCTGACCGGCATTTCCAATGCGCGGGAGAGGTGTCGGATACGGAATCGATGGCGATCGGGTTGGCGGAGTGGGCACAGCGGCAGAAACTCAGGCATGTAATTGCTTTTGCGCCGTTCGTCGGGTCGATCGCCGACGCGATTCCTGCGATCCGGCAATCCCTTGATCGCGAGGGTTGTGATTTGCTCCTTTATCGGCGGAGTTGGGACCGAGATCTGTTTCCGCACGCTCTGAGGGGATTTTTTCCCTTTTGGAAACAGGCCCGGCAAGTCCTGCGAGCTCGGAAAGGCTCTGAAGCCCTAAAACGCCCCTCCCAACGATTAGGGCCGTAGTCGTCATGCCACGCGGAGTTTTAAAGAAGAACCTTCCGGAAAAAATCTGCGCGGTGTGCAGACGCTCGTTTGGTTGGCGCAAGAAATGGGAGCTCAACTGGGAAAGCGTCAAACACTGCAGCCAGCGCTGCCGCGGACGCGCTAGGGCCAAGCGCTCGGGACAGCAGGCAGCAGAGTAGGGAAATCGCTGTTTCGGCCAGTTCACGGATATCCAAGGAATTCCCCGCTCGATTGCGATTTGGTGCGCGATGCGCGAAAAGAGGAGCGAGCAAGGGGGCATGGCGGCGTTTACGGCGCGCCGAAGACTCAGACGGCCCTGAGGAATCCAGCCAGCAACCAAGCGTTGACCGCGCCAAAGATGAACGCGGGTAAACATTCACTGACACCGTCCCTGATTCTGCGGCGAACGGCCAAAGCCAGAAGCATTTGAGTTGTCAGTCCTGCCGCCGCTGCTGCGCCGGCCAATGGGAAAACGAACCCAGCAGAAAGTCCGACGACAGCGATTAGTTGAGATAGCCCAGTCAACCGGCGGTAACGTTCCATTCCATAGCGCGCAAATTCCCGCTTCATGTGCGCTGAAATCAGGCAGTTGATGGAATAGATCAGAAAGGAAATCGCGCACAGCACAGCGATAATTCTGAACGACAAGTTGTCCACGCTGGGAGGCATCCTTTAATAGCGTCGCGCTTTCACTGAATGCAAGTGCGCTTCGTTTTAAATGATTCACCCGCGCCAAACCCACCCGGGCCAATTTGATCATGGCTCGGGAGAGGGGTTGCAAAAAACCAGTGCGAAACTAGGTTTCCTCCCCGCGGGTTTTCCCGGTTCGTAAACAACAACAAGAAACGCATGGATAATCTGGCGAAAGTGATTCAAGGAGTGATCGCATTGGGCATCCTCAACGTTTGGATTCTCAGGTTCGGTAGATTCACCAATTGGAGAGGCGGGTCAGCCCAAAACATGACGGAGGAATTTGCAGTCTAC
>CAZFLK010000367.1:0-2361 GCA_964519245.1 uncultured Verrucomicrobiota bacterium
CAGACGAAGTGATCGAACAAAAGCTCAATCCCGACTACCCGAAGACCACACCCAACGGCGGCACGGGCAAAGGCGGCACGGGCAAAGGCATCTGGATTCGCTGAAAGATGCTGTCCGTCTTCCTCCAACAGATTCAGGAAGGCCCTCAGATTGCTGGATCTCCCATCGTTTCTTCAGAACAATCTGTTGGCCTCTCTGAATCTGCTGGGGACAAATCTGAATCGATCTGGACACTGACGAATCAAATCCGATCATGAAACACACCCTCGCCCTCTTCACCGCCCTGCTGCTCGCGCCGCTGGCCGCGCTGCACGCTGCCGACAAGCCCGTTCCCGCAAGCAGGGCCAATCATCCCGGCATTGATCGAATCTGGCTGGGGCATCGTTCGCACGATCCCGGCAAGCTCGTCGTCAACTGGATGACGAAAGAAGCGGGGGATTCAGTCGTTCGCTTTGGTCGAACGGCAAACTACGGCCAAGAAATTCGGGTTACCAACAACACGACGATTCACCATGTCGAAATCCCACTCGAAGAAACAGGCGGCGTCTATCACTACTCGGTCCACACCGGCACTCAGTCATCGGCGGATGCCGTCTTCAAGGCGTATCCGACCGACGAGTTGAGAGTCGCCGTCGCCGCCGACTGGCAGCGGCTGCCGGATTTGTCTGCCATCAAGAAGGACGACGTGCATCTGCTGCTGACCGCCGGGGACAACATCTCCAGCGTCCATCAGCTCTGTGGCGCTGGAAACAAGGACTGCGTGAAACCCTACGCCCGACTGATCGACCGCTACCCCGAATTGTTTCGGTCTGTGCCGTTCATGCCGGCGCTGGGCAACCACGACAAGGAAGTCAGACCACGGGGCCGCAAGCCACCGGAGCAAGCGGTCTACGACATCGACGCCACGGCTTTCCGCCGATTCTTCGAGTTGCCGGGCGAGGAATGGAAATGGCATTTCGACGTGCCGGGATTTGACCTTCGCTTTGCCGCGCTGGACCTGCATCACATCTCGGACTTCGGCACCACCTGGCAGGCCTGTCATGCCTTCGGGAGAGATTCGGAACAATTCCGCTGGTACGACAAACTGATGAGCGATCCGGCACGGAAATTCGTCGTGACCCTCTACAACGAGCGGAATGGATCGATGCGTGCTCGAGAGCAGGGCGCATGGCATTCCATGTTTCGCAAAGGCACGATTGCGATCACCGGTTTCGGCTACTACGCCGAACGCGCCGAGGTCGATGGCTTCACCTACTACAACACCTCGCTCAGCGGCAAAGGCAACCAGTATCCGGACCCCAGGTCGGCGTTCCTGAAAGGCGCCGACAGCTACATTCTACTGACGCTTACGAAGAACCCGGCGAAGATGGTGGTCGAGATCAAGGGACTGGATGGATCGACGCTGGATCGAAAAGTGTATCAATAAATCCCTCACGATTGAATTTCCTGGCAACATGCAAAAGCGAATTCCCAACAGAAACCTTCTCATCCGCCTCATGATCATGGTTCTCGCCTTGTTCGGAAGCTCCATGCATTTGTTTGCCTGGGGCCCGGGGCACGACGACGTCAACCGGCTCGCGCTCGATCGGCTTCCGGCTGACATCAAGGCGCTTCTTTCCCCGGAGGATCGCAAGGCCTTCGTCAAGGAATCGCACGCGCCGGACGATTTTACTCCCTGGGCCGAATACGAAGCCAAGAAAGGCCGGACCATTGCTCCCAACGACTTGGCTACGCTCGCCACGCACAACATCAAGACACCCTATGCTCTCCATTCGGCGAAGGGACAGGCGGTCAATTTCATTCTGCTGCACCGGGCATTGAAAGATCGCGACGGAAGCCGCATCGCCTTCTGGGGGGCGTGTCTTGCCCACACCCTGGCGGACGAGGCCGCCTGCAATCACGACCCACTCGTTCACTACCTGACCTATGCGTTCAAGGGTGGCTACGGGATGAAGTTTGGAGAGGCAGGGATGCTCGACTTCGGAGAACTTTGCCGGACGCCTGAAGGATATGCCATGGCGGTGGAAGCATTGGGCGAGGCTCCACTGGGGCGCCTCGGCGAAGAGCCGCGTGAGGTCCTTGCCGAAATCATGATGCACGGCCTCAGGGCGAACCGGTTCATGACCCAACGTGGCGTGCGCGTCGCGTCCGCCTTCGATCCCGATGTGAGTGAGGACCTTCTTGCCGACTCGCGAATCGCATTGGCCGAACTGGGCGCTTACGGAGCGAGGACGTGGTTGGAGGCGATCACGACCGCATGGGCTCTGATCAATGAAGGGAAACCTGACCCGACCGTCACCCCGGAGCTTCTCGCGGATCATCAGGCACGTTACGCGGAGTATGTTGCCGCCCGACCGCTGG
>CAZFLK010000368.1:0-2290 GCA_964519245.1 uncultured Verrucomicrobiota bacterium
GAACATGAGGCCCTGGTCGCCGGCGCCTTGCTCGTCGGTGTCCTTGCCCTCGGCCGCCTCGGCGTCGACGCCCTGCGCGATGTCCTGGCTCTGCGAGGTGAGGTAATTGCTGAGGAACACCTTGTCGGCGTGGAAGACATCGTCGTCGTTCACGTATCCGATTCCACGGATGGCGTCGCGAACGATCTCCTCGTGATTGAACTTGGAATTGGTCGTGATCTCGCCGCCAATGACAACCACGTTGCTCTTTACGAAGGTCTCGCAAGCCACACGGCTGCGCTTGTCATTCGTCAGGCAGGCGTCGAGGATCGCGTCCGAGACGGTGTCGCAAACTTTGTCGGGATGGCCTTCGCCGACGGATTCCGAGGAAAAAATGCAATTGTTGTTCATGAACTTTTGTTGGACAGACGGTCGTGGTTGAAATACATATTCACGTATCAGGATAAGATGATATGTTGCATTTGCGCTGCGTCAAATTCTTTTTACAACGATGTCCCAAACCTTGAAATACCTCCGGGCGCTGGCGGATCCCACTCGGCTCCGGATCGTCGCGCTATTGAACGACGCGGAGTTGTCGGTGAATGAGCTGCAGGAGATCACCGGCATGGGGCAGTCCCGGATCTCGACGCATCTGGGAGTGCTGGTGGAGACAGGGTTGCTGGAATCGGAGCGAAAGGGGAAGCGGACGTTCTATGGACGTCGGGGGGACGAGGGAGCCGTCGTTGGTGAGCTCGCCAAGCAGGCGATCGCGGGTGTGGCTGAACTGCCGGAGCGTGAGTCGGACCTGGTGAACCTTCGCCGTGTACTGGACGAGCGTGAGCACAAGGAGCAGGCCTACTTCAACCAGGTCGCCGGGCGGTTTGATCGCAGTTATGGTCCGGGCCGCTCGTGGCAGGCCTTTGGGCATTTGTTGCTGCGTCTGTTGCCGCCGCTCGAGGTGGCGGATCTGGGTTCCGGTGAAGGACTTCTCAGTGAATTGCTGGCGCGCCGTTGCAAGCGCGTCATCGCCGTGGATAACTCGGACAAGATGGTGGCCTTCGGCGCGCGCAAGGCAAAGAAGAACGGGCTCAAGAACCTGGAATTCCGGCATGGCGACCTGGAGAATCCGCCCATTGATCCTGAGAGCGTTGACTTGGTGGTGCTCAGTCAGGCATTACATCACGCGGAAGATCCGCGGCGCGCCATCGAGTACGCCGCGGCAATCCTGCGCAAAGGGGGGCAGCTCATGATTCTCGACCTGCACGAACATCGCTTTGAAAGGGCGCGTCAACTCTACGGCGATCGTTGGCTGGGATTCGCGAAGAGCGACCTGCAGCAGTGGCTGGAGAAGGGCGGCTTCCGGGACATCGAGCTCGCGATCGTCGCACGTGAGGACGAGCCGCCGCATTTTGAAACGATTCTGGCGGCAGGAACGAAGGGGTAGGGGACGGTCGATGGCCCACGTTCGGGTCGGAGGAAGGCCAAGTATTGGAATCCGGCGTTGCCGGCAGAAGCGCGTCCATCGCTTGGAGTTCCGCCTTTAGGCGGGGAGGCGTAGAGCAGGTTGTCGGGTTGGGATAACGCCCGGCTCGAGGCCGGTCAGCTGCTGAACGCGTCTCGACGTTGGAGGTTGAGCCGCCTAAAGGCGGAACTCCAAACGCTCGAGCCGAAGGGGGCATTCGAAAACTCACTTCCGGATCGAACGCAGACCAAGTTTTGGAACCTCGCGTTGGCGACAGGAACGTGTCCATCGCTCAACGTCACGCAGCCGTGACTTAAACGTAACGTAGAACGCCCAACGCCACGGATCGAAAAACTTGCACCCGATGTCGTAATTCGATAAAGGTGTCGAGGCATTGGGAACAAAAGATACACAGCATGAAAAAGCTGAAGGTTGAAAACTTGAAATCGAGGCGAAAATTCCTCAAGGGGGCGGCTAAGAAGGCCGTTATTCCTGCGGTTGTCGCCTATTCCGTCCACAAGAACGCCCCTCCGGTCTTCGCGCGCGAGCCGATTTAATGACGTCTGGAACGGGGGGCTCATGACGACCTTCCTAGCGCCGCAACCCGCTTGCGCCGTTGGGCTCTCGCCATCCGTTGGTGACTTCACCGCTGATCCGGCAACGATCGGCCACCAAGACTCCGAGCCTCCAGGATTCCATTGTTTCACCAAACCGACTTTCCAACCGACCTCATAGCGCCAAGATGAAGAAGATCCTTTTCGCCGCCGTATTCACCCTCGCGGTTGCTGGAACCGCCCAAGCCGGCGTGACCGCCGCCGGCCGCAATGCCGAAGGCCAGTCCGCGGTTCC
>CAZFLK010000369.1:0-2286 GCA_964519245.1 uncultured Verrucomicrobiota bacterium
CTGTTCGTTGAGCAGTTGGGCGAGCAGCAGCGTCCGCTGGACGAGGCTGGTTCGGTTGACGGCTTCGTTGGGCGTGTAGAGGTCCCGGGCCACCGGGCCCATGCCGCACAGCACACTGGTCGACGCTGGAGCGAGACCCGCGACCGACGGCCAGACGGACGACTCACGCGCGACCGGGATTTCCCAGTCGGACGCCACTTTCTGGAGCGAGTTGAGCAGACGGGCATTACGTCGTCGGTCGCGCATGGCGGGACGATCGGAGATCATCTCCAGCTCCCACTTGACGCGCTTGTCTGCGAGAATGGCGCGCATTTCCTGCTCGATCCGGTTGGCGATCTGGTTGTCGGGGTAGGTGATCAGCAACATGGAAGTCGCGCGGTGAGGCAGCAGCATGGGAAGGTGATGGGCCGAAACCTCCAAGGGGGAGACGGCGATGCGATCCTTGCGGGAGGAGAGTTTCGAGCAGGCCTCCAGCTTGGCGAAGAGCCACCTCAGGACCTCGGTTCGTTGTGTCGCCTTGCCGAGGCGGACGGGTTTGCCTTCTACGGTCAACTGGTAGCGGCGTTGCCCGCGGCGGGCTGTCACGACCTGGTCGCCGACGTTGCCGGGGCGGAGGACGATGACGTTCTTGGCCTGTGCGGCCGCCCTTTCAATGAGTTCATGTGAGTAGCGTCCGTCGCGGCCCTCATCCGCATAGCAAAGCACGCCGATCTTTGAGTTGCGGAGGCGGCGGGCATGTTTGAGTGCGCGCAGGGCGAATTGCAGTGAAGCGAGCGGGGCCCGTGAGGAGCCGATGCCCTCGCCATGGAGCCATTCCGGATCGCGGCGAAACATCGAAGTCTCCGCGGATGGCGAGAAGGGCACGTCGAGATGGTGCAGCAGCAGCGTTCCATCTTTGAATCCGGCCGGGGTTTGCCAGGTCCAGGCGACGCGTTTGTCGGTGAGCGCCTCGACCGGTTTCAGTCCAATCTCCCGGTACTGTTCGTCGAGTTCCTTGGAAGCGGCGCGCAATCCGACCGGATCGGAGGTGTGGCTGCGTCGGCGTGTCCAACGTTGGACATGCTTCTCGAGGTCGTCCCTCCGCTGGGTCACGAAATGGAAGATCTTTTCGGCGGGAGTTCGCCGTTGCGATGTCAGGTCGGGCGGGTTGGGCGTGCCGAAGTAGCGGGCGGCGGCGACCTCGACGAGGCGGTTCACCAAGCCCGCGAAATCGAGGCCTTCCTTGGATGCGCCTTCGATATAGGAGCCATGTTCGCCGAGGCTGGGCAGGCTGTTGACCTCGAGGATATAGAGCACGCCGGCTTCATCCATCCGCATGTCGACGCGGGCGCAGTCGAAACATCCCAGCACGGTGAAGGCGCGAAGGGCGAGGTGTCGGGCTTTGGCGGCTTGTTCCTCAGTGAGCTCGGCGGGGCAGTTCACCGTGATTTCGCGGCCGGATTTGCGGGTCTTGTCGTTGTAAGTGTAGATGTTCGGGCCGCCCTCGCCGAACTTGAGTTCCGCCGGGGGCAGGGCTTCGGGAGGATTGTTGCCCAGAAGGCCGACATTGATTTCGCGTCCCTCGATATAGCGTTCGACCAGGACCGGTTGGGCAAATTTTCTGAAGATGGCGTCGGCGCCGGCGCGCAGTTCGGCCTCGTTGTTGACGATCTTGATGCCGAAGGAGACGGCCTCGTTCTTGGGTTTGACGATCAGCGGATACTCGAGGTCCGGGGTTGCGAATCCGGGTTCGTCCAGCACGGCGAAGTCGGGGGTGGAAATGCCGTGCTGGCGGAAGATCATCTTCGAAACGACCTTGTCGAGGGCGAGCGAGTGGGCCAACGGACCGGAACCCACGTAGGGCAGACCGATCATCTCAAGCATGCCGGGAACGTGCGTGTAGCGGGCCTGGCCTTGGATGCCGTAGGAGAGATTGAAGACCATTCCGGGGCGTTCGCCCTTCACGACCTTCGGCATGAACTCCTCGAGGTTGTCGATCAGGTCCTTGTCGCCCTCGAAGGCCTTGACCTGATGTCCGCCGGCTTCCAGGGCCCGGGTGATGCGTTCGATGGACTTCAGGCCGTAGTGTTCCTGGTTGGGAACGCCGAAGAGATTGATGACGCGTTTGCTGTCGCGGTTGTAAACGATGGCTACTTTCATTGCGGTGGGTCGTTTGGGTTTGAGGAGACGGCAATGTTGGAGGCAAAGGGATTGAAACTCATGCTTGCGCTCCGCCCCTAAGCGGCGAGGGCGCCAAGGCGCGTTTCGTCGTGGTTTTCTCGAGAAAGCTTCATTTTAGGAGGGGAT
>CAZFLK010000370.1:0-2281 GCA_964519245.1 uncultured Verrucomicrobiota bacterium
GCGCTGCAAAGCGGCGCACAGCGCCGCAGTCCAAGACGCTGTCGCGGCTTCGGAGGCGCTGCTTTCAATTCCGTGTGTTTCCGTGTCCATCCGTGGCAGGTGGCCGGTGTTCAGTCCCGCTTCAGGGCAGCAGGTCGTCGGCGGCGATGGTTTGGTCGGGTTGGGCCAATGGCGCGATGGATTCGCCGGAGCGGATGGTTTGCTTCTCCGTGTAATCCGCGCCATCCGCAGTCGATTCCGGTTTCCGGCAGATCTCGATCTGACGATCGAGGAGGTTGACGATCCAGTATTCGGGGACGCCGTTGCGGGCGTAGGCCGCGAGTTTGCGGCCGCAGTCGAGCGTGAGGGAGGATTCGGCGACTTCCACGATGAGTTCGGCCTTGGAGGGATGGGCTACCAGGTAATCCCGGGGGCCGCCGACCACGACCGCGATGTCCGGCTCGGGTTCGGAGCCGTCGTCGAGCACGAAGGGGAGTTGGACGCGGATGACATGCCCCGCTCCAAACGAAGCGTTGAGTTTATCCTGTGTCAGCGTGACTGCGACTGCGTGAAGCGTCTGTTGAGGCGACATTTCCAGTATTTCTCCATCCAGCAGTTCGACCTTGTCCTCCGTGGTGAGTATGCCCTTGGCGACGCATTCGTCATAGCGCGCCCTGGTCCACTTCATCGGTTTGGGCGGCTCGAGCAGGTGAAGCCCCTTCACCACGCCCAGCGGAGGCTGGTCGTGATCGAAAATGATGCCGTCGAGCAACTCGATCCTGTCCTCGGTGGTAAACACGCCCAGCTCAATGCCCCGATCATAGCGCTGACGCGTCCACTTCATCGGGGACGGCGTTGCGGGCATCTTGTCGTGGAGGAGGTTCACGGTGGTCAGTAATCAGTAATCAGTAATCAGTGGTCCTTTGCAATCAGCCAGTATTCAGCATTCTTTCGCCTTCCGCGTTCCCAATTCCGCGTTCAGATCACTTCTCCACCACGCGGTAGAACTTCGCCGGCGATTGGGTGTCGATGGCGTCTTCCATCTGCACAGCGCCGTTGTTCCAGCTCAGGTCGAGGCCGGTTTCGAACCAGGTTTCGAGGTCGTGGCTGGCCTGGACCGTGAAGCGGGTCTGCGCGCCGTAGGCCAGCGCCGCGCCGAGGGAGTCGCCAAAGGTGACGCGGACATTGCCGTTGGCGAGGATCTCGGGGGGCGCGATGCGCTGCAGGGCGCGCACGATCACCAGGGCGTCCTGGCTCCAGGTCGAACCGCCCGTGCCGCTGACCGAAACACTGTAGGAGCCGGCATTGGCGTGGGAGACGCCCGCGAGATCGAGGGTGGCCGAAGTCGCGCCGTCGATGGCGGCGTTGTTGAAATACCACTGGTAGCTGTCCGCATTGTTGGCGGCGACCGTGAGCGTAACGTTCGAGCCCGGCAGGACGGTCTGCGTCTGCGGCTGGGCCGTGATCACCGGGCCGTCGCCCGTCACCACGAGGGTGTGCTGACCGCCCGCCGAGGCGGCCGAGACGCCCGCGCCGGTCGGGAGATTGCGCTGGCCGGAGCCGTTGTCGCCGGCCGAAACGACCGTGCCGGAGACCGTCACCGCCACGGTGTGGTAGTCGCCGGCGTCAATTGCGATCGCGCCCGAGATGCCTGCGGCCTGCCCTTCCGTGCCGCGGCCCCAGCTCACGACCGAGCCGTCGCTCTTCAAGGCCACGCTGTGGCTCAGGCCGGCGGCTACCTCGACGACACCGCTCAACCCGGCGGGCACATCGCATTGGCCGTAGTTGTTTACGCCCCAGGCGACGACGGATCCGTCGTTCTTGACCGCCAGGCTGTGCGCGCCGCCGGCGGCGATGCCGACCACGCCGGCCAAACCAAAGGGGGGCACCGCGCGGCCGCCCGCATTGGAGCCCCAACCCACCACGGTGCCGTCGGCCTTCAAGGCCAGGCTGTGGTAGTCGCCGGCGGCCACCGCGATGGCGCGGGAGGAGCCGTCGGTGAGGCTGGAGGGGATATTCAGGATGCCGGAGCCGTTGAAGCCCCAGCCGGTGACTTGGCCGTCGGTCGTCACTGCGAGGGTGTGGTAGGCGCCCGCGTCGATCGCGATGGCCCGCAAGCCGGAAGGAACGGCGATCTTGTCGTTGGATTCCTGCCCCCAGGCGCGGACGGAGCCATCGGCCAGCAAGGCGACGCTATGACGCTTGCCGGCGGAGACGGCAACGACATTGGCGGAGGCGACGTCAGCGGGAACCGCGGACTGGCCTTCGGCATTGCGGCCGGCGGCGGTCACGCCGGCTTGGG
>CAZFLK010000371.1:0-2274 GCA_964519245.1 uncultured Verrucomicrobiota bacterium
TGATGCTTCCAAATCTCCGGAGCCATGTAGTCAGGGTTCGACAGCGGGATTTCGAAGGTTTCGGAGGACTCCGCCTGAGTGTCTCCTTGAACGGCGATACTCAGTGGCTGAGACGTGGACGAGGGGGGGAATGTCAGAATGCCGCCGGGAAAGACGGCTCCCGCGAAATCGGACGACCCTGCTGGATTTGGGGCTTTTCCGGAGACTGCATATTGCACCGTCGTTTCTCCAGACACGTCGCCTTCGCGGGTCACCATGAAGCTGAAGATGGTTGTTCCCGAATCGCCCTCCGGTTGTATTGCGTTGATGGCCGCGATGGCAAGCGAGGGGGGCGCCTGGGCGACATCGATGGAGACCGGAACCGAAGGCGAGGAAATTGCGAGATCGTCATCCGTGGCGACTAAGGTGAACGCGGGGATTGCCAGGCCAAAGACTCCCGACGTCGGCGTCCAGGTGAATTCCTGTCCGGCGCCAATGACCGAACCGGTCGCGACGGAGAGGCTTCCGCTGGACAGGCGCTCGATGCGGAAGGAAATCGCGTCCCCTGGATCGACATCGGCGGCGTTGCCCGCGGCGGACAAGAGCGCGTGCGTGATGGTGAAGGGCGTGTCCTGCTGGGCTCCAGTGAGCGTCGCGATCGTCGTCAGCGTCGGAGGATGGTTGATATCAACGCTGGTGATGGTGATCGTAACGGTGGCCGTTCTGGAACCTCCGGCGCCATCGCTTACGGTGTAAGTGAAGTGGTCCGAGCCGGTCGCCGTGTCGTCGTGCTGGTAGGTGATATTGGAGGGTGTGAAGGCGACGGAACCATGGGCGCCTTGAGTGACCTGGACGATCGACAGGGTGTCGCCCGGGAGATCGATATCGGAATCATTGTCGAGCGCCGGGACAAGCACGGCCTCGCCTCGATTGACGGTAGCTGCGTCATCATTGGCGATCGGGGGATCATTCACCGGAGTGACGGTGATGGCGATCGTGGCGTCCGCGGAGGTCAGTTCGTGATCGGCGGCGGTGAAGGTGAAGGAATCCGGACCGTTGTAGTTCGGGAGCGGGTGGTAGGTGATGGCTGGAGGCGCGCCACTCAGCGTTCCGTGCGAGGGGAGACTGGTCAGTGAGTAGGTTGGCGCTTCGCCGTCCGGGTCCGAAGCGGTCAGCGTGATCATGAGGTCGACGTCCTCCATGGTTTCCACGGACTGGTCGTCCGGCGTCGGCGCTGCGTTGGGCAACACGGTGATGGACTGTAAACCAATGATTGGCTTGGCTTCGGCCCCGATGGAGGCAACCCCGGCAAAGGCATGGTCGGCGGGGGCGATGACGGGAACGGTCAATTCGTAGGTCAGGTCGCGGCGCAGATTGTCGAAGAAGGGCCCCCACTTGATCTTGGTGTTGGCGGCGTCGTGAACGCCTCCATGGCTGATGGCTCCGACCGCCCAACCTGCGGGCGGTTGGTCTTCAACGGCGTAGACTGCGGCGTTGGCGTCGAGTCCGGCCGTGTTGGTCACAACGATCGTCTGACGGATGCGGGTTTCGGTCGGAAGCGATCGCACAACCTCATTGACCGCGAGATTGCTGTCGGCGCGGGTTTGGCGGACGCCGTGGATCACGGTCAACCGGTCGTCAAAGGAACCTTGTCCGGAGAATGAGGCCGCGCTCGTTGCGGACAACGGGGAGGTCGCCTCGTAGGTCAGTTCCCGGGGCAGGCTGTTGAAGAAGGGCCCCCATTTGACGCTGCGGGAGGTGAAGTCGAAAACGCCGTTGTGACTGATGGCTCCGACCTGCCAGCCGCGGGGAGGGCGGTCCTCTACGAGATGGACGCGAACGGTGGCAACCGGGTGGACGGTGTTGGTGATGGTCAGCGTCGCGCCAGGGACGAAAGCGGGGATCATGTCACTGAGGATCTCGTTTTCCTGCGCCGTTGTTTGCCGCTGGCCGGAAATCGGAGCGTCATTGTCGTCAAAGGTTGCGGTTCCATGGAACAGAAATGTCCCGGCGGCGTTGGCCGGAGGGGTGAGCAGCACGCTCAGCAGGCGGGGTGTGTTGTCGAAAAAGGGCCCCCATTTGATCTTTCGGTTGGCGTCGTCAAATTCTCCGCCGTGACTGATCGAGGCGGCGGTCCAGTTCGGCGGAATGCGATCCTCGACGAGTTGGACTCCAACGGAGGGCAGGGGGGCGGTCTGATACTCAACCGTGAACGGAATCCCCGATTCGAAGGATCCGGGCAACAGGCTGAGGACATCGCTGAATTGTTCGCGGATGGTCAGGCGGCCGGACAAA
>CAZFLK010000372.1:0-2266 GCA_964519245.1 uncultured Verrucomicrobiota bacterium
GCGCTCCTCGTCCGGACCGAAACCCGCGTACATCGGCAGCAGTTTGATCCCGCGAAGCCCCAACTCCTGATGCCCGTGTTCCAGTTCCTCCCGCCAACCATCCTGCGTCGGATCCACGGAAAGGAATCCAATCAACCTTTCAGGATCCTGCGCAACATAGTCGGCGACATATCGATCGTCCACCCACATGCCGCTGAGCCTGGCCTTGCCGCCAAAAACAATCGTGCGCAAATCAGTCAATGCGGGATCCGGCGCCGCGGCGCGATAAGCCTCCAAGGTGACAGTCAAATCCACCGGTTGCCCCGCGCGAGCGCGCTGCGCCTGAGCCAGAAAATCCTCCCCGAAGTGATCCGGAAACTGCCAGGCGTGGCTGTGAACGTCGACGATCATCTTTGGCGTTTAATGTGGACAAGCAGAGGCGTTCTGGGGCGAAGCTCCAAATCCCGAATTTGGGATCTTGCCATCACCCCGCCGCCTCCAGCAAACGATCGAACGCCGCGTCCACCCGGGCCCGCAGTTCGTCCGTCAACCTGAACCCCACCGGACCGCGCACAATCTCACTCTTGAAGATGCCCTGCCGCACGAGCAGATGCTTCTCGACCGCGAGAAAGGCGTCGAGGCTCTTCTGCAAACCAACCAAGTCCGCCAACGGTTCGTGAATGGCGCAGGCCTTCGCCTCATCGCCCGTTTCCAATGCCCGCCACAGCGGAACCAAGGCCTGGATCAGATCCGCGCCCGGGATGGTTCCGGTCACGCCGCGACGGTAGGAATCGACCAAGGCAATCCCGCCCGTCCCCTCAAACACCGCGGCTTGCCCCCCGGTCGCCTCGTGAAGCTCCGTCAATCGAGGTCCAATCGGTTCCGACTCCGGCTTGTACATCACCCGCTCCGGTCCAAACTCCCTGAGCAGGTTTGCCTGCATCTCGATCGACATCGGCCGCCCCACATAGCCGCTCGCGTCCTGCACGATGACCGGTATCTCGATCGCCTCGACCAACCGGCTGTAATAGGCGAACAACTCGGACTCCGGCAGCGCCACGGCCACAGGAGGAATCGCCATCACGGCGTCGGCCCCGACGTCCTGAGCATGACAAGCATGCCGAACACTCACCGCCGTCGATTCCGCCCCGACGCTGATGACGGATGTCCCCCTTCCCGCGGAGGCCCGGCAGGCCCGCTTCGCCAGTTCATCCCGTTCCTCACTGGAGAGCCGGAGAACCTCCGAGACCATGGCCATCACGATCCCATCGCTCCCCCGCTCAAAGAGCCAATCTATCTCCCGCTCCAACGTCGCGAAATCGATCGTCTCGTCTTCGTGGTAGGGAGTCTGAAAAACCGGCAGAACCCCGCCAACTGAAAGCTCGGAGTCGGGAGAGCTCATGGGGTAAATGAACTTGCGCCGCAGGCTACTTGATCTTGACCCCGGCCCGCTTCATCTCGGCTATGGCTTCCTCCTCGGTCTTGGGATCCAATGCCCGACAACCGCCCAGCAGGACGGTCGTGCCAAAGCCTTCCTTGACGCAGTCCAACGCGGTGAACTTGACCGTGTAGTCCGTGGCTAGCCCCACGAGATGCACGTCCTTCACCTTGTTCTCCTTCAGGTAGTCCTCCAACCCTGTGGCGCGCCCGAAGTTGTTGTCGTAAAAACCACTGTAGCTGTCGATCCGCGGATTGACGCCCTTTTCAAACACCTTCTCGATCTTGTCGGTTTCCAAGCCCTTGGCGTATTCCGCGCCCTCCGTGTTCTGCACACAATGATCGGGCCAGACCACCTGCGACATGCCCTCGAGTTCAACGCGGTCGCCCGGATGAGTCCCCGGATGCGCCGAAACAAAACTGCAATGCTTCGGCGGATGCCAGTCCTTCGTGGCGACAATGTTCTTGTACTTGTCCTGAATGCCATTGATGTAGCCAACCACTTCGTCGCCCTTCGGCACCGTCAGCGCTCCGCCGGGAACGAAGTCGTTTTGCACGTCGAGAATGATGAGGGTCGGTTTGCTGAATAGGCCCATGATGGATTCGTTCTAAAAGTGTTCGTTCGATCTATCGTCGGACGAAAGGAATAGAAGTTTCCCGGACGGGAGTCAAACAATGGAACGGAAGAACGCCTCCCGAGTCAGGCTGCTTGAGCCTTTCCTCCAAATTCGTCGTGAATCCTGTGAAGTGGCATGTCGGGACAATCTCCGACCGCAGGATATAAACGTAATAAAACATCGTCATTCTCCTTTAACCTTTCTCAAGGCTGGCCTGCCGAGCCGTAGCCCGG
>CAZFLK010000373.1:0-2234 GCA_964519245.1 uncultured Verrucomicrobiota bacterium
CAGGGGTGAAAGCGGCGAAGGGAAAGCGCTGCAGGTGAACCATAGCCGACGCTGTGAGCAGGAAGACCTCTTTTCGTGTCTTTGGGACTTGGCATGGCGCCACCCATTCTCAATCGCGCCCAAGCCCCCAATCGGCGGGAAAGTTGCGTTGACTAATCAAGCGCCCGTTTAACAATCCTTGATCTATGAAACGCCTCACCCTTGCCCTCCTCCGCCTCACCGCATTCTTCTGGGCCTCCATCGCCTCGGCCCAATCCTTCGACCTCGTCGTCTACGGGGGCTCCTCCGCTGGAGTCGCCGCCGCCGTGCAGGCCGCGCGTTTGGGCAAGTCCGCCATCATCATCGAACAGGGCGATCACATCGGCGGACTCACCAGCGGCGGACTCGGGCAAACCGACACCGGCAACAAGTCCGTCATCGGCGGCGTCTCACGCGAGTTCTACCGGGAGATCAAGAAATTCTACGACAAACCCTCCGCCTGGAAATTCGAGAACCCGGGCGACTACAAACGCTACCGTCCCAACGACGACGCCATGTGGACATTCTCCCCTTCCGTGGCCGAGGCGGTCTTCAACAAGATGCTCTATCTGAAGAACATCCCCGTCGTGAAGCGCCAACGCCTGAACCGCGAATCCGGCGTCAAGATGGCGGGCCAACGCATCGTCTCAATCACCATGGAATCGGGCGAGACCTACGAAGGAAGCATGTTTATCGACGCCACCTATGAAGGCGACCTCATGGCCGCCGCCGGCGTCAGCTTCACCGTCGGCCGGGAAAGCAACGCGACCTACGGAGAGAATCTCAACGGCGTGCAGACCAAGCACAACGTCAAGAACCACCGTTTTATCGTCGACGTCGATCCCTGGATCAAACCTGGCGATCCCGCCAGCGGACTGCTCCCCGGAATTCACAATGACGGCCCCGGCAAGGAAGGCGCCGGCGATCACCGCGTGCAGGCCTACTGCTTCCGCATGTGCATGTCCAATCACCCGGAAAACCGCGTTCCCTTCCCCAAACCTCAAGGCTACGACGAACGTCGCTACGAACTGCTGCTCCGCAACTTCGAGGCCGGCGATCCCCATATCCCCCTCGCGCCCTCAATGATGCCGAACCGCAAGACCGACACGAACAACAACCGCGCCTTCTCCACCGACAACATCGGGATGAACTACGAGTATCCCGAAGCTGACTACGCCACCCGCGAGGCCATCATCAAGGAACACGAGGTCTATCAGATGGGACTCATGTGGACCCTGGCCAATCATCCCCGCGTCCCGCAGAAGATCCGCGACGACATGGCCCGGTGGGGACTCGCCGCCGATGAGTTCACCGACAACGACAATTGGCCGCATCAGCTCTACATCCGGGAGGCTCGGCGCATGGTCAGCGACTATGTCGCCACCGAACATGACTGCCGCCGAACGCGCATCTGCGAGGATCCTGTCGGCATGGGCTCCTACAACATGGATTCCCACAACGTGCAGCGCTACGTGACCAAGGACGGCTTTGCGCAGGATGAGGGCGACGTCCAGGTCTCCCCGGGCGGCCCCTACCTCATCAGCTACCGTTCCATCATTCCCAAGCGCGGCGAGGCCGAAAACCTCTTCGTCCCGGTCTGCCTCTCCGCCTCTCACGCCGCCTATGGCTCCATCCGCATGGAGCCCGTATTCATGATCCTCGGCCAATCCGCCGCCACCGCCGCCGCCCTCGCCATCGACCGCGACATCCCCGTGCAGGACGTTCCTTACGCCAGACTCCGCGAACGCCTCGAGCTCGATGGTCAGGTCCTGGAGTTGCCCAAGGGCGCGCAACCAAGCATCGACCTTTCCAAGGCCTCGCTGCCCGGCGTGGTCATCGACGACACCGACGCCGTTTTCACCGGCGACTGGACAGCCAGTAGTTCCACCCGCCCCTACGTCGAGTCCGGCTATCGTCACGACGGCGCTGTCGCGAAAGGAGATCTTTCCGCTCGCTTCGAAACCAGTCTCAAGCCCGGCCGCTACGAAGTCCTCATCACCTATTCCGCCTACCAGAACCGCGACACCGCGGTCCCGGTCACAGTCGAGCACGCCACCGGCTCAACCACCGTTCGCGTGAACCAGCGCCAACGCCCTGACATCCAAGGCGTCTTCCACCCCATCGGCATCTTCAACTTCTCTGCCGACAAACCCGCAGCGGTCACCATCTCCAACCGGGACACCACCGGCCACGTCATCACCGACGCCGTTCAGTTC
>CAZFLK010000374.1:0-2234 GCA_964519245.1 uncultured Verrucomicrobiota bacterium
AACAAATGGGGAATGCACTGCGCCTGCACCGGCGTCGGGGTGACGTAACCGGTGTCGGCCAAGGCCTGGCGTATCTCGGGAATCAGCAACCCAAATGCGTTTTCGCCCGCAGGCAGGGGCGCGGCGGCGTTCCTTGGCGCAGCGGCAGGTATGGAATTGGCGGCGGCGTTCGACCTGCCCTCCTGTCTGGAAGCAGCGGGACTGGTCTTCTGAAAGCCTCGACCGGGAGACCACTCGCCCTGTTCGTGCAGTTTGCTCGAATCGTCCTGCCCCGGCCGCCCCTGTCCGGATTTTGAACGTTTCTTCCAGTTGGGCCTCCGACGACGACGGCGTGAACCGGAATTGGAACTGGAGTTGTTCGCGTTGGAAAACGAACGATTGTTGCCGCCGGAATCTCCGGCGCGCGTGCGATCTGCGCTCATGTGTTTTTCTTTCTGTCCGGCGTATGTCGAATTCTCCGTCCGCCGGACTTTGAGCAAAACGAGCTGCAACTTTCGAAGCGGGACCGTTCAGGGCGGGATGCCCGGATCAGTCGGAATTGAAGACGGCGTCACGCGCCATGTATTCAAATCAAGGCGGGCTAACTACGCGGCAACCGAACCCAGGTCAAGGCGCATTGTGGGTTTCTTGCGCGACGAGGATCGATGAAAATGGGTGACCGATGATCACGGTTTGAGCTCAAAACCGCCGACTCAGCCCGATCGCCGCCCCGAACCCCTTGGCGGAGTCGATCCTGGCGGAACGGAGACCGGCATCCTGTTGAAAGCTCTCCTGCCAGATTCGGCGGACCTCGACGTGCGCCTCCCATTTCCTGAAGAGCTTGCGTTCCAGGCGCGCCGCGGTGTAGGCGCCCACCCAGACACGAGAACCGCTGCCCGATCCCGACTGGTTCAAGGTCGGGACCGTCGGGTCAGCCACGGTGACGCTGTCATTGAAATCAAATCGGCTGTGCGACCATCCGAATGCGACCCCGACCAAGGCCTGCGCCCGCCAACGCTCGGAAAACCGCCATTCCAAGGACGGCCCCAACCGAAGATTAAGCGTATCCAATCTCAGATTCCGCTGCCCGGTCACGGTCGCGGGCGCCGTTGTCTGCGTCCGGGAAGGAGCGCTGCCAATCACCGGCGCACCGGGGATCGTGTTCGCGAAGAGCCCGCTGTAGGGCGCCGTCCCCGCAGGCAGCACAACGCCGCCCAACCCAAACACGTCCGTCAACACGTTGGCGGTCGCTCCGACCGCCCCGGACTGTTCCCAGTCCGCGTGCTGATAAGAAACGCCCGCCTCCAGATCCACCGACCAGTTCTTCTTTTCCAGCCAGTCGTAACGATAGAAGAACTCGATGCCAGGCAATGCCTTCTGGGAGAAAGGCCGGGTGTATTCGCCGCCGTTGATGGCAACGCTGTGGAGAGCCAAGGTTCCGCCTGTCAGGGCCGGATCCGGATCCGTCGCGGGCGTGACCCCGGGAATGCTGGTCGCCTGAGCGTCGCTCACGTATCCAAAGAACGATGTCCGCGGAAACGAGTAGTTCGCGGGCGGCGCGGGCGAGACCGCGTTGCCGGTGGAATCGACCCGGTTGAATCCGTCGTCATAGAATCGATCTGTCACGGGACTTCCGTCATCCGGCCCCGGATTCGTCGCCGGACGCGCCGAAAAGCTCGCCTTGGCGTTGAACCAGATCGGAACCTGGATTCCGAATTGATGCCGGGATCTGCCGCGTTCCTGCGCCTGCGCGGCGCCGGCCAACAGAACTGCCGAGAGGAAGATGTGTTGTGCTTTGAGATGCATGATCATGTCGGGTCAGGGTTGTTCGACGACCAACACACGATAGAAGCGGGTCGCGCCCGGAGGGCTATCGGTGTTTGGCGCGCCCTCGTCGAGCCAGTGCAGTCGTTGTCCTGTTCCGGGAATCGAGACGGGCGAGGTCTTCCACTCCGAACCGGGGCCCGGCGTCATGGTATCCCGATACTGCACCACATAGGTCAATCCGGCCTCCGTCGGAAACTCCACATAGAACTTCGTCCGCCCCGTGACGGGGTTGTAGCCCCGGAATCCCTGAACGGAGATCTGCCTCGACGACGCGGGCGTCTCGATCGTCCGGGCCTGGTTCAGCAGTTCCAGCTTGAGCCCGGGAGTGAAGGCCTTCCGGTCCTGGCTGAAATACTCCAGGTTCAGCTCCTGTTCCGAGTTTGCCGGAACCGGGAGATTGTATTCCACGTAGGGCCCCAGAGCGTTGG
>CAZFLK010000375.1:0-2216 GCA_964519245.1 uncultured Verrucomicrobiota bacterium
CCACGCACAATCAACGCCCCTTCCGCTCCTTGGCGGTCAAGCAAGGGGAACGCTACGAAGTCCTGGACTCCAAGGCCGGCGGCTTTCAACGCCGACAGTGGCACACGGTGAAACTCGTCTTCAAAGGTGCAAGGATCACCGGCTATTTCGATGGCGCAAAGGACTTCGAAGTGACGGATTCGACCCATGCCTCCGGCACGATCGGTTTCTACTCCTGGGGCAATTCGGGAGTGAAGTTTCGCAAGGTGACGTTTCGTTCCAGTCCTTGATCTTCATCCCGCCACTGGGCAGTTGGCTCCTGCACGTGGATTCAGGGCTTTGCCTTTGCCGCCAGGCCGAGACTCGGATTGGTCAACGGCGGAGGGTGAAATATTCCCTGCGTCATAATGGCGCAAGATATCACTTGCGAACTCGCTCGTTTGAGCTACTTTCAACGGGTCATTATGACGCAGTTTAAGCCATTGAAATGACCCCGCCGAAATCCAGTTTCCTCGACAAGATCCTGGGCCGGATTGATCGGTTGGATGCGGACGGACTGCAGACCGTTGTGCAGCGACTGACGCGGGAGCGGGAGTTCTTGGAGACCTTGTTCAACACGATTGAGGACGGGGTCCTGGTCATCGACGCCAAGCGGCGGATCAGTTATTACAATCACGCGATCACCGAGTTGTTGGGGTTGCAACCGGATGCGGCGGAGGGGGATCCGATCAAGAGGCATCTTCCAGATTTGGATTGGTCGGAATTCTCCAAGGCGTGGGAAGCGGGGGATCGGACGGTTCGGCGGGAGTTGGAGGTCACGTATCCGAAACGCAGGTTTCTGCGATTGTATGCGTCTCCGTTGGACGCGGAGAAGAGCGGCGCCTCGGGTTGGGCCTTGATCCTGCATGACGCCACCGAGGCCCGACAGAAGACCTTTGAGACCATAGAGAGTGAACGCGTCCAGACCTTGACGCTGCTGGCAGCGAGCGTGGCTCACGAGATCGGGAATCCGCTCAATGCGTTGCACATCCATCTGCAGTTGATGGAGCGGGAAGTCGGGAAGCTGCGTCGGCGGGCGGGTAGTTCGCCGGTCGGCATCGGAGATGCGGCGCGCATTGAGGACTCGGTTTCGCCGGGCGACCTTTCGGAGTTGGCTGCCAAGCTCGACGGATACCTCGACGTGGCCAAGGGGGAGATCACCCGTTTGGACTACATCATCACGCAATTCCTGCAGGCGTTGCGTCCCTCGCAGCCGAACCTGAATCCGCATTCGCTGAACCGGGTGGCAGAGGAGGTCGTGGAACTGCTCGGACCGGAGATTGAGAACCGCGGGATCGGGATCCGGCTGAAGCTGCGGCGGCGGCTGCCAAAAGCGCGGATGGATTCCGAACAGATGAAGCAGGTGTTGGTGAACCTGGTGAAGAATGCGATTCAAGCCATGACCAATGGCGGGGAGTTGTGCCTGCAAACGGGAACGGCCAAGGACGGGGTTTGGATCACCGTTTCCGATACCGGGGGTGGAATCGACGACGAGAAACTGAAACGAATTTTTGATCCCTACTATACGACGAAGAAGAAGGGCACGGGGCTGGGGCTGATGATCGTGAACCGGATTGTTCGGGATCACAACGGCCTGATCGACGTGAGCAGCCACACCGGAAGCGGATCGAGCTTTCGAATCTGGATTCCGTTGCGGGAGCCGCAGCCTCGAATGATCGCGGCGTCGTCGGGCGGGGAGTGAACAAGCCAATTATGGAAGCAGCGACGATACTGATTGCGGACGACGAGAAGACGACCCGGGAAGGGTTGCGCGCGGCGTTGGAGGACCGATACGACGTCTATGTGGCCGAGGATGCCGGGGTGGCGATGGAGTTGCTGGCGAAGGAACGTTTTGACGTGCTTCTCTCGGACCTACGGATGCCGGGTGACGACGGCATGAAGCTGATTACGCGGGCCAAGGCCATGAATCATCCTCCCATCTGCATTCTGATGACCGCCTATGGGTCTGAGGAAGTGGCCGTGGAGGCGATGAAGAAAGGCGCGGACGATTACATTGCCAAGGGGCGGCTTCAAATTGACGAATTGGAGCTTCGGATTGCCCGGGCGCTGCGGCGTCGGTCCCTGGAAAGCGAGAATGAGACCCTGCACAAGCAGTTGGACAAGAAGTTTGGAATGGAGAGTGTCGTGGGTGAGTCGCCGGCGATGCAGGAGGTGTTCGACATCGTGCAACAGGTGGC
>CAZFLK010000376.1:0-2212 GCA_964519245.1 uncultured Verrucomicrobiota bacterium
ATCCACAGGACTGTTCCGGACGGATGTCGGTTATGTGGCGGATTCGGAATGGGCGTTGCGGGCTTCGCTGGCCACGAACATCGCCTACCTTCCCGAGAGGCTGGTCAGTTGGCGGGTCCATGACGCACAAGCCACGCCGAGAAACTGGACGCTGGATGCGAGGAAGGCGTTGTTGGAGGGACTGCGGAGGGTGATTAAAGAAGCGGATGCCGGGCTGCCGGCGGATTGGAAACGCGTCCGGGATTGGCGGGATCGTCTGGTCAGGCCCCGATTGCATGCCTACTTGGACCTTTTCCGCCTACAACGATCGGTCGCGCGCTGGGCTCCGAAGGCATTTGCCAAGGGATTGTGCGCAGCCTTCAGGCGCGAGCCCGCCTGGGCTTTGGGGCGGGCAGCGTGGGGATTTCCGAAGGGCTCTGAGGCGGACTGCGACATGGCGACGGCGGCGCGGGAGTTGCTCGATGCCTTTCAGCCATCGTGGCCGCCAAGGCCGGCAATGTTTCCAACCGTAGCCGCGTGTTCGACCTGACGCAGACAACATGTATAAGCTGATTCGGAAGATCCGCGGCGCAACCCGAAGAATGAAGGATCTCCTATTCCTGGAGGACAAGGTTGCCGATCTGAACGAGCGTTTGGATCGCCTGGTCACGGCCCTGGGGAGGATCGAAGCCAGGCAGACGCTGTCGTTGGACGCCTCGGCCGGATTGGCCGAGCGGGAGTTCCGTGCGTTCTCTCAGTTTGGCGACGACGGGATCGCCCACCACCTGACGCGAACGGTTCCCATCGGGAACAAGACCTTTGTCGAATTCGGCGTGGAGAACTTCTCCGAGGCGAACTGTCGCTTCCTGATGGAGAACGACAACTGGCGGGGGTTGGTGGTGGATTCATCCTCGCGGCACATCGCGCACATCAAGGCGCAGATGTACCATTGGCGCCACGATCTCACGGCAGTCCGCGCCATGATCACCCGCGAGAACATCAACGACTTGTGCCGGGACAGCGGGTTCACGGGGCGGATCGGTTTGTTGTCGATCGACATCGACGGGAACGACTACTGGGTGTGGGAGGCCATGGATGTCGTCGATCCCGCGATCGTGGTGGTCGAGTACAACCATCGTTTCGGCCCCGAGCGCGCGGTGGCCGTTCCCTACGATCCCGCGTTCCTGCGCTCCGAGGCGCATCATTCCGGCATCTACTATGGCGCGTCGTTGAACGCCTTGTGCCAGTTGGGGGGGCGGAAGGGTTACGCCTTTGTCGGCTGCAACAGCGCGGGGAACAACGCTTGGTTCGTGAAGCGTTCCTTGAAGCCGGATGTCATTCCAGAGCGCACGGCGGCGGAGGGGTTTGTCGCCGGCCGGTTCCGCGAGGCGCGGGATGAGCGCGGAGACCTCGCGTTTCTTCGACCGGAGGAGGAGCTTCGGATTCTCGACGGGCTTCCATTGCATGAATTTGATTGTCCCGCGCCGGATACAGACCGAGGCGTTTGAGTCGCCTCTGGATCGTCGATTCACAAAGAAGATGAGTCAGAACAGTCGCCAACACGAAACCACAACGAGGCGGGAGGAGTCGCCGAATCCCTACGCCGCTCCCCGGCGGATCGAGTCCCTCGCCGACTGCGATATCTATCACACCATCGAGTTGCCGGATTTTCTGGAGGGCTCGAGTTGGACTACGACTTGCAGAAGGCAGCTCGCGATCTTTTTGGGCGCTTTGACGTCGAATGGCCGCCGATGTCGCTTGAGTGATTGACGACGACCGCTTCGACTTGGTTTTCGGGATAATGAGCAAATCCCTTTGTCGCGGGCAGACTTGCTCGACTTTCGAGGACGAGACGGTAGCGCAGAGGTCGAAGTTGGTCCGGTCGCTTAGAATCGCTTTTCTTGAGTAAGGTCAGTGGTCGAGCGCAAGCATACGGATGACGACGGAGTGTCTCGTTTCACGTCTGACGCATCGCGTTGGCTGGTCAGAAAATTTCGATCCGCTTGCCAGCGGGTCGTGCTGCGTCGAAAGAGCGCTTGGAACCGCCGGATCGCGCCGATGACAGAGTTGTTTTCCGGGGACCGAAATCCCAGAGGCTATGGGCTTGCGGAAGCGGTGTCTTCTTTCGATGTGATCAACATACACTGGGTTGCGGATTTATTGGACTATCGGACGTTTTTCCTCCATGTCGCGCCGGGGGTGCCCATCGTCTGGACGCTTCATGACATGAACC
>CAZFLK010000377.1:0-2211 GCA_964519245.1 uncultured Verrucomicrobiota bacterium
CGGAGCGGGCTTTCAATGAACTGGTCCGCGAGGCCGGAGTGAAGGTGTTGCTGGATTCGCGGGCGCGGGCGGCAGTGAAGGACGGCAGGCGCATTGTTCGAATCGAGCTTGAGAATGGCGGCGCGGTAACCGCGAAGATGTTTATCGACGCCACTTACGAGGGCGACCTGATGGCGCTCGCGGGCGTGAGTTACACGGTTGGCCGTGAGTCGAACGAACGATACAACGAGACCATGAACGGGGTTCGTGGGCCAGAGCATGGACCGTCGTCGGGGCGTTTCTCGGTGAAGGTGGATCCCTTCGTGAAGGCCGGTGACCCGTCGAGCGGGTTGCTGCCGTTGATCGCGGGGAGCGCGCCGGAGCCGGTCGGCTCGGCGGACAAGCGAATTCAGTCCTACAACTTCCGGCTTTGTCTGACGGACGATCCGGCGAATCGCGCGCCGCTGAAGCCGCCGGCGGACTACGATCCGGCGCAGTGGGAATTGCTGGGGCGTTACGTCGTCGCAATGACCAAGAGCGGCCGGAAGCTCACGTTGCGTTCGTTCTGCAAATACGACCCGCTGCCGAACCGCAAGTTTGACTTCAACAACCGCTGGCCGATCTCGACCGACATGCTCGGCGGCGCGCACGGCTGGCCGGAAGGGACGGCAAACGACCGGGCGCGGATCGCGAAGGCGCACGAGGATTACCTGCGCGGCCTGTTTCATTTTCTCCGCACCGATCCGCGCGTGCCTGCGAACGTGCGCGAGGAGACGGCGCGTTTCGGTCTGCCGAAGGACGAGTTCACCGACAACGGCAACTGGCCGCATCAGATTTATGTGCGCGAAGCGCGGCGGATGGTCAGCGATTTTGTGATGACCGAGCATCACATTCGCAATCGGGAGATCGCGCCGAACGGCATCTCGCTGGCGACGTATCCGATGGACATCCACGCCGTTCGCCGCGTGTATCACGATGGAAAACTCTACAACGAAGGCTTTGGCGGAGGCGGTGGAAGGCCCGCGCCGATCGGCTACGGAGCGATCGTTCCGAAGGCCGCCGAGTGCGAGAACCTGTTCGTCACCTTTGCGCTGTCCGCCTCGCACGCTGCTTTTGGCAGTATCCGAATGGAGCCGGTCTTCATGGTCAGCAGCCAAAGCGCGGCCACCGCCGCCTGCCTTGCGATCGACGCTGATGCGAGCGTGCAGAACGTGGATCAGGCGAAGCTCCGCGCGCGGCTGCTGGCGGATGGTCAGATCCTTGCGGCATCGTCGACGCCTGCCACGGCTTCGAAGCCGAAGATCGTCAAAGCGGACCGTCTTCCGGGAATCGTGATGGATGACGACAAGGCCGAGTATCAGGGCGACTGGATGCTCAGCAATGCGCAGCCCACGCCGATCGGCGGCTATTATCGACACGACGGAAACACCGACCGCGGAAAGAAGAGCGCGACTTTCACCGCGACTGTTCCGAAGGCCGGTGATTACGAAATCCGCTTCCTCTATTCCCCGCACGACAACCGGTCGACAAAGACG
Organism: uncultured Verrucomicrobiota bacterium; assembly: GCA_964519245.1. Classification (GTDB taxonomy): domain Bacteria; phylum Verrucomicrobiota; class Verrucomicrobiia; order Limisphaerales; family JAYPEY01; genus JAYPEY01. The sequence continues at coordinate 1,515 of CAZFLK010000377.1, forward strand.
AAAGTCACCGTCACCGGAGCTGGCGAGGAGAAGACCTTTCGGATCAACCAGCGCGAGCCGGTGATCAAGGACGGTGTTCCCAACGCGCTGGGAGTTTTCCGTATCGAAGCCGGCGCAAAAGTCCGCGTCACCGTTTCCAATGAAGGCGCGGACAGCTACGTGGTCGTGGACGGTCTGCAGATTCTTCCCGTTGAGATCGCCCGCGAGGAACGCGCCGGCGAGCGGCCTTCCGGCTACGCCAGGACCAAGCCCCCCGCGCAGCCTGCTCCTTCAGCCGCTCCCCGGCGCAAGCCTTTGAAAGTCCAGCCGGTGAAATCGACTCCGGCCGCCGAAGTGAAAGGCAAGACCTACGACGTGGTGGTGATCGGTGGGACGCCGGGCGGCATTGCCTGCGCCGTCCGCGCCGCACGCGAAGGGCTGACCGTGCTCCTCGTGCAACACAACCAACACATCGGCGGCATGCTGACGAACGGCCTTATGCAATGGGATGCACTCTACGGCGGTCCGCGTTCTCCCCTCTTCAACGAATACGCGAAGAGCATCGAGGACTACTACCGCGAGACCTGCGGCCCCGACTCACCGCAGTTCCAGAAGGCGCGCTACACGCAGCAGCACTATCCCATGAGCCTGTTCGAATGCGGCGTCGCCGAGCATCTTTTCAATCAACTGGTCTCCGCCGAAGCGAACATCACCACGC
>CAZFLK010000378.1:0-2211 GCA_964519245.1 uncultured Verrucomicrobiota bacterium
GGGATGGAGGGATGGAGGGATGGAGGGATGGAGGGATGGAGGGATGGAGGGATTTGGGCGCGCGATCATTCGCGGGTCTCGAAATCGCGGACCACCGACTCCGCGGTCGTCCTTGCCCAGGCATCCGCCTGAAGAATCTGATCGAGCGTTGGATGCGTCACGAGTTCATGGCTTTTCATCGTTTCCGCAACGGTCTCGGTGATCTGCAGGAAGGTGATCTGCCGGTTGCAGAAGGCGTCGACGGCGACTTCGTTGGCGGCGTTCATGACCGCGGGCATCGTTCCGCCGACATTGCCGGCGTGGCGCGCGTGCTTGAGGGCGGGAAAGCGTTCGAGGTCGGGTTCCTCAAAGGTCAGGCTGCCGTATTTGGGCAGGCTGGTCTGGACGCGGTCGCTGGCGGCCCGTTCGGGGTAGTTGAGCGCGTATTGGATCGGCAGGCACATGTCCGGGGTGGACAGTTGCGCGATGATGGAGCCGTCCACGAACTCGACCATGGAGTGGATGACGCTTTGGGGATGCACGACGACCTGCACGCGGTCCATCTCGATGTCGAACAGCCAGCGGGCCTCGATCATCTCGAGGCCCTTGTTGAACATGGTCGCGGAATCAATGGTGATCTTGGCCCCCATGTCCCAGGTCGGGTGTTTGAGGGCGCGCTCCAGCGTGATCTCCTTGAATGCTTCCGCCGGCGTTGTTCGGAAGGGACCGCCTGAAGCCGTGAGGGTGAGGTTCCGCACGGAGTCGGCGGGCTTGCCGTCGAGGCATTGAAAGATGGCGGAGTGTTCGCTGTCGACGGCGAGGATCTTGACGCCGTGTTCACGCGCTTCGTTCATCACGGTTTCGCCGGCCATGACGAGAATTTCCTTTGAGGCCACGGCGATGTCCTTGCCGGCGCGGATGGCGGCCAGCGCGGGTTGCAGGCCGGCGGTGCCGACGATGGCGATCAGCACGATGTCCGCCTCCGGCATGGTGGCGAGTTGAATCAGTCCGTCGGCGCCGGAATGGACCTCGAGGCCGGGAAAGGACGCGCGCAGCCCGTCGGCCCGGGCATCGTCGGTGATGGAAATGGCGGACGGGTTGAACTGCCGGGTCTGTTCGGCGAGGAGTTGGTCATTGCGGCCGGCGGCCAGACCGATCAGGCGGATGCGCTCGGGGAGGTCTTCGGCGACCTTGCACGCGCTGGTTCCGATGGATCCGGTGCTGCCAAGAAGGACGACGTTCTTCATTGTTCAGTCGGTCAGGATATGACGGAGATAGAGATACATGAGGGGGGCGTTGAAAAGGAGGCTGTCCAACAGGTCGAGGATGCCGCCGATGCCAGGAAAATAGGAGCCCGAGTCCTTGACTCCGGAGCCTCGCTTGAAGACCGACTCGATCAGGTCGCCGACGATGGCGGCGAGGCCGAGAATGGCGCCGAGAATGACGGCGTGGAGCAACTGCATGCCGTGCATCTGGTGTCCCAGGAAGTGGACGAAGGCGACGCTGGCTCCCATGGAGATGAGGACGGCTCCGGTGAAGCCTTCCCAGGTTTTTCCGGGGCTGATGTTCGGGCAGGCCTTGTGGCGGCCGAACAGCGATCCCGCGCAGTAGCCGCCGACGTCACTGAACTTGGTCACGAGGATGAAGTAGAGGACGTAGAAGGGGCCGCTCTTGGCGGCGGCGGTCTCGGGGAAGGGGAAGTAATTGATCTTCTGGATGAAGTTCAGGAGCCAGGCCACATAGATGAGGCCGAAGAAGGTCGTGCAAAGCGCGGTGAAGGCGTCCTTTTCATTGTAGTGTCGCACTTGGAGCAGGCAGAGGCCGAGCGCCCAGACGACGATGATGCTGGTTTCGAAGTCGCCGGCCTTTGCCGGCGCGATGCGGACATCCTCGCCGAGGCCCATGGACAGGTAGAAGAAGGTTGAGGCAACCAGGAGCAGGCCGCCGAAAATGCCCCATTGCCTGAAGACGCGGAGTCCGCGTTTCTCGGTCATGTCATAGAACTCCATCAGGCCGGTCCAAGTCAGGGTCAGCATGATGGCGACGAAGACCCAGTCCGAGACGGTCTTGCTGCCGGAGAACATCGCCGCGATGACGATTGCCCAAAGCACAACCGTGCTGATCAGGCGTTGCAGAAAAACGGCGCCCTTGGATTTCTTTGCGGGCGCGGTTGGCGGGTTTTCTTCGGACATTGAGCGGCGAGTGATAGCAGAGGGGCGGGGCGGGGCCAAG
>CAZFLK010000379.1:0-2202 GCA_964519245.1 uncultured Verrucomicrobiota bacterium
GGCATGAAGCGGAGGCTGTCGCGGACCGGTGTGGTCCACGCTCTCGCGAGCGCGGCTACGCGTGAGACGTGGAGGTGGCCGCCTTCGTGAGAAGGTGGAACTGGGGCATGAAGCGGAGGCTGTCGCGGACCGGTGTGGTCCACGCTCTCGCGAGCGCGGTTGCGCGTGATGCGGTTCGTCTTCACTGAACCGAATCCAGGTAGGCGAGCAGATCCGCCATCTTGGGCACGTCGAGGGTGAACTCCAGTCCCTCGGGCATAAAGGACATGCCGAGGCTCTTCAGCGATTTGATTTCTGTGCGTCGGACGTCGATCGAGGAGCCGTCGATCTGGCGGAGAGTGAGGTCATTGGTCGTTTCCGCGCCGATCATGCCGGCGAGTATGCGACCGTCCTTGGTCTCCAATGAGTAGACCAGGAACTCCGGTTTTACCTCGCGATTGGGGTCCAGAATGTTCAGCAACACCGAGGCCATGCCGCGTTGGCGAATGCCCTTCAAATCGGCGCCGACTTCGTTGCCGACGCCCTCCAGTTGATGGCAGGCGGCGCAGGCGCTGCGGAACAGGGCCTTGCCCGAGTTCGGATTGCCCTTGCGTCTCAAGGCCGCCTGGTAGCGTTCGACCACCTCCTGCCGGGACTTGCGGGCGTCGAGGAACAGTCGGTTGACCCGCGCGACGATCTGCTTGTCCGGATGCTGTCGGAGCAACTGCACGCGCGCGGGATCAATCTCGAACGACTTCACGTGCTCGGCCTCGACGGCGTCGAGCAGTTTGGCCAACCAGGCCCGCCGCGAAAGCAATGTCTCCGCCGCGACTGCGCGGGACTTCGGGCTCAGTCCCTGCCAGGAGCTCAACAGGAGATCTGCGACGCCGTGGTCGGCAAACCCGGAAGCCGCCTCCAGGGCCGCGGTTTGAATCGGCGGCGCCTCGGTCGGTTTCAATAGCCCGGCGATCAATGGACGCACCTCGCCAAACGCCGCCAGGCGAAGACTGCGGATGGCTTCCACGCGTTCGTTTGCCTCGGCTTTTGGATTGCCTGCCGTCGCCTTGGCCTTCTTCAGCAATCCGGCCATGATCCCCGAAGCTTCGCCGCCGGCTGCCGCCAGGGTCTGCTGGCGCCGTTCGCCGCTTTGGCGGGAGACGAGCGCCTTCACCAGTTTTTCGCTCAACGCCTTGTCCGTCCTCCGCAGAACCTGGATTGAGTTCAAGGCGACTGCGATCTCGCTGTCCCGGCCGGCGGCTCCGATTTGCTCGGCGAGGGAGGAGAGCAAGGCGGCTCCGTGCGAGGTTTTTCGAAATGGAGCGTCGTTCGCCAGGCGTTCGAAGACCAGATCCGCGCCGCGCAGCAAGGAGCTCTGGATCGCCATGCGCATCCAACTACTCGAGCCATCCTGCAGCGCGATGTCGGCCAGCGCCGCGGCGGCGGCCGGGCCGGGCATGGAGCCGAGTGAGAAGGCCAGTTGATAGCGCACCTGCCGGGACGGATCCGGAACCATGCGGGGCATCTTGGAGCGGATCGCGGGTGAGGCGGACGCGAATCTCTCCGCCAGTTGCAGGGCGTGAATGCGCGCTTCTGGCGATTCATCGTTCAGGCCGGCGAAGACCGCGTCTTCATCCAAGGCGCCCAGGCCATCCAAGGCGGCCCTGGCCGCTGCGCGACCTTCGGGAAGCTTGGCTTCGGCGGCGAGTTGCTTGAGCGCCGGCGCAATCGATTTGTCCTGCGCCTGGTAGATCAGGCGCAACGCGGTGTCGCGATGCCAGCCGTTGCGCGAGTCGAGCAGCGCAACGAGGGCTGCGGGATTCTGCGCGCTGATGGGTTTTCGCTTCGCGCGTTTACGCGGTTTGTCGGACGTGATCCGATAAATGCGGCCCATGTCGTTGCCGCTGTCGGCGGGGATATACTTCAGGAATTCCGGCGGCAGGAAGGCGGCGCCTTCAATCAGTTCGCGATACATGTCGAGGACGTAAAGCGAGCCATCCGGCGCGTTGGCGAACTGGACGGGGCGAAACCAGATGTCCCTCGATGCGATGAACTCCGCATTCTTGTCGGCGCGGGAAGCGGTGACGCCGACTTCGTTGGGGGCGACCTTGGCGCGATAGATCAGGTTGTTGGCGACCTCGCCGACAAAGGCGTTGCCGAGATGCTCCTTGGGGAGGGCGTCGCCGCGATAGATGGTGATGCCGGTGGCACCGGTGAAGAAGCCGA
>CAZFLK010000380.1:0-2159 GCA_964519245.1 uncultured Verrucomicrobiota bacterium
AAGGTGGCGGAAGGCCTCTAGAAGGGCTTCCTCCACGTCCTCGGGCAGGCCGCGAGGCGCGATGAAGCCACGCATGGAGCCGTTCACGAGGTCAAGGCCCTGTTCCATGAAGGTCGGCACGTCGGGCGCGAAACGCGAGCGTTCGGCCTGCGCAACGCCGAGGATGTTCAGCTCACCCTCGAAGTTCGCGACCTCGGAGACATTGAGAATGCCCATGGTCACGTGGCCACCCAGAAGCGCGGTCCGCGCGGGGGCAGAGCCGCTGAAGGGAACGACGGTGAACTCGGTCTCCGTAAGGTTCTGCAACTTGACCAGCGCGAAGTGGTCGTCGCCGCCAAGGCTGGACATGGCGACGGTGATCGCGCCCGGATCGGCCTGTGCCGCTGCAATCAGCGCGTCGAGCGTCTCGATGCCACTGTCGAGCGAGGTGACGATCACGTTGGGGTCGTTCACCACGTTGGCAAGGAAGGTGAAGCTTTCGGCGCTATAGGTCGCTTCGCGGTCCAGCGTCCGGGCCATCATGCCGGGCAGGTTGTAGGTGCCGAGCGTGTAGCCGTCCGGAGCGGAATTGGCTGCTTCAGTCACGCCGATCTGGCCGCTAGCGCCGGGCATGTTTTCCACGACGATGCTGGCGCCTTCGCCCAGGTAACGTTCCAGGAACGGTGCCACGGTGCGGGCCATCACGTCGGTGCCGCCGCCTGCACTGTAGCCCACGATCACCTCGATCGGGCTTTCGGGGTAGTCGGCGAGGGCCGCCGTGGCCCCCAGCATCATCACGCCTGCGATAAGCGGTTTCTTGATCGTATCGAACATGTCTCGTCTCCTCCTGATTTGTGAGATGTTCAGTCTTTCGGGAAGGTGCAGCCCTTGGCTTTCAAGGCCGCGTCCACCCAGCTTCGGTCATTGGTGCCTTCGGCAATCGCCTTCATCTGGCGCAGCTCGGCGTCCTGCTTGGTTTCGGTTTTCGCCAGGATGTCCTCGGCGTCGGCCAGCGGCACACCCAGAACGCCGTCGGAATCCCCGATCACGATGTCACCGGGAGCGATCACCATGCCGCCGAGGCTGATGGGGACGTTGATTTCACCCGGCCCGTCCTTATAGGGGCCGCGATGCGTCACACCGCCGGCGAAGGTCGGCAGGTTCGTTTTGACAAAGGCGTCGGCGTCGCGGATCGCGCCGTTCAGAACGAACCCGGCCACGCCCTTCTTGACGGCATAGGCCAGCATCAACTCGCCCATCAGGGCGTTGGTCAGATCGCCGCCTGCATCGACGACAATCACGTCGCCCGGCTCGGCCATGTCGATGGCCTTGTGCAGCATCAGGTTGTCGCCCGGCCGGCACTTCACGGTCAGCGCCACGCCCGCCATGCCGCCCGACCGGTGCATCGGGCGCAGGGTCGGGCCCGCCGCTGTCATACGCGACATGGAATCCGAGACATTCGCCACTGGCAGCTTCGCGAACGCCTCGACGAGGTCGCGCGGGGCAATGTGTTGGCGGGTGAGGATCCGAAATCCTGTGGTCACGTCAGGTCTCCGTCTTGGAAAGGGTGGCCGTAGAGGCCAGAAGCTTACGGTTGGCGATACGTTCCGGCGGCAGGGTCTTGCCCTCCAGCACCTGGAAAATGCCTTGTACCGCCTCGATCCCGACCCGCGCCCCGGCCTGGCGGGTCACACCGCCGATATGCGGCGTCATCACGATGCGGGGGTCTGCGAAGAAGGGGTGGTCGGCGGCAGGCGGCTCGACGGCGAAGGAGTCGAGCCCCGCCCCGATCAGGTGGCCAGACCGCACGGCATCGAGCAGCGCGGCCTCGTCGATCAGGCCGCCCCGCGCGGTGTTGATGACGCAGGCGCCCTTTGGCATCCGCGCAATCGTCTCGGCGTTCAGGATCTGCCGGGTGGCTTCGGTCAGCGGGCAATGCAGGCTGAGGATGTTGCTGCGCGCAGCGAGGTCCTCGAAACTGGCAACACGCGACACCCCGTAGGCATCGAAGGCCGCGTCCGGTGCATAGGGATCGTAGCCGATCATCTCCAGCCCGAGACCTTGCGCCATGCGCGCTGTTGCCTGGGCTATTGAGCCCATGCCAACGAGCCCGAGCGTCAGGCCCGCGATCTCCTGCCCGGCAAAGCCCGGCTTTTCCCAACGCCCCGCGCGCAACCCTG
>CAZFLK010000381.1:0-2081 GCA_964519245.1 uncultured Verrucomicrobiota bacterium
AGCGACGTGTCCTTCACATCGGCGGCCTTCTCGCCAAAGATCGCGCGCAGCAGGCGTTCCTCCGGCGCCAGTTCTGTTTCGCTCTTCGGCGTGATCTTGCCGACCAGGATATCCCCGGGTTTCACCTCCGCACCGACGCGAATGACGCCGTCGGGCCCGAGGTTCTTCAAGGCTTCGTCACCGAGGTTCGGGATATCACGGGTGATTTCCTCAGGCCCCAGCTTCGTATCGCGAGCGCCAACCTCATACTCGTCGATATGGATAGAGGTGTAGACATCATCTTTGACGATGCGCTGGCTGATGAGAATGGCGTCCTCGAAGTTGTAGCCATTCCAAGGCATGAACGCGACCAGCACATTGCGCCCGAGGGCCAACTCACCGCCCGCCGTGCTCGGTCCGTCCGCGATCACATCGCCAGTTTTCAAGGTCTGCCCCCGATCGACGATGGTCTTTTGATTGATGCAGGTCGCGGCATTCGAACGCTGAAACTTGCGAATGTCGTAGACAAAAGTCCCATTGTCCGGATCGTCCTTGAGCTTCTTCTTGCCCTCAGGCAATTGGCCGTTTGGCGTCACTACGACGCGGTTTCCGACCACCGACGCGACTTTGCCATTTCCACGTGAAAGCACGACAGCGCGGGAATCCTGCGCCACCTTGCCCTCCAAGCCCGTGGCGACAAACGGCGCTTCCGGAATCAACAACGGCACAGCCTGGCGCTGCATGTTCGATCCCATCAACGCGCGGTTGGCGTCGTCGTGCTCCAAGAACGGAATCAAGCCGGCAGCGACCGAAACGAGCTGCTTGGGCGAGACATCCATGTAATGGACGTCCTTAGGCTCCACGTCAATGAAGTCGGCGCGGCAACGGCAAGGCACGCGATCCGACAGGAACTTGCCCTTGGCGTCGATCGGCGCATTGGCCTGAGCCACGATGAACTGCTCTTCCCGATCCGCGGTCAGGTATTCCAATTCCGCGCTGACCTTGCCATTCACGACCTTCCGATAGGGGGTCTCGATGAAGCCAAAATCGTTGACGCGCGCAAAGGTGGCCAACGAGGCGATCAAGCCGATGTTCGGGCCTTCCGGCGTCTCGATCGGGCAGATGCGCCCGTAGTGCGAAGGATGCACGTCGCGCACCTCGAAACCGGCGCGATCGCGTGACAGACCACCCGGTCCAAGGGCGGACAAACGGCGCTTGTGCGTCAATTCCGCGAGCGGGTTGATCTGGTCCATGAACTGAGACAACTGACTCCGACCAAAAAAGTCGCGAATCACGGCGGAGAGCGCCTTGGGATTGATCAGCTTGGCCGGGGTCATGGTGTCCATTTCCTGGTCGAAGAGCGTCATCCGCTCTTTCACCAGGCGCTCCGTACGGGCCAGGCCCACGCGGCATTGATTGGCGAGCAGCTCCCCAACCGTGCGGACACGCCGGCTGCCCAAGTGGTCGATGTCGTCCAGGGTGCCGTCGCCGTTCTTCAGACGTAGCAGGTACTTGGTGGCCTCGACCAAATCTTCCTTGGTCAGTGTGCGGATATTCAGGTCGCCGTTCAGACCAAGTTTCTGATGGATCTTGTAACGGCCAACCCGCCCCAGGTCATAGCGTTTCGCATCGAAGAACAATCGTTTGATCAGCGCGCGAGCATTGGCCGGAGTGGGCGGATCTCCAGGCCGGAGGCGGCGGTAAATGTCCTTTAGAGCCTCTTCCTCGTTCTTGGTCGGATCCTTCTTGAGGCACTTGATGACGATGCCATCGTCCACCGAAGTGTCGACGACGCTCACTTTCTTGACGCCCAATTCGGCGATCTGTTTGACCACTGCCTTGGAAAGCGGTTCGAACGCGCGGGCGACAACCACGGCTTTCTCGGCGTCAATCGCGTCCTCCACGAGAACCTTGTTCTCGATGTCGTCCATCTTCTCGGCGTCCTTGAGGTTCAAGGATTCGATGTCGTAGAAGAGGTTCAACACGTCCATGTCCGTGCCGCGGACCTTGTCCTTCTCCTTGTCATAACCAGGATCAAGGAAGCTCAAGGCGCGAAACAGGGTCGTCGTCAAAAACTTCCGACGGCGCTTCTTGCGGTCCAG
>CAZFLK010000382.1:0-2053 GCA_964519245.1 uncultured Verrucomicrobiota bacterium
CGATGGAAAGAACTCTGGAACTGATCTCTCCTCCTCCCTCCTGCAATCATGCCCCAGCAACCGCCTCAAACCCTGTCCTTGATATGCACCCAGGTATGCACGTGCGGATCGCCCCGGAAATACCAGACCATGTGCGGTCCCTCGATCTGGAACGTGTCCCACACCCCATCCTTGCCCACGTCCTCATTCTTGTAGAACGACAAGTGCAGATGATCGAAGCCGCTCTTCTCGATCAGCTTCATGGATTCCGCCCGATCCTCCTTGCGGAACGGCGCCAACAAATCGTCCATCACCTTGCGGACGTGCGCCTTCTGGTCCGCCATCAATTCGGTCATCGGAATGCCCGCCAAGCCTGAGGTCTTCCCGGTCAGCTTCACCGTGCCGGTCCCGTGCTCGCCGCGCGAATCGCCCAGCAACGCCAGCTTGCGCTGCTTCCCATTCATCATCTGAAACACCTCGTTCGCCCGCTTCGCCTGGAACCAATACACATTGTCCTTGTGGTCCGGCTTTTCGTAGAACGACCGCGCCGCATGCCCATAAAAAATCGGGCCGCCAAAGGCCGAACCTTCCAGCGAATCGCCGTCGCAACGCCGCGTCACATGCCGGCCGGTGAAGACAAATTCAAACTTCCCGCTGCCCGGCTTGCCGAACAGGGCGATGGAACAACTCCCGAAGCCCTCTTTCCCGTTGTCGTGCTCCACCTGCTTCATCACCTCGTCGCGATACTCCTCGCTGTGGATGTTCAGGAAGATCTCCCGGATCATCGCCTGCTGGTCCCGGTTGAACGCCTTGTTGATCCGATGCTTCTTCAGGATATGCCAGTTGTTCTCCACCCGGGAACGCAACTTGTGATCGAAGCCCATGCAGACTTGCCCGCGCTGCTCCTCGCTCAGGCTGTCATACAATGTCTTCACCAAGGTCTCCGCCTTCGGCGTCGCCTGCTTGGACTCCTTGGCGTCTGCGGGAAAGGTCACCGCCCCGTACGGCAGAATCGCGGCCGCAGCGGCCGCCTTCGTGGCGGTCTTGAGAAACTTCCTGCGGGAAACGGCGTCGCCGCAATCAGAACAATGGGAAAAGGGCTCTTTCTTCATGGGATAGGGTTTAGCCCCTACCGGTTCACGTGTCACGTGAATTGCGTCCGGTGGCTGAGGCTCGTGCAGCCGGTGGGGAGAGACTCCGTCGAGCCCATATCAACGTCCCGAAGGGACGAGTCAGCACGTTTCTCTCGCCACCCTCGTTTAATTGCACGCGATCACTCCCCCGCCTTCGCCAAGATCTCCATATCCTTGAACCAGACGTCCACGTCCTGGCCGCCATGAACCTGCATCGCGAGAATCCCTTTCAATCGTCCCGGATCGTCAAACAACTCCGCGGTCCGGATGCCGTTGACGTGGACCGTGATTCGCCGACCGTGCGCCGCAACCGTCATCTGGTTCCAACCATCGGCGTTGTAATACTCCTTGTGACTGTTCGGGCCCGTTCGCGACACCCACGCCCGCCCGAGGGTCTCATACAATCCACCGGCATCGTTGGCCGGATCGATCTCCGCCTGAAATCCAGCGATGCCCACTGGGTGATCCAGCTTCAGCTCCGAGCGGAAATAGAGACCGCTGTTGCCGGCGACGGCCTTGTATTTCACCCGCACGGTCGCATCCGCAAACGCCCGCTCGAAATGCAGCAATCCATGCCGCCGCTCGGACTTCACATTGGTCAGATGAAGCGCTCCCCGCTCAACCTTCACCTTGCCGCCGCCGTAGAGTTTCCAACCTTTCATCGACTTGCCATCCCAGAGCGGTTTCCACTCATGACGCCCCAAGTCCGCCAGCCTGATGTTTCGCCACTTCACCGTCGCCGGCCTGTCGCCCTTGAACGAATGCACCTGAAAACCAATGAACCCCGACAAATCCGCGGAATCGCGCAGATCCGCCGCCGCAACCCCGTTGATCCAGGTCCGAATCCGATCGCCGACCGCCTCGATCCGGAAATGGTTCCAGTCATGAATGGCACGGGATTAAGGGATGCTATCGGGCTTTCTTACGGTAGCGGTTGCGGT
>CAZFLK010000383.1:0-2043 GCA_964519245.1 uncultured Verrucomicrobiota bacterium
CGCACACCTGCTGCCTCACCTGCCGGAAGACCACAAGAGCCGCCGCCTGCACGGCCACAGCTTCAGCGCCGAGATCGTGGTCGAAGGCGACTGCGACGAGAAGCTGGGCTGGTTGATCGACTACGCGGAAATTTCCAAGGCCTTCAAACCCCACTGGGAGCAACTGGACCACCATTACCTCAATGAAATCCCCGGTCTCGAAAACCCCACCAGCGAGAACATCGCCAAATGGATCTGGGACAAGCTGAAACCCGGACTTCCCATCCTCAAGGAGATTGTCGTCGCCGAAACCTGCACCGCCAAGTGCGTCTACCGCGGTTAGAATCCCAGCGGATTCCGGGATCAAGCCCGCGCCGCCACGTTGGCAATGCCCGCCTCGTCCAGCCGGAACAACTGCCACTCCGCCTTCATCTCGGCGCCAAGGGCCTGGTAGAAGCGGATCGCCCGCTCGTTCCAATCGAGAGCCACCCATTCGAAACGACCGCAGTTGCGCTCCTTGGCGATCCCTGCCAAATGGACCAGCAACTTCTTCCCGATGCCCAAACCGCGATGCTCCGGCTTCACGAACAAATCCTCCAGATACAGCCCCCGCCGGCCGACGAAGGTGGAGAAATTGTGAAAAAAGATGGCGAAGGCCGCCGGCTCCTCGCCGAGAAATGCCAGCAAGCACTCCGCGCAGGCTTGCGGGCCGAACAGGGACTCGTGCAGCGCCGCCTCGGTGGCGACCACCTCATGGGCCAGCTTCTCGTAGTCGGCAATGCCCCGGATGAACTCCAGGATCAACGGCACATCCGCCGGCGTCGTCGCCCGAATCTGGACGTCCCCGTTCACTTTGCGTTCTTGTAGCGCTCCAAGGTCTTCTGCAGGCCCAGCTTCTCCAGCGGATTGCCCTCAAGCTCGACCGCTTTCGCCTGCATCTCTATCGCCTTCTCCTTCTTGCCGGTGTCGAACAGGGCGCGCGCGTAGGTGTCCACAATGGCGGCATCCTTGCCCTCGGATCCTTTATACGCCAGCTCCGCCGCCTTCATGGCGACCTCAAGGTGGCGGGTCAGCACGCGCTCGTCGGTCAGGATCAGCCAGGCAACCTGGTTCAAGGTCGTGGGATCGTTCTTCAAATCGCCCACCAACCCCAGCCCCAGGGACTTCAATTCCTCCGAGTCGCGCCCTTGCGTCACCCCGCCGAAATAGACGCCCAGGTTCTCCTTCGCCGCCTCCACCTTCGCGGCTGACTCAGCGGACCACGTGCCATCGAGCACGCCCTTGATCACCGCTTCCAATCCCCCCATGGGATGGCCGTGCCAGACGATGCGGCTCTCTTTGTCCACGACGAAGGCATGGGGAATCCCCCGCACACCAAAGGCCGTCATGTAGGCAAAGGACGTCGCGCCGTCCGCGTCCGCCGCCACTGTATAATCCATGCGGCTGCCCATCCGCTCAACGAAACGCTCCACGGTTCCCGGCGCTTCATCGCTGACGCCGATGAACTGAACGCCCTTGGCCGCATACTTGTTCTGCAATTCCGTCAGATGGGGAATGGTCGTCCGGCACGGACCGCACCAAGTCGCCCAAAATTCCACAACCCGGACCAGCCCCTTGTCATTCTTCTCCAGATCGACCGGTCCGCCCTTGACCCACTTCGCAATGGTCAACTTCGGCGCCTTCATCCCCAACTCCGCAGCGGGCAGGGAAGCGGCCAAGGCCGCCAACCCAATCAGCAAGGCCGCCGCGCGCCCCAGCGCCCGGGGCCGGCGTTTCCAATCCAAATTCATCTTCATACTCAAAGGATAGCGAGGTTTGCCCAACGGACAATTGCCCGGAGTCTCGTATCAATTCCCCCTCCAATCAATGCCCTTCTTGCCATCGGCGCCGGCGGGGGGTCGATTGTGAACGGGTGGCGCCATGCCAAGTCCCAAAGGGACGAAAAGAGGTCTTCCTGCTCACAGGGCTGTCTATGGCTCGCCTGCAGCGCTTTCCCTTCGCCGCTTTCCCCCCTGCAGGGTGTCGAAGTGGGCTCGCCCCACCGCCTTTTCGATTCGCTGTCGC
>CAZFLK010000384.1:0-2023 GCA_964519245.1 uncultured Verrucomicrobiota bacterium
AGTCGAATCGATTCGGTTCCCGGCTCGATCAACTCGACCCTCCCCGTCTCCTCTACAATGCCGGTAAACATGCCCTGACCTCAGACTTCCTTGACCACGCCCCAGTAGACGTCCAGTCGCTTGTCCAGAAACAGCTTCACCGCGCGAACCAGGGCCTTTGACTCCAGTTGTTGCCCGTTCGTCACGATTTCCTTCAGCGTCATGCCGGAAGTCACCTTGAAACACTCCTGAGCGATGATCGGCCCCTCATCCAGATGCATGCTCACGAAATGCGCCGTCACGCCGATGATCTTCACCCCGTGCTCATAGGCCTGCCGGTAGGCCTGGGCCCCGGGAAAACTCGGCAACAGCGAAGGGTGGATGTTGATGATCTTGTTCTTGTGGCGCCAGACGAAATTCGGCGACAGGATCTTCATGAACCGGGCCAGGACGACAAAATCCGCCTCGAACTCATCCAGTATGGCCTGAGTCTTCTTCTCCGCCTCCATGCGGTCGTTCCACTCGACGTATTTGAATGGCAGCTTCAGTTTTTTTGCCAGGGGTTCGAGGTCGCGGCGGTTGGAGATCACCACCGCAGGTTCCGCCTTCTTCAGCCTGCCGCTCTTCACCGCCTGCATGATGGCTTCCAGGCAATGCGTCTCGCGGGTCACCAGGATCGCCATCCTCTGTTTGCGGTGGGGCTCCGTGATGCGAACCCCAATCTCCATGCCCAGTTCCTTTTCCAGTCGCTTGAGTCCCTTCCGCAGGTCCGAGGCGTCCAGGTCGTCGCCTCTCCAGGACGCCTGGATGGTCATGCTGAACTGACCTCGCGTCACCTGCTCCTCCAGGGCCTCGATATTCGCCGAAGCGTCAAACAGAAAACTGGTGATGCGGGCCACCACGCCGGTCTTGTCCCGGCCGATCACGGTTATGGTTGCGTAATGATTCATCAAAGGCGGGAAATTGGCCGCTATTTCGTGCAGGGAAGCAAGTTCATTCTTGCCGCTATCGCTCTCCGGAATGCCTCACCACGCCGCCGCCGTCGCTTTTGTTCGTCCAAGACCCCGCTCGAAGGACCCGGCTCACTGAGCCGGCGGCTTCTTCTTCATCTCGACAATCTGCAACGGAATCCGCGCCATGATGTGCTCGTCGATCGCGACATCGATCGAATACTGCCCCGTCCGCTCAAACTTCAGGCGCTGCAGACCAATCACGATGTTCCGTGAGAAAAAGAAGAGGTTGTCCGGCATCCGAACCTCGAACTGGGTTTCAATCTCGACGGGCTTCACGACTCTCCCGTCTTCGTCGATCATCCGGATGGTGAGCTTGTGCTTGCCGGCGTCCTCGTCGGTGAAAACAATGCGCAAGGCCACGGAACAATGCGGATGCTCGGCAGGCAGTTTGGCGACGCCAATCGTGTCAAAGGCTCCCAGAATACACAGCTTGGCGCTGTAATCCGTCGCTGCATCGCAAAGTGTGGCAACTTGAATCTCCATGGGAATGTTTAATCTTCGGCGGAACGGGTCGTTTCGGTTGGATCCTCCCCAGAGCCCTGCGCGCCGTCCGGCGCATCTTCTGGATCCGCAGGCTGATTCAAAGCCTCCGGCTCCGGCGACTCCGCGTCCTCCTCCGAACACTGCCCACTTGAGGCGGTTTCAACGGGCTCTGAGGATTTCCCCGCATGCGGATCTTCAGAAGAGCCTGAAGGCGGGTTCTGTTTCGGGGCAAACCACGCATCGCCCATCTTCAACACCATCTGTAGAACACGCCAAACACCATACCCGGCCGCGCCACCCTCGACTTTGGCGCGCAGCGTGCCTTTGGTGCGGACGTTCAGCTTTAGGGAGAACTCCTTGCCTGACGGAGCTTCAATGCCGACAGTGGAACAGCGGACCCCGGTCAGGTCCAGGTAAGGCACCTTCTCGATCGTGTCCCCGCTGACCACCACCGCGCCGTCGGCCCCGAACACCATGCCCTCTGATTCGTCCGCTATGGAGAAAAAGACGGGCCTTTCCAGGGCTTTACCCACCCGCTCTTTCAACTC
>CAZFLK010000385.1:0-2018 GCA_964519245.1 uncultured Verrucomicrobiota bacterium
CGACTGCGAGGTTCATCTGGATGGGGCTCCCACGATCCACTGTTTCCACAACTCTTGTTGCCCGGTGGTTGAGGCGATGAATCGTGAACTGCGCTCACAGATTGGAAAGGTCGAGGCGTCGGAACACGTCATCATCACCAAGCCGCCGGCAAGAGGGGCTCTTCCTCCCACGCGGGAGGCGTTCGCCGACGGACCGGATTTGCCTCGCGCGCTGACGTGGCCGGAACCAATGCACCCGGCAGCATTTCACGGCCTGGCCGGAGACTTGGTGCGTGCCATCGAACCCCACACGGAAGCGGCAAATGAAGCGGTCCTGTCGATGTTCTTGTCGGCGTTTGGAAGCATGGTCGGTCCGGCTGCCCATTTCATGGCGGAGGCTCGACAGCACCCTGCGAGGGTCTGGCCGATCTTGGTCGGAGAGACGGCAAAGGGCCGAAAGGGATCAGCGTGGTCGAGCCTCCGGTTCCTACTCGCACAGGTGGACGAGGACTGGTGCACCAATCGGGTGGAATCAGGATTGAGCAGCGGCGAAGGTCTGATCTGGGCCGTGCGTGATCCCATAACCCGCACCAAACGCAACAAGGACGGTGAAGAAGAGCTGATCATCGAAGACGCCGGGATCGACGATAAACGCCTGTTCTGTATCGAGGAGGAATTCTCTAGCGTGCTCAAGGTCTCCGCGAGGGAGGCAAACATTGTCTCCGACATTCTGCGCCGGGCCTGGGACATGGGAAATCTGCGGACGCTGACCAAGAACAGCCCGGCGCGTGCGACCGAAGCGCACGTCACGGTTGTGGGGCACATCACGAAGGCGGAGCTACTCAAGTTGCTAAAGCAGACGGACGCCCTGAACGGCTTCGGAAACAGGTTCGCTTGGGTGGCAGTCCGACGTTCCAAGCTGCTGCCAGATGGCGGAACCCTTCACACGGCGCCGCTCGCACCCTTGATTACCCGGTTGCGGAAGGCGGTGGATCATGCCCGGGCGGCTTCGCAAATGCCTCGCACGCCTTCAGCGCGAGATTTCTGGCACGCCGTCTACCCCGCCTTGACCGGAGACCGGCCAGGACTGTTGGGATCTATTACCAATCGAGCGGAAGCGCAGGTCATGCGGACGGCGCTCGTATACGCGTTGCTCGATCAAAGTCGCCAGATCGACGTGGAGCATCTCCGCGCCGCGTTGGCGTTCTGGGACTATTGCGAGCGATCTGCCGCTTTCATCTTCGGAGAGTCCCTCGGCGACCGCGTTGCCGACCGCTTGGCTGGCGAGTTGCGATGTGCGGGTGAATCGGGACTGACCCAAACCGCCATCCGCGACCTGTTCCAACGCAACGAATCCGCTGCGTCGATTTCTGAGGCTCTGGCCATGCTGAAGCGTTTTGGAATCGCACGCCCGGAAAAGGCATCTCCCACTCAGAAGGGGGGCAGGCCCGCCATTGTCTGGCGATACATCAACGACCGAGACGACCAAAACGACCAAACTGCGCCAGGTTCGCCAGTTTCGTCGTATAGGTCGTTTTTGACGTCGGTTTCATTCAGCAAGAATGCTCATGCGGTGATGGAGGCTGAGCAGGAAACCGGCGAAGAGCAGATGGTTGTGCCGTCCGCTAAAGAAGTGGAGGAATTGTATGTGTGATGCCCCCGCCATCCTGGCTCGCGCCCGCGCCCTCGGACTGAAACTCGCCGTTCGAGGGGAGCGCATCGCCATCCGGCCGGCGCGCCTTTGCCCACCGGAACTGGTGGAGGAAATCCGCGCCCACAAGCCCGCCCTGCTCGACGAACTGGTGGCCGAGACGGCGAGGCTTACGCCGGACCAGAAGCCTTGGCTGCGCATCGCACAGCGAGTCTTGGAAGGAGAGTTTGATAAGGGTACACGCTCGTTGCTGAAGAGCCTGGTGATTGGACTCCGCGGGGTCGCGCATCCTCGCTGCCACGAAGCGACAGACCGGCTCCGCAGAGCGCTTTGGTCGAAATGGAAGGACGCTGACGAGTGAGTAAGCGTCCAAATCCTCCGAAACCTC
>CAZFLK010000386.1:0-1962 GCA_964519245.1 uncultured Verrucomicrobiota bacterium
ACAGGCACCGGAAACCAGAACACCTACTGGGACTTCACCAACGTCATGCACTCTTATTTGAGCGGCGGCGGCACGGTCGGCAATCTTCGCTGGTTGAATGAGCTTCGTCGCGGCGCCGGCGATCCGACGACCCTGTGGTGCCCGTCGGACACGATTCCGCGCCCGGTGCGCAACAACAAGCGCATTCGTCGCTCCTATGGGATGCCGCGCTACATGGAGAACGGTCAGCACGGGGCCACCGGGGTGCCGAAGGTCGCGTATCACGACATCACGGCCGATGTCCGCACGGGACTTGGCATCAACATTGACGGTCGCAATGTGAATCAGAACTTCTGGGGCTGGCAGGCCGAGCACGCCCAGCGGGTTGCCCAAGGCAAGCCCGCGTGGCGCGGTCACGTGGATCAGAACAAGGTCCGCAGCATTCCCGCGGTGCGGGCCGGCGTTGTTTTGGAGCCGCACGCCACGATCGCCTTCCTGGAGTATCCGGGCCGCAACAGCGAATGGGGGCATTGGAACCAGTCCTGGGTCAACTATGCGCAGTGGCGCAATGCGGGCGGCAATCGCCAGAACCAGTCCGGCGGCAGTCGTGCCTTGGTCGGCAATCGCAACCCGACCGGGTATAACACCGATCAATGGATCCGGCGTGTCAGCCACTTGGGCACGATCATGAACTGGCTGTATGCCGATGGTCATGCCGAGGCGAAGGATCGTGCCGCCACGACCGGTCATATCCAGTCGCAACGCGGCGAGTGGACGATTCGGGTGGATGACTTTGACTGAGCTTGCCGCCAAGTCTTCATGCGCAACGGGGCCGGCTGACGCCGGCCCCGTTTTTTTGTTTGTTTCATGAACTGCGCTCCCGGGCCGGCGCGTGCGATTAAACGAGGATGGCGGAAACGTGCTGCTTCGTCCCTATGGAACGTTGATATGGGCTCGACGGAGTCTCTCCCCACCGGCTGCACGAGCCATCCGGCAATAAAAAAGGGGTGGACAATTGGGGGCCGTGACGGAAGTATCTCCGCCGTGTGAGACGCGGTGTCATGCGAACGCTAGCCGAAAACAACGTATCCCCTTCCAGTACGCATATTGTGCGATGGCGCTCGTGACGGGCTGTTGCTAACTTCCTTATAACAAACTAACGAAACCTATGAAAAAACTTCCCATTGCAACCCTTTGCGCGGCCTCGCTTTTCTTTGCTGGCTGTGGCGGCGACGACACCCCGGAATCGGAGAAAGTCTCCGAAGAAGTCATTCAGGCGGACCTCGAGCAGAACTTCGATGAGTCGAGCGTGCCGAGTTTGGAAGAGATTATGAAGGAAGAAGCCCCTCCCGCGACCGCAGCAGCTCCGACCCCGGGGGCTCCCGCGGCGGCACCGGTCGGGCAACTCGACAACACCGATGGCGAGGGCAACATGAGTAAGACGCCGCTGCAACTGATGCAGGAGGCCGTCGATTTCTATCACAGCCCGGCTGAGCGCGGCATCGATTCACTGGTCGACAAGGCTATGGAGAACATGGAGTTCCAGACGGAGCAGGCCTATGAGGCGGCGCGGGCCAAGATCGAGCAGAAGTATCAAATCAAGCCGATGCAGAGCCTAGACGATTTGGTGAAGGCGCGCATCTTGGGCAAAATACCGGAAGCCCCGGGCGGCAAGCAGTGGAAGTATGACCCGACCACCAAGACCGTGGCCTTGGAATAAATCACCACGATTATCAAAGAACCCACATCCTCGAAACAGTAACACAACCATGAAGCAAACCACCCCCATTGCTCGCGGCCGTCGTTTGACCCGGCGCGCATTCACCCTGATCGAATTGCTGGTCGTTATCGCGATCATCGCGATTCTGGCAGCCATGTTGCTGCCGGCGTTGGCGAAGGCCAAGGTCAAGGCACAGGCCACCAAGTGTCAGGCCGCGATGAAGAACCTCGGCAACTCGATGTTCATGTATCAGGGCGACAACA
>CAZFLK010000387.1:0-1962 GCA_964519245.1 uncultured Verrucomicrobiota bacterium
GTTAAAGATGGGAGGTTAGCCGATCACTGCGAGGATGTCGTCGGAGTTGAGGATTTTGTATTCCTTGCCGTCGATCTTGATCTCGGTGCCGCCGTATTTGGAGGTGAGCACGGTGTCGCCGACCTTGACGTCGAAAGGGATCACCTTGCCGTCGTCGTCCTTCTTGCCGGTGCCGAGGGCAACAACCTTGCTCTCTTGGGGCTTCTCCTTGTGGGCGTCGGGGATGATGATGCCGCCCTTCTTCTGTTCTTTCTCTTCGATCGCTTCAACGAGAACGCGATCTCCGAGGGGTTTCACTTTCAGTGCCATACTTTGTGTCTGTTCTGTTTTTTTGTTTGGGTTTCCGTTGATCAGGGTTTCCACGGCACCCGCCGCGGAGAAATCTTCGGAACAGGTCGCGCGCTGGCGCGGGATCGTGTTATTTCTTGTCGTCCTCCACGACCTCGGCGTCGATGACGGGGCCGTCGCCGGTCTTGGATTCGGAGGGGCCTGATTCCGGCGAGGGTTCGCCGCCGCCGGCCTGCTGCTGCTTGGCGGCTTCTTCCTGGGCGGCCTTGTAAAGGATTTCGGAGGCGCCCTGCCAGGCCTCGTTCAGCTTGTCGCGAGCGGCCTTGATCTGGTCGCCATCGTTCCCCTCAAGCGCCTTGCGGGCTTCGGCGACGGCGTCCTCGATCTTCTTCTTGTCCTCCTCGCCGATTTTGTCGGCGTTGTCCTTGAGCATTTTCTCGGAACGGTAGACGGCGCTGTCGACCTCGTTGCGGAGTTCGATCTCCTCGCGGCGGGCCTTGTCCTCGTCGGCATGGTCTTCCGCGTCCTTGCGCATCTTTTCGACCTCGTCTTTTGAAAGGCCGCTGCTGGCGGTGATGGTGATCTTCTGTTCCTTGCCGGTGCCGAGGTCCTTGGCGCTGACGTGGAGGATGCCGTTGGCGTCGATGTCGAAGGTCACTTCGACTTGAGGGACGCCGCGAGGGGCAGGGGGGATGTCGTTGAGGTGGAAACGCCCGATGGTCTTGTTGTCCTTGGAGAATTGGCGTTCTCCTTGAAGTACATGCACCTCGACGGCCGGCTGGTTGTCGGAGGCGGTGGAGAAGATCTCAGACTTGCGGGTCGGCACCGTGGTGTTGCGCTCAATCAACCGGGTGAACACGCCGCCCAAGGTCTCGATACCAAGGGAAAGCGGCGTGACATCAAGGAGCAGGACGTCCTTCACGTCTCCCTGGAGCACGCCGCCCTGAATGGCAGCGCCGACGGCGACGACCTCGTCCGGATTCACGCCCTGGTGGGGTTGCTTGCTGACGAGAGATCGGGCGGTTTCAACCACGCGGGGCATCCGGGTCATCCCACCGACGAGCACCAGTTCGTTGACCTGGTCGGTGGAAAGGCCGGCGTCCTTCAGACATGCCTTCACGGGACCGATAGTGCGCTCGAAGAGGTGGTCGCAGAGCTGCTCCATCTTGGCGCGGGTCATCTTGAGGGCGATGTGCTTCGGTCCCGTTGCGTCCGCGGTGATGAAGGGCAGGTTGATGTCATATTGCTGGGAGCTGGAAAGGGCGATCTTTGCCTTCTCTGCCTCTTCCTTGATGCGCTGGATGGCATCCGGCTGGTTGCGGAGGTCCATGTTGTTCTCGCGCTTGAACTCGTCGAGAATGTGATTCATCAGTGCGTTGTCCCAGTCGTCACCGCCGAGGTGGGTGTCGCCGTTGGTGGCCTTGACCTCAAAGACGCCATCGCCGATTTCAAGTACGGAGATGTCGAAGGTGCCGCCGCCGAGGTCGTAAACGGCGATCTTTTCATCCGATTTCCTTTCCAAGCCGTAAGCAAGGGAGGCAGCGGTTGGTTCGTTGATGATGCGCATCACTTCGAGACCGGCGATCCTGCCGGCGTCCTTGGTGGCCTGCCGCTGGGAATCGTTGTAGTAGGCGGGGACGGTGATGACGGCCTGGGTGATGGTTTCGCCGAGCC
>CAZFLK010000388.1:0-1958 GCA_964519245.1 uncultured Verrucomicrobiota bacterium
CCACTTCGACCACAGCTCAAGCAGTTGGTCGATTGGCTTCACCAGTTCTTCATGCGGCGGCGCAATTTTTTTTCTGTAAAATCGGGTTGGGTCATTTTCCGGTTTTGGGCGGATTCGCGGGCTGCATGTTGAGGTAGATTTTTCCGGTTTCCCATTCTTCGTCGATCTCGCGCAACAGCGCGCTGACCAGCCGCAACAAGGAGGCCTCGTTGGGGAAGATTCGTGCGACTCGTGTGCGCCGCTTGAGTTCCATGTTCACCCGCTCCAAGGCGTTGCTGGTCCGCATGCGGCGTTGATGGGCGGTTGGCAGATTGAAGACGGTGAGCCCCTCGGGCAGATTCTCCTCCATCCAAAGCGCCAGTTTGGGCGCTGATTCGGCGTAGGCGTCAACCAACTCCTTTATCCGCGCCTGGGCTCCTTCGAGAGTGGAGTTGTTGAACACCCCGCGTATGTCCGAGGCCACGCTGGCGCGTTGATCGAGCTTGGGCACGTAAGCCTGGGCATTCTGCTGAAGATGGAACTGGCATCGTTGCCATGGCACGCCTGGGAAGACCGCCTTGCGGGCGGCCTTGAGACCGGCGTGATCGTCGCTGATGAATAGTTCCACGCCGCGCAGCCCGCGTTTCTGCAGGCTGGTGAGAAAGTCGCGCCAATGAACCTCCGCCTCGCTGAGGGCCACGCTGACGCCGAGGATGCGACGCTTGCCCGAGGGTTCCACTCCTGAAGCGACCAGGATGGCGCAGTCGAGCACGCGGCCGTCCAGGCGGACTTTCTCGTAGCGGGCATCGACGGTGACATAGGGAATCACACCAAGAGGCGCGTTGCGCCAGATCTCCAGATGATCGTCGAGTTTGGCCGCGCATTGGCTGACCTGAGTGGAACTGACTGAGGAACCACAAAGCTCTTCGACGATGGCCGAGACCTTTCGGGTGGAGACGCCCTGGACATACATTTCGGCCAAGGCCAGTTTGAGAGCTTGCTCGCTGCGAAGGCCTTTCTCCAACGCGCTGGGATAGAAGTCGACCTCCCCCCGAACCTGCGGGACAAGGAGTTCCAAAGGTCCCATGCGGGTGTCGACGGTCTTGGGTTTGAAACCGTTGGCGTAGCCCTGACGGGAATCGGTGCGTTCATAGGGTTGCGCCCCCAGAGCCTCGGATCGTTGTCGCAGCATGGCTTCGTTGAGGAGGATGCGGAAGCCCCCGAGCAGGCCTTCGAGGCCGGACTCGTTGAGTTGTTGCAGGATGGTGTTCAAGAGTTCAGAATCGTTCTGGTGGGTCATGAGGGTGTTGCTTGCTGATGTTTTGGTAGACCTCAACAAGCAGACCCGAGTGGCCCGCCACAAGCGAGGCAAACCGGGCGGCGCAACCCCTTCGGGGGGCGGCTGCGCTCGATTCGCTACGCTCACCTTCGCTCCGCCGCCCCCCGAAGGGGTTGGAAGAGCAGACATCCAAAGACCAATTTACAGAAAGACTTTTACACCCCCAACGCGTTTGTTGCATTCGAAATCACCCGATGAACGCTTGCTTGAAAACTTCGCTTCTGTGGGCGCTCGTCGGAGCTGTTGCAATCGCCGCGCCATCGGCCGCTCAATCCCAAACCGCGCCTCGGTTGCAACGCGGCGACAGCCTGCAGATCATGGCGCCCGCCCAATCGTGGATGCAGGGGAGCTACATCATTCGCCAGGGAGGATTCATCCTGCTCCCCCGAGTCGGACGATTGCCGGTCGTCGGCAAAACGGCGCCGCAGGCGGAATCCGCGCTTCGCGCCGCGTTGGGCGAGCGCGCCTCGCCGACCGACACCCTCTCGATCAGGCGGCTCGACCGCCCGGCTCCGCGCCCCCGGACAGCCTCCGTCTCCGGAGCCTTCCACAATGAATCGGAATTCGAACTTCCCTTCGAAGATCTTACCGTCGCCGACGTCGTGGCCGATTCCAGCGGTTGGTCTATCTACGCGGACCT
>CAZFLK010000389.1:0-1953 GCA_964519245.1 uncultured Verrucomicrobiota bacterium
CAAGGCTGAGATCAGGACAATCGCCTGCAGGCCCATCAGGAAGGATCCGAGCAGGAGGGGGCGGACGGCTTGCTTGGGTATGTTCTTCAGTGGTTCGCTGAACAGGGGCACGAAGACAAACGAGAATACGGCCGCCATCAGCAGCATCACGGGCAGGAAGCGGCCCATGCCCCATTCGGGTGACCACTTGGTCACGAGGACATCGAATGAGGCGTAGCAAGCGGCTGCGAGCAACGCCAGAATGATGGTGCGTATGACGTCATGGTGGACTTTCTTGTCGTCGCCACTGCGGTTGAGAAAAGCAATCCCGATGCAGCTAAGGGTTGCCGCCGCCCATAGCTCCAACCGCACGGATTCGCCTTTGAACAGCAGGCTGAACGCCGCCACCAGAACGACCTTCACGCCCATCACCGGCGTGGCGACCGAGACGTCGCCCTTGTCGAGCGCGAGGAAGGTGAAGAGTTGCCCGGCGACGAACATCAGCGCCACAACGCCGGGTTGATAGAATTGAACGACGGGCGGGATGGCGCCGCCGAAGGGCAGCAATGCCAGGAAGAGCAGCGCCGTGATCCAATTGCAGACAAAGCTGGTCCGCCACGGCCCCACGCCGCCGCCGGCCGCCTGTTTGATGAACAGGGCGGCCGCGACGTAGAGCACGCTGCTCAGCAATGGAAAAAGCAAATGCACCGGCGGGTTGTAACGGCTGCGTCTGTCCGCGGCGAGCTTTGGGTGGTATTTCTTTGGCCGAGTTTCAATGCCGGTCCCTGGGCGCTCCAGTAAACGATTCCTTTGTCATTGTTACCGTGTCATTTTCATGACGGTCAGGGGCGCGACGCGCAGACCTGCGGACCGGAAGGAACCATAACTTGATAGCTCTTCAGTTCATTGAATTTGGCGCCGTCGTTGTATCGGCGATCTACGGCATCCTGCTGGCGTCCCGCAAGCAGATGGATTTTGTTGGGTTGTTTTGCGTCGCGTTTGCCGTGGCTTTCGGAGGCGGCACGATCCGCGACCTTTGCCTGGACCGGACGCCGCTCTTCTGGATTGCGAACGGACACTATACGATCGTGGTGTTCGGATTGGCCTTGGTGGGAGCCCTGTTTCCGCGGTTGATGCTGGCCCTGGAGAAATATCTGGCCCTGCCGGATGCGTTGGGCCTGGGCCTGTTCAGCGTGGTGGGCACGGGCTACGCTTTGGAGGCCGGGACGCCCTTGTTCGTGGCTGCGCTGATCGGCGTCATCACCGGGGCCTTCGGCGGGGTGATCGCCGATGTGATCTGCAACGAGGTTCCTGTGATCTTTCGTCCGGCGCCGCTGTATGCGACCTGTTCCTTTGCGGGGACGTGGGTTTACATCGCGGGGCAACGCTGGGAATGGGAGCCGTCGTTGACGCTGGCATTGAGCCTCGGAACGGTGGTGTTCTTCCGTCTGGCGTCGCTCAAGTGGAACTGGCATCTGCCTTCGGTGGAGCATCCGGAGAATGGGAGAGCCGGTCAGTAACCCGCAGTTGCAGGAGATCGACCGCGTGCGGTTGAAAGTGGGTGGTGGAGCGCGGAATTTACTCCGCTTCAGCGTTGGAAGTTCCGCCGTGTGGGAACAGGCGTGAACGGCCGGTTTCCGAAGGTTGAAGCGGAATGAATTCCGCGCCCCGTTTTGAGCGATGACGCTCATTCCATTCCAATTGCTTTCCTACAGAGCGTCTTTTCACCGGTCGCCACCCAAAACCAATCACACGCAGATTGACTGGGGCGATGGTCGTTTCAACGCGCTCGTCAGTCGGAGGCCGCTACGGGTCACAGACCCGCGATCCGGACGCGCTACCCGCGTTTGCGGGTGAGCATGAACTCGTTGTTTTCGGTGTCCATGCACATGGCGAGGTGGGGAGGTTCGCCGTCTTCGGGTTCCGGTTCGCTGGTGAGTTGCCCGCCGCCGGCGACGACTTCCTTCGCGCCTT
>CAZFLK010000390.1:0-1947 GCA_964519245.1 uncultured Verrucomicrobiota bacterium
CAGCCCTGACTGCTTCGCGGATCTCGATCCGCAGCCGCCAAGCCAGGCGGTCTAGTCGCCCACTGCGATCGACCAGAGGCCGGAATGACGGTCGGTGCGGAGATTGATGTCGCCCAGAGTGCTGCGCGGATGCTTGAACTCGACGTGGCCGTCCACGAAGAGCCGCCCTGCCGGCTTCAACCAAAGCGGATGGCCTTGAACTTCCTTATCTGCTCGGTCAGCGCCGTTTCGACGGGCAGGCGTTCCATGGAGGAAGCGCCGTAAAATCCGTGGACGTTCTCCGTCCGTTGCAGGACGTATTCGGCGTCCTCGGGCATGGCGATGGGGCCGCCGTGGCAGAGCACGATCACATCGTCTCGCACGGCGCGCGCGGCGTCGGCGATAGCCTGCACGTCCGTGACGCAATCATCCAGTGTGCGAGCGGTCTCGGCGCCGATGGAGCCCTTGGTGGTCAGGCCCATGTGGGCGACCACGATGTCCGCGCCGGCGTGACTCATCTGTTCGGCTTCCGTCGGGTTGAAGGCGTAGGGCGTGGTGAGGAGGTCGAGTTCGCGGGCTTGAGCGATCATATCCACCTCGGTGTCGTAGCCCATCCCGGTTTCCTCGAGGTTCTGGCGGAAGGATCCGTCAATCAGACCGACGGTGGGGAAATTCTGCACGCCGGAGAAGCCGGCGTCCTTCACCTGTTGGAGAAAGTGATGCATCAGCCGAAAAGGGTCCGAGGCGCAGACGCCGGCGAGCACGGGCACGTCCTTCACGACGGGTAGGACCTCGCGGGCCATGTCCATGACGACGGCGTTCGCGTCGCCGTAGGGCATCAGTCCGGCCAAGGATCCGCGGCCAGCCATACGGTAGCGTCCGGAGTTGTAGATGACGATCAGATCGATGCCGCCGGCCTCCTCGAATTTGGCGCTGATGCCCGTGCCGGCTCCGCCGCCGATGATGGGCGTTCCCTCGTGAATGTGAATGCGCAGTCGCGCGAGAATTTCACTGCGTGTCATAGGCGTTTCTTGATACGAGGCGAGGTGGACGCTTGAAAGACTTTCTTTTGGGGGAGATATCGCTGATCATGGGATGATGACGCGTTCGCGGAACCATCCTATCAGCCTTTCTATTCTCACTGTGGCGTTCGTCGTCGGCGCGTCTTTCGGCGGGGCGCGTGGGGCCGAGTCGGAGCCAGGCGGGGGGTGGCCTCAGATTGCCCCATACTTTTCACCGCCGGCGGAGTATGAGGACAAATTCGGCGGCTTTCGCTCACCGTTGAGATTTGATGACGGTTCCCGGGTGGAAACGAAGAAGGACTGGGCGCTGCGGCGAAAGGAGATTCTGGATTTCTGGACCGGTGCGCTGGGCGAGTGGCCGCCGATGTTGGAGGATCTGGAGGTGGAGATGCTGGGGAAGGAACGACGGGAGAATTTCACGCAGCACAGGATTCGCTTCCGCTGGACGCCGGTTGAGAAGACCGAGGGCTATCTCCTGGTTCCCGATGGCGAAGGCAAACGCCCGGCGGTGGTGACCGTGTTTTATGAGCCGGACACCGCGATCGGCAAGGGCCGCGAGTATCGCGACTATGCCTATCAGTTGGCCCGGCGCGGATTCGTGACCCTGTCCATTGGCACGACTGAGAATTCGAAGCGGCGGCATTACGCCACTTACTGGCCAAGCCGCGAGAATGCAAAGGTCGAGCCGTTGTCGATGATGGGCTACGCCGCGGCCCAGTCCTGGCAATTGTTGGCTGACCGGCCGGAGGTGGACGCGGAGCGGATCGGCATTGTCGGGCATTCCTACGGCGGCAAGTGGGCGCTCTTTGCGTCGTGCCTGTTCGACAAGTTTGCCTGCGCGGTCTGGTCGGATCCGGGTATTGTTTTCGACACCCGGCCCAGCGTGAACTATTGGGAGCCCTACTACCTGGGCTACGAGCCGCCGCCCTGGCGCAAACGCGGGTTG
>CAZFLK010000391.1:0-1897 GCA_964519245.1 uncultured Verrucomicrobiota bacterium
TGCCAACCACTGCTTCCCGTGGCATCTTCATCGTGTCAAGCCAGGCGTGGTTGACATAGCCGATCTTTCCCTGTGGATCGACGGCTTGGATGAGTTCCGTGGCGAGATCCAACAGATCCATGTTTCGGAACATTGTTGCTCCGACATGCAGGCCGCGACAGAAGCGTTTCCACGCGGCTCGAAAATATTTGGAAAGACCAATGGCCGCCTCGTCATCCACCGGTTGCTTTTCGGTTTGGGAGGGTAGAACCAAAAATACCCGGATTTCGTCCTGAGGATGATCTACCAGGCTTGCCCAGGAAACAGCTTGACCGAGCCGATCGGTCTTGATGTCGCGCGCGAAGGCCTGGACGAGCAGGGCCGGATCAGGGAAATGGCCGTGCAGTTTGCTATCCGCGTCCATTTCAATCGACTTCTGCTCGGGTTCGGGCTTGGGCTTCCCATCGGGTGTAGGCGCGAATACGAACCACGGTTGGAGCAATTTCCCATCATTGAGGATCAACGCGCAGGCGGCAAACGACCAGCGATCCATGGCGGCGGCGGCCCGTGTTGCCAACAATATGACCTCCTCCTCGGTTTGAGCGCAGATCAGATCTTCGGCCAACTCCCGCTCGATCGCCCTCCATTTCTCCGACAAGCTGCCGGCGTGCTGTTCGGAGATTTCATTATTGATTTCGGACATAATGGTTGTTTATTGCGGATCAGGGGATCCGCATGCTGGTGGGCGGTTGCGACTTATTCCATCATGGTTGTGTAAAAACAACGGTAGATTGTTCAAATACCGGACATCACTGGTTCATTTTGAAGCGCTCTTTGGGTGGGAGCGATGAGGCGCCCCCAATCACTGGAGCATTCCTTGTGAGAGTCTAACCAGTGGCCGTTGGGTTTGGGGTTTGTGTTGGTTCTGGCATGCCCTGCGTCTCAGACGGAGCGGAGGCCGGAGGCCGAAGCGGAGTCTGAGACGCGAGCGCAAATTCTTCGGGTGTCTTCCCGCTGAGGGAACTGTGTGGCCTCTGCGTGTTGTAATCAATCCTCCACACCTCGATGATTTCCTGGGCATCCTCCAGGTCCAGAAACCAATGTTCGTTGAGGCATTCGTTGCGGAACGTGTCATTGAAGCTTTCGATGAACGCGTTCTGCACGGGCTTGCCCGGTTGGATGAACTGCAATTCCACGCAGTGTTCGTAGGCCCATCGATCCAGAGCCTTGCTGGTGAACTCTGGCCCATTGTCAGTGAGTAGCCGTCTGGGACGCCCATACTGGGCAACCAGTCGGTCCAGGACGCGACATACCCGATGGCCGCTCAATGATCGGTCCACCTCGATAGCCAGACATCGACGGGTATGATCATCAACGATATTGAGCGTCCGGATCCGTCGACCGTCAGCCAGCTGATCGCTTACGAAGTCCATCGACCAGCGATCGTTGGGATGGCTGGAGACCTTCGGCTTCTCCCCACGCCATAGCGCCGCCTTGCGCTTCTTGCGCATTGGCACTTGGAGCCCTTCCTCACGGTAAACGCGGTAGATCCGCTTGTGGTTGTCGGTAAACCCTTCACGCCGCAAGGTCTCGGTGAGCATCCGGTAGCCCCAACGGCGGCGTTTGGTTGCCGCCTCTTTCAAAGCCGCGCGCAGCGCCTTGTCGTCCCTCGGCTTCGCCTCGTAGTAGAAACTGCTCATGCTGATCTGGGCCAGCCCGCAAGCCCGGCGTAGGCTCAGAGCGAAGTTCGCTTGTGCGTGCCTCGCCGCCTCCCGCCTGGCTGCAGGCTTCACCACTTTTTTGAGTTGATGTCCTTGAGCACCTGAATTTCCAACGCCTGGTCGGCGACCAGGCGCTTCAGGCGGAGATACTGTCAAATCTTGTGGATGAGGGCCGGGGAGCGGCGGGCGCATCCTGA
>CAZFLK010000392.1:0-1884 GCA_964519245.1 uncultured Verrucomicrobiota bacterium
TAGTAGGTGGGGGCAGTGGCGTGAAGATTTGCGATTGTGACCCGCATCCGGGCGTTTGCGAATGCGATGTAGGCAATGAAAACGGATGCCAGAAAAAGCAGGCCTGTGAGGGTTTTGTTTCTTCTGACCCAAAGCGTGGATCGCCGCATTCGGCCCGCCTCTTCGGCTCCGGTGGCAAAACCACCCTGGAAGGCGCTGATCTCCTCCTGTAACTCCTGCACACTCTGGTAACGCGCCTCCGGGGCGTTCTCCATTGCCTTCATCGCCACGGCGGAAAGCGCGTCGGGAATGCGATGGCCGGGGCAGTGGAGCAGATCGACTGGTTCCGACAATTCCGTGCCGTCGGCGGAACGCTTGCGGTAGCGGTTGTAGGTCACCGGCGGGGCGATCAGTCCGCTTTTCACCTTGTCCAACACCTCGCCCACACTGCTCCCGCCCGTTGGTGGTCGTAACGTCAGCAGGCTGTAGAGAATGGCTCCCAGCGAGAACACATCGGTGCGCTCGTCGATGCTTGCAATCTCACCTGCAGCCTGTTCCGGCGCCATGAATTGAGGCGTACCCATCACCTGGCCATCCATTGTCAGGGCGCTGTCGCCGGACAGGTGATCAAGCGCTTGGAAGCCTGCCTCACTCTCCGTGCTTGAATCTTCGGAATCTGGGGAGTCTTGATTCCCTATTCCGCGCTCCTCATTCCACGCATCAGAGAGCGCTTTCGCCAGGCCCCAGTCCATGACCAGCACTTCGCCGAAACTGCCCAGCATGATATTCTCGGGTTTGAGATCGCGGTGGATGATGCCCTTGGAATGCGCAAAGGCCACGGCATCGCAAATCTTCTGGAAGGTGGTCAGCAACTGGGACAGGGAATACTTTTCCACCGTTTCCGTATCGCCGATCTTCAGCCGTTTGATGATCTCATCCAGGGTGTCACCCTCCACCTTCTTCATCGTGTAAAACACACGGCCTTGGTCATCCTTGTCCAGGTCATAGACCGGGACAATGTTGGGGTGTTCGAGCTGGGAAAGGATGCGGGCCTCCTGCACGAAACGGAGCCGCAGTTCCCGGAAACCGGCATCGAGGTCCCCTCGGATGACCTTCATGGCAACACTGCGCCCAAAATGCATATCGCGCGCCTCCAGCACTTCCCCCATCCCGCCTTTGGCCAGGGATTTTTCAATGTCGTAACGGGACTGCGGGTCTAAGGCGCTCATTCTAGCTTTCCCTCCCTCCGGGCCAGGTAAGGTGCGAGATTGTTCATGGTTCGGCTTGGCCGGTTTTTGGGTTTGGTCTGCGCGCTGATCGCCCGGCGTATTTGGAAGTGGCTGATGGGGGGGGAAGTGGAGCGGGTGAAGGGAATCGAACCCTCGTGTCGAGCTTGGGAAGCTCGCGTTCTACCATTGAACTACACCCGCTTCCGGAAAGTGGGGTGATGAAAGCCAGTTCCGCTTCTTTCGTAAAGCCGATTTTTTGCTGAGAATGGCCGTTTCTTTGCTTCCCGTCCGGGCCGATCTGCTTAAGCTTGTCAAAGCGCGCAAAGGTCTCCAGCCAACTCTATCTCTGCTATGAAGCCTGCCTTCCGCACAAAGGATCAAAAGACGATCTTAAGGGTATCTTGGTCAAGAAACCTTTTCCTCCTGCTTCTCCTTCAATCTGTCATGGCCATCCCCGCCATGGCACAGCAGTTCAGGCTGATTGTGAAGAATGGAGATGAACTGCCCGGAGCGCCGGGCGACCCGGTCGAATATGTCTACAGTGAAAGGTCGTTCATCGACGGCGGCGGGAATGTGGTCTTCGGCGCGGAATTGGAGTCGGGTCGGGAGGGCTATTGGACCCAGATTGGAGGAGAAACGCGTCTTGTTGCGTTTCTTGGAGAGCCAGCCCCGGGTA
>CAZFLK010000393.1:0-1883 GCA_964519245.1 uncultured Verrucomicrobiota bacterium
GGGCTCGGGGCTCGCGACAACCCGCGCTTGAATCGAAGACCGGTTCTGCCACAATCCGCGGCTCCATGAGTGACAACCAAGATTCAGTCCAAAAGAAGTATCGCCCCGTCATGCTGATCGTGCGCGACGGCTGGGGCATCGGCGTCGATGATCCGGCAGAGATCGAACGCCTTTCCAACGCCGTGGCCATCGCCAAGACGCCCGTGCATGACAAGCTCGTCGCGGATTGGCCCACCGCCGAACTCACCACCTCGGGCGAAGCCGTCGGCCTTCCCGAAGGCCAAATGGGCAATTCCGAAGTCGGGCACCTGAACCTCGGGGCTGGACGAATCGTTTACCAGGACCTCACGCGAATCAGCCTGTCCATCCGCGACAAGTCCTTCTTCGAAGTTCAGGCATTCAAGGACGCCATCGCCCACGCCAAGGCCAACAGCGGCCGTGTCCACCTCATGGGACTTGTCTCCGACGGCGGCGTGCACAGTCACATCAACCACGTCATCGCGCTGATGGATCTCTGCCGCGACAACGACATCAAGGACTTCTTCGTCCATTGCTTCATGGACGGACGCGACACCTCGCCCACCGGCGGCCAGGATTACCTCCAGACCCTGAAGGACGATATCACCGCCAAGGGCAGTGGAACGATTGCCACGGTCATCGGACGTTACTTCGCCATGGACCGCGACAACCGCTGGGAACGCGTCCAACAAGCCTACGAAGCCCTGACCCAAGCCAAGGGCGAGATCCTGACCGATCCGGTGGAGGGCATCAAAGGCTGGTATGAGAAAGACAAGACCGACGAATTCATCCCGGCCTCGGTCATCCAACCGGAGGGAACGGACGCCAAGAACAACACGGTCCTATCCGGCGACACCGTCCTGTTCTTCAACTTCCGCTCCGATCGCGCCCGCGAACTCACCCGCGCCTTCATGGACGAGGATTTCCAAGGCTTCGACCGCGGCGAGAAACTCGACCTGCACTACGTCTGCATGACGCGCTACGATGAGACGTTCACCCTCCCCATCGCCTTCCCGCCGCAGACGCTTGAGAACACGCTCGGCGAGGTTGTCGCCAAGGCGGGCTTGAAGCAGCTCCGCATGGCGGAGACCGAAAAATATCCGCACGTCACCTTCTTCTTCAACGGCGGCATCGAGGAGCCCAATGCCAACGAGGACCGTCAGATGGCGGCTTCGCCCAAGGTCGCGACCTACGATCTCAAGCCCAGCATGAGCGGCGTCGAACTCACGGAGGAACTGCTCAAGCGTCTCGAGTCAGACAAATATGACATGGTCATCCTCAACTTCGCCAACCCCGACATGGTCGGCCACACCGGCGTCTTGGAGGCGGCGGTTGAAGCCGTCGAGGTCGTGGACGGACTCTGCGGCAAAGTCCTGGATGTCGTGGGCAAGCTTGGCGGCGTCGCGCTCGTCACCGCCGACCACGGCAATGCCGAGCAGATGCGTGAGGAAAATGGCAAGCCCCACACCGCTCACACAACCAACCCCGTCCACATCTCCGCCTACGGGCTTGATCCCAACGAATACAAGCTGAACTCCGGAATCCTGGCGGATATCGCTCCGACCATGCTCGCGCTGATGGGCGTCGAGAAGCCTGAGGAAATGACCGGCAAGAATCTGGTTGCCCCCAAGTCGTAGCAGACGAGGTCACCAGGCTCGTTTCTCAACCCTTACAAACTGAATTGAGCCTCCTCACGTCGGCTGCCGCCGTTTTCGAGCGTTTTCGTAATTCAGCCGCCACCCGCGCAAGACCATGGCCACCGAATTCAAATCCTTCCTCAAACGCCTCGCGCACGAAAGCGGCGAGGTGATCAAGCCCTACTTCGGCGATACCTCCGTTGCCATCGAACGCAAGGGCGACGAATC
>CAZFLK010000394.1:0-1872 GCA_964519245.1 uncultured Verrucomicrobiota bacterium
TTCTACGAGGCAGAGACGGATTTCGGCGTGATCCTGCGCAGTGGCTTCCTGGAATCGCTGACCAAGAAGCTCAATACCGCCGGTGAGCAACTGGCCCTGGTCGAAGACTCGATCAAGGAAGCCGCCGCGGGCAAGAACGGCGATGGCGATCACTTTCGCAACATCGCCGGACGGCTCAAAGAAGCCCGAAAGTTTCACGGAAAACTCAACGGATTGCTGAACAATCCGTTGGTGAAGAAGCTGCTTTGATCCATCCGCCGTTGCGCGGACAGGTCAAACGCAAATGAACGACAGGCGAAAGAAAGTCGGCATCCCGCCGACCTCCAGCCGGTCAGGCGGTTTCAAAGAAGCCGGACCTGAATGGCGGTAGCATGGGAATTGGAGCCGATCTTCGTGTTATTATCCTGTGCTTTGAAGTTGGACGCCTACGGCGAGGCGTCCCTACCTAGGGTTGGTAGGGCCCTTTCGCCGAAAGGGCCCACTTCAATGCCCGCAGATCTGCGGGAATCGCGCGATCGGGCGGATGCTCGGCAGCATGCTCAAGAATCCCCAAAACTTTCTGCTCTGACCTCCGACTTGCCACGCCGAAGCCAGTAGGCGAAAGCGGGCCTCCTTGCCAATAGAAACCTCGCGTCGTATTGTTCAATCTCATGAGTCTCGCTGAAATAGAAGCCGCCGCTGAGGCGTTGTCTCCCCGGCAGCAAGGGGAGTTGATGACGTTCCTCGCAAGAAAGCTACAAGACCGGGTCGCGCCCGGTGGTCGAGCCAGAGCTGTTTCCTGCGAAGGCGATACCCTGCTGGATGCCGATCCTGACGCTCCAGCCATGACTCCCGCGCTTGTGAAGCAATTGCTTCAGGATTGGCCGTGAGCTGGTTGCTCGATGTCAACGTGATCCTGGCGTCGCGGTGGCGAAGTCATCCCGAGCACGCGTCCGTCAAGGCATGGCTTGAGAGCGTTGACCGATTTCACACCTGCCCCATTACCGAACTGGGTTTCGTTCGTGTCAGTATGAATCCTGCCTATGGAGCGAGTTGGGACGAGACGCAGGCGGCCCTGCGCAAACTTCGCAGCCGTTCCGGATTCTGTTTTCTCCCTGATGACGTCGACGGAACAGCCGCTCCGGAATCGACGTGGAAGAAAACCACGGACGCCCATCTGATCGCATTGGCTGCCCGACACCAATTGCAGTTGGCGACGCTGGATATGGAACTCGTCTCGGAGTCCTGGGCCGCGGGAATCGCTGTCAACCCGCTCGCTGACCTCTGATCGAGAATCCCGAGTCCCGTATCCCGATCACTGGCTTCTGATGACTGATGACTGATGACTGTCCTCCGCCTTCCGAACTCCGCCTTCCAACACTCCAACACTCCGGATTCCCCACTCCGCATTCAGATGTCTTCCATCGAAACCATCGCCGACAACGCCAACCACGAGCGGATCATCCGTCCGAGCCGCGGATTGGTCCCGATCGATTTTGCGGAGCTCTGGCGTTACCGGGAACTGCTCTGGATGCTGGCGTGGCGGAATATCCTGGTCCGTTACAAGCAGACGTATCTCGGCGTGCTCTGGGCGGTGATCCAGCCGTTCATGATCATGGTGGTGATGACCGTCGTCTTCGGAAAGATCGCCAAGATGCCGGATGGCGGCGCGCCTTATCCGGTCCTGACCTTCGCCGCCGTCCTGCCGTGGCAGTTTTTCGGCTCCACCCTGACCGGGGCGAGCGGATCGCTGGTCAACTCCCAGAGCCTGATCACCAAGATCTACTTTCCGCGGCTCATCCTGCCCATCAGCACGGCCCTCAGCGGGGCCTTGGACTTTCTGGTCAGCCTGGCAATGCTCTTCATCCTCATGTTCTGGTTCGACGTTTCCTT
>CAZFLK010000395.1:0-1870 GCA_964519245.1 uncultured Verrucomicrobiota bacterium
TTTAGGTCCTGGTGGCGGAAACGCCGTGGGGGTTCAAGTCCCTCCGCCCGCACCATCATTCCCCCGGTGCATTCCTGGCGCTTACCGGCGCCGCCCGTGAAGCAACGAATTTTGATCTAGCCACGTAACCGAATTGCGGTGTCGTGGCGCAGGAAAATGGTGAACCGAACCATGCAAATCACCGAGACCAAGTCCGAAGGCTTGAGCCGTGAATTTACCGTCCTTCTTTCCGCCACCGAGATCGCGGAAAAGGTCGACCACAAAATGCAGGAAATCCAGCGCACCGCGCA
The DNA here is from genome assembly GCA_964519245.1 of uncultured Verrucomicrobiota bacterium. GTDB lineage: Bacteria > Verrucomicrobiota > Verrucomicrobiia > Limisphaerales > JAYPEY01 > JAYPEY01. The sequence goes on from CAZFLK010000395.1 coordinate 291, forward strand.
ACTGCCGGGCTTCCGTCCTGGCAAGGTGCCGGTGGGCGTCCTGAAAAAGCGTTTCGGCCAGGCTGTTCTGGGTGAGGTGCTGGAAAAAGCGATCGGCGATTCGTCGCAGCAGGCGCTGACGGAGAAGGGCATCCGCCCGGCCATGCAGCCGGAGATCGAGGTCAAGCAGTTCGAGGACGGCAAGGACCTGGAATACACCATCGCCGTCGAGACGCTGCCGGAAATCACGGTCACCGATCTGGGCAAGATCAAGCTCGAGCGTCTGGTTCCGGAAGCCGAGGAGAAGGATGTCGAGCAGGCGCTCGACAACCTGGCGAAGGCGCATCAGACGTCGGAGCCGATCAAGGGCAAGCGCAAGAGCAAGTCCGGCGATGTCATCGCCATCGATTTCGTCGGTTCCGTCGACGGCGAGGAATTCCCCGGCGGCAAGGCCGACGACTATCCCCTCGAACTGGGTTCCGGCAGCTTCATCCCCGGTTTCGAGGATCAGCTGATTGGCGTCAACGCCGGCGACGAAGTCGAAGTGAAGGTGACCTTCCCGGCCGATTACGGCGCCGAGAACCTTGCCGGCAAGGACGCGGTGTTTGCCGTCACGGTGAAGGAAATCCGCGAAACCACGCCCGCCGCCATCGATGACGAGCTGGCCAAGAAGGTCGGCATGGAAGACCTCGAAAAGCTCAAGCAGGCAATCAGCGAAGAGCAGGGGCGCGAATACGTCTCCCTGGCGCGCTCGCGGGTCAAGCGCCTGTTGCTGGATCAGTTGTTCGAGGCCCATGATTTCGAACTGCCCCAGAAGATGGTCGACAACGAGTTCAACACCATCTGGGCCCAGTACGAAGAGCAGAATAAGAACGCCAGCGAGGAAGAACTCGCCGAGGCGGACGAAAAATCCGAGGACGAGCAGAAGGCCGAATTCCGCGAGATCGCCGAGCGCCGCGTGCAGCTTGGCCTGTTGCTGGCCGAGGTCGGCCGCCAGAACAACATCCAGGTCGCCCAGGACGACGTCAACCGCGCGATCATGGAAGAGGCCCGCAACTATCCGGGCCAGGAGGAAATGGTCCTCAATTTCTTCCGCGAGAACCCGCAGGCCTTGGAAAACGTCACCGCCCCGCTATATGAGGAGAAAGTCGTCGACTTCATTCTCGAGCTGGCCGACGTGAAGGAAAAGAAAGTGCCGCTGGCCAAGTTCATCGAGACCTTGGAAAAGGACAACGAGGAAGAAGAAAAGAAAGAGAAGAAGGCGAAGCCCGCGAAGAAGGCCGCGCCGAAGAAGAAGCCGGCGGCCAAGAAAACCGCCGCCAAGAAGAAAGACGACGACGCCACCTCGGACGGCGACGCCTAAGCGTCGACGGCCTGTCACCGGAACAAGGGCATCACAAGCATGAACGACGTCACCATGAACAACCTCGTGCCGATGGTCGTGGAGACCACGAATCGCGGCGAGCGCGCCTACGACATCTATTCCAGGCTGCTGAAGGAGCGCATCATCTTCCTGACCGGTGGCGTCAACGACGCGGTGTCGAGCTTGATCTGCGCGCAGTTGCTGTTCCTGGAATCGGAAAACCCGACCAAGGACATTG
>CAZFLK010000396.1:0-1830 GCA_964519245.1 uncultured Verrucomicrobiota bacterium
CAAGCTTGCCCGCCCTCCCGGCCTGCCGCCAGATGGGTTCGTTAAACGCTTACGAAGGACAGGCTTCCGGCCGGGTCGTCAAGTTTGACGTCGCTTCCGGCGAAGCCAGCATGCTGACCGCTCCGGAACTCCGGGGAATCACCCCGGACGTGAGCGCCCACGCGGGAGCCGATGTCACGTTGAGCGTTGCCGTGCTGGGAACGGGCGACATCGATTACCAGTGGAAGCTGGGGACGATGGACATTGCCGGAGCCACCGGACCGTCGCTTCAGCTTTCAAACATTCAGGCCATGCAAGCGGGATCCTACACAGTCGTAATCACCGACGAACGCGACACCATTACCAGTCCGGCAATTTCCGTGACCGTGGACGGCATGGGCGGCGCCGGCGTGAGCTACGCCGACTACGCGCAATTGATCGACTGGATGGGCATGGACTCCACGCCAGGCGGCAATCCGGACAAAGATCCGTTCAACAATTTCCAGGAATTTGTCTTCGGCCTCAACCCCCTCGTCGCGGATACCGAACCGACGCACAAGCCGCGCGCCGTTCTCTTTCAGAAAGACGGCAAGTTCTACCCCGCCGTCAAGTTTCGCCGGCGCCGCAATCGCGGCGGTTTCCAGATCGTGATCGAAGCCGTGGATCGCATAACCTCTCAGCAAATGCAGATGACGACCGACGAGGGCGTCACCGATATCGGCGACGATGTTGACGAGGCCACGGTCCGCGGTCAAATATCCATCGATCAGCTACAGCAACTCTTTTTCCGCATCAAACTTCAGAACGTCGACAACAACTGATCACTGCGCGCCAGCAGCCCTTACAACCATGAGAATTGCCCCGACACAAGACGTCGCGCGTTTCGTAGCCGTACTGACCATCAACGCCGCCCTTGCGGCTCCGACCGTCCAGGCCGCTGGCCTCGGAGGTCTCTTCAAGAAGAAGAAGAAAACCGCGGAACCAAGCGCGCCCGTCGAACTCGCCTCACCCGGTTCCGCCTCGGTTCCAGAGATCAATGTCTCGGAAGCCTTCAAGAGCCGGCACAACAATGCGGCCCGCAAGGCGCTCGGCAAGGGAAACCGCGTCGCGGTGGCCGGATTCCGGGTGGCCTTCAACACCCGGGGGCAGGCGCACGCCAGCACCGATTCACGCTTGCTGAATCTAGGCTCCAACGACAGCTACACCACCGACAGCAGCGCCACCATGATTGTGGAATTGGCGGGAGTCAGCCCCGCAACGTTCCATGCGGTTGCGCAGGCCGCCTACGATGAGTTCCTCTCGAAGCTCAAATCCGCCGGCGTCGCCGTGGTCCCATTGCAGGACATCACGTCCAACGCCGCTTTCCAGTCCTTGGAGAAGAAGGAATCTCCCTATCATCGCAAGAAGAAGTTGGGCGGCTCCCAGGAATTTCAAATCGCCTCCGCCCCGGGCATTCCGCTCTTCTTCCAACAGGGCGATGTGCTTCTGCAAAGCGCGGGCAGCGCCTTCAATCTGAAGGCGACCCGGGCCCTGAGCCAATTGTCCGCCGACCTCGACGCCGTCGTGGTCATTCCAACGATCACCCTCGACTTTGCCAAGATGACATCCAGCGGCCGTCGCAAGATGTTGCGCAAGACATCCGAAGTGGGAGCCAGCCCCGAGGTCGCCGTGCGGCCAGGCCTTTCCACCATGAACGTCATGTATGGAAAGACCCATCTGCAAGGCGAAGGCGGGGCCGCCACGCTTCGCCAGGGCGTTACCGTGCCCGGCGGATTCGGGGAGATGACGCTGACCAAGTCCCGCAGCAACAAGGGACTGGTCACCGCGATGAATCTCCTCGGCGCCAAGGGC
>CAZFLK010000397.1:0-1783 GCA_964519245.1 uncultured Verrucomicrobiota bacterium
CACGAACGACACGTCCCAGAAAAGGGCGAGCAGGGGAATACTGATGAGCCCGGCCCCGAATCCGGTCAGCGAGCGGATGAAGAACGCGACGAACAGGATGCAACTCGCGACGAGGATGACGGGATCAGTCACGAACCAAGGAGGACAGGCAGGTTATTGCTGTGCGGCGGGGAGGGCGTTCCCGGCATTGTCGAAGGCGGCAACGGCCCAGGTCTTGACGCGCTGGTCGAGACGTTGCGAGCCGATGGAGCCGCGGAGAAAATTCAACCGCGCCGCATCGATCGGGCGGAGTTCACCGCGGGAATCCACGTAGCTTCCGGCGACTGCCTCGGCTACGGAGGCGAGCACACGATTCGGGATGACAATCGCCGCGCCGTCGGAATCCGCGACCGGCGCGACGTGGCCAGCGCGCTGCAGGCCGGCCAGGGCGGCGGTCACATGTTCCGGGTTGGCGGCGGGGAGACGCACGGCTTCGGCCAGTCGGGCGAGGGCCTCATCGGGCCGGTTCGCGTTCAGGAGGAAGGACGCGAGCGACGCGTTGAGCGACGCGATGGCGGCGTTCTGCCGGTCGATGGTCACCTGCCTTCTTTGAAATTCTGATTCGGAGAATTCGGCGGTTTTGCGGGCGTCCGCGATGTCCCCGGCGGCGTTGCGGGCCTTGTCGAATGAATAGAGGCCGAACAGGAAGAAAAAGACCATCAGGACGAGCGCGCCGGCGAGCACGAGGGTCATGCGGATCTGGCCGCGATCGTGTTCGCGCTGCTTCAACTCGTTGAAGTCGATGCGCAGCATGCCGGCGGCGAGCTTGAGAAAGGCGTGTCGACGGCCGTCTTTTCCGGGGCGGGCGTCCGCGGCAAAGGGCGCGGTGGGTGTATCGGTGATTTCCCCTTCCGCGTTGACCTCATATTTGACCGCCCGGGGAAGGCATTCCTCGCCGACGGGATCGAGGCGCGAGGAAGCATAGGGCTCGCCGGCGGCGATGAGGCAGAGCGTTCGGTGTTCGCGGCCGAGGGACTTGAAATAGCGGACAGCTTCATCCACCCAACCGGAGAGCGCGCTGTGCGGCGTGCAGATGACGATCAGATAGCGTGAACGTCGGAGGTTGTCCCTGTCCTCCCCGGTGAGTTCGGTTGCGGCGCTGTCCAGGTCGTGCGCGGTCGCCACCGGGCCGATGCGGCGCGGTATTTCGCCGTCAGCGGTTGGTTTGCCGATAAAGGGCCGCGGGGTGCGGAAGAGGGAAAGGTGTTTGATGAACCAATCCCGCCAGCGTTGGTCCTTTTGGCTGTAGCAGAGGAAGGCCCAGTGCGTGAAGTCGTCGTTGTTCATGTCTTGGGGCATGGCGGTCGCGGCCGGGGTGATGAGTAACCGGACGGTAGCAGAGAGGGGTGGGCGGAAAAGCGCAAAACGCTTGCCGGAACGGGCGCTCGCGACGAGGTTTGGGGCATGTCGGCCCCATCGCGAAACCGGTTTGCGCAGGAGGTCGCGCTCGGGGCCCTGCTTCATTTCGTTGGCATGGCGCTGTTGTCGGCGGGGTTGTTTCTGTTGATTCACATTCCGCCACGCGCGGCTTCCCTGGATCCACTGATCCTCTTTCTCCACAGGATCTACGACGTTCTCTATCTGCCGTTGGCGGCGGTTCGCTGGCTGTGGCCGGGAGAGGCGTCGCCTTGGTGGTTGAATTTGTCGGTGCGCCTGTTGGGCCACACGTTGGTGGGGATGGCCTCGGCGCTGGTCGTGCGGACCTGTGGGCGTCTCCGGAGCGGAGCCGGCGGGTGAGTTGGGC
>CAZFLK010000398.1:0-1777 GCA_964519245.1 uncultured Verrucomicrobiota bacterium
CTCCGCCGCGGCATACTCCAGGGCTTGGCCGTTCTGCACCACGGCCGCGGTGATTTGTCCGGTGATGATGTCCGCGTAGTCGCTGAACTGAATGCCCAGGTCGCGTTCGATGGGTGCGAGAATGTTCTTGTTCCAGGCCGTCTTGAACTTCTCCACGAACGGCCGCATCGCGGGGTCCGTCAGGAAGCGTGAGGTTGCGCTTTTCGCGCTATCGGCGTTGAGCGTTGTCCAGTTGGGCGCGGTCAGCACGGCGAGCGTGTCGGCCGGCAGCAATTCCTGCGGGGGCGGGGTGGCTGCGGAACAGGCGAACGCGCCGGTCAGGGCCGCCGCCATGGCTTTCAATGAGTTTATCTTCATCTTCTTGGTTTCGAGGTTGGTTCGAGACATTCCATTCCGGGTCGAACCGGGAATTGGGCTCCGGATCCGGAGCGCCTTTTTGGGGGCGGTCGCGGGCGGTTCTCCGGGCGTGGTTGATTCTATTTTGCGGAAGCCGCCTTTCGTTGCGGGCGCCGTGGCGGCGGCAGGTAGCGGAACGCGTTGTTGGGGTTCTCGCTGTCATAGGCGTAGGCGTCCCGGTGATCGAGGAAGTATTTCACCTGTTCCGCCGGGATGGCAAAGCCCAGGCCTTCGCTGAAGGTCATCTTCATGTTGGTCACGCCCACGACTTCACCGGATAGATTGAACAATGGTCCGCCGCTGTTGCCCGGGTTGATCTGGGCGCTGGTCTGCAGGTAAAGCCTTCCCTGCATCTGCCGCGTCTTCGTGCTGACGATGCCTTCGGTGACCGTGCGCTCGAGGCCCAGCGGGCTGCCGATGGCAAAGACTCCCTCGCCCACGTCCAGCGGATCCGCGGAGCCGACCGGCACGTTCTTGAAGGCCGGCGCGTCCTCGTCATCGATTTTCAACAGCGCCAGGTCCGCGAAGCGGTCGATGGCGATGATGCGGACGTCCTTGTAATTGGTGCGCTCGATCTGCCCGTTCTTGTCGTGGTAAACCTCGATGGAAATCTGCGTCTCGCCTTCGATGACGTGGAAGTTGGTGATCAGGTAGCCTTCCTCATTGAGAATGAAGCCGGAGCCGAGTCCTCCGGGCGTGCGGACCTGGACGACAGCCTCGCCCAGTTGGGCAACGAGTTCCCGCACGGTTCGTTTCGGGGCGTCGCTGTCGGATTTGCGATAAAAATCGAGATGGGTTTCGAGGGGTTGGCTCTGCTTGGTTGTCGGCTCCAGGGCGTCTGTCGCCCGCAGGATCCGGGACACCTGGTCGCGGGGGACGACCAGCACGGTATAGCCCACGTCGATGACGACCTGGTCCTTCTTCTCTGCGAGAATCTTCCCGGAAATAGTTCCTTTTTCCCTCAGGAGGACCTGGTCATGCGCGGCGAAACCGCCGAAGCAGGGAAGGAAGAACAAGGAAAGCAACCCCAACCGTCTGATGAACATGGGGCAACGATACATGGGGCTTTGACGTTGGCAAGCTGGCTTTGTTCAGTTGTCGCGGTCGTTGCGCGATTCCCGCTTTCTTGCCTTGTTCAGTTCGCGGCGTTCCTGGAAGAAGGACTTCAGCAGGGTTGTGCACTCCGCCTCCCGCACGCCGGGGGTGATTTCACAACGATGGTTGAACGAGGGGAACTGCAGCAGATTCAAGGCGCCGCCCGCTGCGCCGGCCTTGGGGTCGCCGGTTCCGAATACGACCCGATCCAAGCGCGCGTGCACGATGGCGCCCGCGCACATCGGGCAGGGCTCGAGCGTGACGTAGAGGGTGGTTCCCGGAAGCC
>CAZFLK010000399.1:0-1762 GCA_964519245.1 uncultured Verrucomicrobiota bacterium
GAACGCCAATGCCCCACAATAAACACCGGGGTCTTGATATCGCTCTCGCTGCGGCGCATCATCGCCAACTCGAGCAAGGTGAACGGGCTGCGGGCAATCGACGCCCCGAGAAATGCGAGCGCTTGCGGAACACATTTCAGGGACGCGCCGTCATTGCGGATCAGGGCCCCCAGCAAGGTCTTCGGGTCAGCCCCCATCAGCGGGTGTGCGTAAGTCGCCATTTGCTTTTCAACAGCCTCCAGGAGGGTCGGGCCCCGGATGCAGTGAGCATTGAACGACTCTCCTGCAACCTTGCGGTGGAGGCTATGTGACATCAGCGCAACATTTGCCCCACTACCGTCGCAATTGCCACATGCCTGTCACCTCCTGTTGACGCACTGTTCGGCAATTCGTCACCTAGACGCCACGTTGCAATCATTTCATGGACAGATGGCTACATTGACCCATGCTGAACTTCCGGAATCTTCAACCTCCGCCGGCTGTCCGGATGACGCACGCCCCAAGCCCCACTTCGATCTCAAGGCCATGATGGAGTCCCGGAGACCCGAGCAGCACGCCTTGTTCACGGAGAACCTCAATCCACGATTGACCCAAGTGCTCAAGACCATCGGATTCTACCGAACCTATGTACGCGGCGAAGGAAGCTATCTTTGGGACGAGGCGGGCAACCGATACCTGGACCTTCTTTCGGGCTACGGAATGTTCAACATCGGCCGAAACCATCCCGTCATCAAACAGGCCGTCCACGACTACCTTGATCTGGACGATCCTTGGAAGATCCAGATGGGATCAACCCTGCTGCCCGGCATGCTGGCCGAAAAACTTCTCAAACATGCGCCCCACCTGGACAAAGTGCAGTTCACTAATTCCGGGACGGAGTGCGTCGAAGCTGCTTTGAAGTTCGCCCGTTGCTCCACAGGTCGCGAGCGCGTCCTCTACTGCGAACGCGCCTTCCATGGACTCACCTACGGTTCCTTATCCCTCAACGGGTGCGACAGTTTCCGCGCGGGCTTCCAGAGTTTCTTGCCCGGGCCGCACGCGATCCCCCTCGGCGACCTCGAGGCGCTGGAGCTCGCGCTCAAGGCGGAACCCACCGCCGCATTCATCCTGGAACCGGTTCAGGGCAAGGGGATTCACCCTGCCGATCCCGCCTACCTGTTGGCCGCCCAGGAACTTTGCCAGAAGCACGGCGCGCTGATGATCATGGATGAGATCCAGACCGGTTTGGGACGAACCGGGCGCATGTTTGCCTACCAACATGTCCCCGACCTGCTGCCCGACATTCTCCTAGTGTCCAAGTCCCTCTCTGGAGGCATGGCGCCAGTCGGCGCCGTCCTGCTTCGCGACGCCACCTACAAGCGGGTCTTCTCGTCCCTGGACCGTTGCGTCGTCCATTCCTCGACGTTCTGTCAGGGGGGACTCGCCATGGTGTGCGGCCTCGCCGCCTTTCACGTCCCGGAGAATAAGGGTCTGATCGAGAATGGCGCCCGTCAGGCCGCGCGCATCACCGAGGGCCTCCGGCAGATGGTTCCCCGCTACGAACTGCTCCATGATGTTCGTGGCTTGGGCATGATGATCGGCATCGAGCTGGGGCCGCCCAAGTCGCTGGGACTCCGATCTGCTTGGAAACTCATCCATGCAGCCGACAAGGGCCTTTTCCCTCAAGCCCTGATCATGCCCCTGCTCGACAAACATCGAATTCTTACCCAGGTCGCCGGGCACAACATGGATGGCATCAAGCTGCTCCCGCCTCTGACCCTGA
>CAZFLK010000400.1:0-1741 GCA_964519245.1 uncultured Verrucomicrobiota bacterium
GATGGAATGCCGCTTCGATTGGAAGAAATCGAGAAAGTCCTGCCGGATCTGCTGGCCGGTCCTGATCTGACTGTCGCTCATAAAACTGACGGGTAAACAATTTGAATCCCCGCGCTGGGGAAAGCCGACGAATCTAGTGTGGTTGCCTCATAAGGGGAACAAAAAATGGGTTTCCTGGGCTTTTTTGTTGGGGTGGCAAGGCGCGGAAGCCCGCGTTATCGGAGAATGCTTTCACTTTGCTTTTGAAGGCGATCGGGGGCATACGGAAACCATGACGGAGCTACGGACAAAGGGATCCACGAGATGAGCGACCAACGATCGAACGATCCGCTGCATGGGGTCACCTTGGAGCGCATGGTGAACCGCCTGGTCGAGCGCTATGGCTGGGAGGAACTGGGGCGGCTTATCGAGATCCGCTGTTTCAATTTTGATCCCTCGGTGAAATCCAGCCTGAAGTTTCTTCGCAAGACACCGTGGGCCAGGAAGAAGGTGGAGTCGCTGTATGTGATGTTGGGGGAGCAGGCATGAGTCGTGGGGACAGCGCGGGATTCTGCGCCTGTCGTAAGTGCGTCCACTGCAATGAAGGCGGGTTCAGCCGTTGACCGCAACTTGATTGCGGCGCTTCCAACGCCATTGCCAAAGGCTTGGCCAGGTTCTACTGTGCGGCGAATGGATGACGCATACGAATCGGCGATGGATCGGCTTTGGAGTGAATACTCCGTGGTGTTCCAAGATTTCGATGACCACTCGCTGGCGCGTTGGATGGCGCAGACCCTGGGCCAGTTGGAGGGGAGGTCGTGGCGGGTTTCCCACCCCTTGTTGGGAGCCTATCGTTTGGCCGCGCAGATTGCGCACGAGCGGCAGATCTGGACAAAGCGTCTGGTCAACCCTCCCGGAGCCTACACCCCGGCAACCTGTTGTCGGGCTCCGATGCTGCCGTTGTTCACGCGCGACGTTCTGGAGACCGGGCTCGTCTGCCAGCATTGCTCGGAGCCGGCGGTCCTGCTGGAGGATATTCCGGAACCCTACCAGGCCAAGATCCGCAAGTGGGCGACAGATTACGACTCCGTGCACCAGGTGGCCCACTGGGAGGACCATCAACGGATGAGAGCCGGCGACTACGACCGGCGATTCGAGGATGCGGCCCAGGAAGCGGAACGCATGCTGGGCTACGCCGGCACGACCCTGGCCCCGCAACTCCTGGAATTCTATCCGGCGGTCATTTGGGAGGATCAGGACGAATGCCTTGAGGTGCGGCCCGAGGATATTCGCCTTTAGGACGGGCGCGCGCCCTGTGAGAGATTGAGCCCGGCCGGCATCTTGACCCCGGGACGGCGAATCGTTAGCTTCCGCAGATGCCAATTGATATCAGCATCGAATACTGCGCCGCTTGAAACTACGAGCCGAAAGCCGTCGGTCTGACGGAGAAGTTGCTCAAGTTCAAACAGGAGATTGGCGGCGTGCGGTTGATCCCGTCCTCGGGCGGGGTCTTCGAAGTCGTGGTGGACGGGAAGTTGATCTACTCGAAGAAGGCGACCGGTGAGTTTCCCGACTTTGATGCGATGGTGCAACAGGTGCGGCAGTTGCGTTAGCGATTGGCTGAGTCGATTGAGCGTTTTCCACGGAGAGTGGTCGGTGGCTGGTGCCCCGCGCGGTCTTCAAAACCGTTGTGCCGTCGCTACGTCGGCAGGTAGGTTCGATTCCTACCCTCTCCGCCATTTCCTTGGGTTTTTTCCACATT
>CAZFLK010000401.1:0-1732 GCA_964519245.1 uncultured Verrucomicrobiota bacterium
TCTTTCTCATGCCTGCATTTGATCTGCAGGTGTCAACCTATTCCAGGACCGGACCAACGGGTTTATGGTTGAGCGTTGGACGTTTACCTTTCCCGTCTTTCACCTCCCATCCACGGCCAGGGCCCTTCTGACGCACGCGTCGTTCCCGCCCAGTTGGTTCCACACCCGCAACGCCTCGGTTGCGCCCCAGGCCTGTGCGTCGCAACCGCGCTGCCAATGCGGAGCATCGCCGTCCATCACCTCCGGCAACTGCCCGAGGCAACCTTCATCCAGCAGGCGTTTGATCGACCAAAGATAGTCTTTCGCTGCGCGCAGCGCGGCTTCGTCCTCGGCGAACGCCACGGTCAAGGCTTCGCAAAATGAGGGGAACGGCCAGGTCCAGGCAGTTCCGTTGTGGTAGGCGGGTTTTCGCCGCGTATCCTCGTCCCCCTCATAGCGTCCCCAATAAGGGTGGTTCGGATCATTCAAAAGCTGCCCCTGATTCCCGATGACGGGAGCGGGCGGTTCGACCGGCAACGGCGCCAGGGAACGGATCGCGCCCGGAACAATCAAATGTCGTCGCGCAGCCTCGACACACTGTCGCGCCTTCCCCTTCTCCGTCATGCCCAATCCAATCGCCAGAAGGCAGTTGCTCCGCAGCGCGTTGTCCTTCACCGCCGCCCTCGCGGAAACTCCGGCTGGGGCGATCAACTGATCCGCATACCATCCCGCCTCATCCAGCCAATAGAGCTCGTCGAACGAAGCTGCCGCCTGGTCAATCAGGGCTTGGCAGGAACTGTTTCCAATCGTCTTCACGCCCAAGCGATTCAACTGCCGGAGCAAACGAATCCACAACGCTTGAATCTCGATCGGATATCCCTCCCTCGGCGTGCCGGCCGGATAGTTCGTGTCCATCCACGTGAAATGACTGGGACTCCAGATCAAGGCCGAGTCCGCGTCCATTCGGATGCCGTTCATCGTGCCAGCCGCATAGCCTTCGGCGATCGAATGCAGGACATCGCGGACCGTCCGGTTTTTCGGGCCGACCTTCTGATCATGGATCGATGGGTTCAGCTCCGCCAATTCCTCACACACCACGCCATACCAAAGCGGCGCATCCGAAGTGTCGCGGTTGGAGACATCGGAGCCATGAATGGTGTTCGGAAGCGTCCCGTTCTCTTCATAGCGCCCAAAGGTGGTGAGAATCTCGGTCACCTCGCCGCTCATGCCCGCGGCCAGCATGCCGCGCGCCGCAATCAGCGTGTCGCGCCCCCAGTCAAGGAACCAGGGATAGCCTGCAATCACGGTCTTGCCCCCATCGCGGTCGACGACAAATGATCGAATGGCTCGTTCCAAAACAGAGACCATTCCGTCCCTTGAAGCGGAAACGCTCAGGTTGCCGGCCGGCCCGCGGTCGTCTTCTGGGAACCGCCATTGCTCCTCCGCGGACGCAACCAACAGAACGCTCTCCTCGCGGCCAAGGGGAATATCAAACCACCCGGGACTGTACGCGTCTCCTGAGCCTTCCTGGCCCCGCGTCTGCTCGACGACGTGCTGGATGTTCTCCGCCCATTCACCCTCGTGATGATATGCGCCGGCGGTCGCGGCGACCACCAGCCTGCGATCCTTCGCCGGCACGAATTCGAATCCGACCCCCTCCGCCAATGCGTGTGTGTTCCCGTTGAAGTGGGCCTCCGCGCCGCCATTGCGTTTGGTCTGCGAGTGGAAATTGCGATCCTCGATATCGAATCGA
>CAZFLK010000402.1:0-1704 GCA_964519245.1 uncultured Verrucomicrobiota bacterium
CGATAGGCCCGGGAGGCAAAGCGCTTGAGAATGCGATGGGCCGCCTGGCGTTCCTGTCCGCGTTTGGGTTGGATGGGAATGATCAAGGCATGGGATGCGGGCGGCGGCGGCGGCGCAACGTTCAGCGGGCCGATCACGTCGATGTAATCCGCGAAGAGGTTGCGGTCGCCGTTCATGCGGGGATCCGGATGGTTGCTGACGACGTAATTGTTGAGGTAGGCGATGGAGATCGTGTGCTTCCCGGGTTTCAGGCGGAGGTTGACGGAGTGCGTCCGGGGCTTGTTGCGGGCGTTTCGCACGGCGAAGGTCTTGATCTCCTTGTCGTCGATCTTGAGGCCGAGCTTGGGCGGTTCTGGTCCGGCCTGGTCTCCGGATGCCCGGATCACAACCTGGTATTCGCCCGGTTGTTTGATATCGAAGTCTGCGCGCCCGCCGCCCTCGCGGTACATGCCGAGAACCTTGCCTTCGGCGCGCACGTCGCGGGATGTTTCCTGGAAGGTCTTCATGCGTTCCGCCTCAATGCGTCGCCGCTCGGGCTGGGGCGGGTAATCGAGTTTGATGGCCTTGTCGGCGACTTGCTCGGCTGCGGTCAGGTATTTCTCCATCAGAATCGGGGAGAGCGAAAGCACATCACCGATGTTGTCGAAGCCGTAGCCGACTTCATCGGCGGGGAAGTCGGCAGCGGGTTTGAAATTGACGCCGGTGAGGTCTCGGATGGTGTTGTTGTATTCGGCGCGGTTGAGGCGGCGAATGGTGACGCGGCCGGGGGTGATCGTGTCGTCGCAGTTGAACTTGGCGAGTTGGAGGTCGATGTAGTCGACGATTGTTTGCCGGGCCGCCTCGGTGGGTTGGGGTTTGTTGTCGGGCGGCATCTCGCGTGATTGGAGCATGTCGCGGGCGGCTTCCCACATTTCACGGTCTTCGATTCGGGGAGCTTCGCTGGTGTAGTCCTGCAGGTTGAGACCGCCTCGTTTGCGCTCGTTGCTGTGGCAGCTGAAGCAGAATTCCTGGAGGAAAGGCAGCGTCTTGGTCTTGAAAAGGGCGAGTTCCGCCTCGGGTGAGGCGTTTTCGGCGGCGGCGGCGGAGAACGCGGGCAATAGCAGGAGCGCCGCCGTCAGGAGGGCGTGTCTTCGTTTTCGGTTGTTCGTCATATCAGTCATCACTGTCGTACGGCGAGGGTATCAACGAGCGGGACGCCATTTAAATTCAATTTTCAACCGGTTTGAGGGGCGTCAATCCGTGATTTTCCGGATTCGCTTTTGCGCTGGAGGCAAAGGGCCCGTATGCTCCCGGGTCCATGCCGACCTTGGAACAGAGAATCATCGCCAGCGCCGCCGAACGGCTGAAGTTGCCCGCCGGGAAGCTCCCGGGAAATGAGTTGGCGCGCTACAAGCGTTATTTGAAGGTGGAAACCCACCGTCTGCACATTCTCCATCGCGCCGGCGGCGGCGGCCGGGAGATCTGTCGTGGGCGTTCGGTGATGATGGACGAACTGCTGAAGCACATGCTGACGGCGGTGAAGGCCTGGCTGCCGGAGGAGCAACGGCAGAAGCTTCCCCCGTTCTGTCTGATCGCCTACGGCGGCTACGGGCGCGCGGAGCTGAACCCCAACAGCGACATCGATATTCTGATCCTGCACGACGGGAAGCTGATCCCCCGGGGCAAGCCGATCCCGTTTCTCGAGCGGTTGCTGGGAGAGGGAGG
>CAZFLK010000403.1:0-1553 GCA_964519245.1 uncultured Verrucomicrobiota bacterium
ACCAATCGCTTAACGAAGCGGCTCATGACTCAATTCGGCGCCCCAATTGCCTTGACGCTTCCGCCCTTTGCGCAGTTCGCTTGCGAGTCGCACATGCCCGACGCCGAGAACTCAACACACCAAACCGAGGAGCCCTGCCTCGGTTTCCAATCCCTGCGGCGCATGGCGGTCGTTCTGCTGGCGTTCACCCTTCTTGGCGCGTTGCCGACCTGGCTGACGACGACTCAAGGCGTTGGCGTCCTGCCCGATTCCCTGGTCTACCTCGCGGCCGCCGACGCCGTTCAATCCGGCGAAGGCGTCGCCTTCTTCCGCGAGCAGAATCACTACCCGCCGCTCTACCCCGTCCTGATCGCAGCCTTCGCCCAGGCCGGGGATCTGGAACAAGGAGCGCGATGGCTGCATATTCTCTGCGCGGCGGCCTCGACTGTCGGCATGGGCCTGGTCCTTTGGCAATTGATACGCCCTTCCCACAACGAATCCCGGGCGCTCCTCGGCAGTCTCGCGGGAGGCTGGTTGCTCGTTTCGGCCGACGACTTTCTGCTGCACTTCAGCATCCTGTATTCCGAGGCGGTGTTCTTCGCCTTCATGCTGCCCGGTTTGGCCGCGGCGTTGGCGCATCTGAAGTCCGGTCGCAAGCCGTCGCTGATCCTGGCGAGCCTCTGCTTTGCGGCCTGCCTGATGACGCGCTATGCCGCGGCCTTCCTGGCTCCGGGAGTGGGCGTCGGCATCCTCCTGCTCGGACAAGGCTCTTGGCGACAACGCCTCGTGAACGTTGTCATCCTGAATGCCATTGCCATCACCCCGCTCGTTCTTTTCAAACTGGCCTTGTCGACCGGCGACTCGACCGGCCGCGAAATGGCCTGGCACTTCGTCTCAGCCGACCAGTGGAGCGGTTTCTGCCTCACGGTCGCCAACTGGTTCCTGCCCTATCGACTCGCCTCCCCGGCAACAGGGTTCGTGTGCCTGGCGATCACGTCCGCGCTCTTGGCGGTTGGGTCTTGGCGACAACGCCGGACAAACGGCGAATGGCGCACTGCCGCGGCGCTCATCAGCGCGCTCGGCCTGCTGCTCTTTTCCCACATCGCCTTCATCTTCCTGTGCATCTCGGCGGTCGATTACAGCCTGCATATCGAGTTTGCCCGACATTTTCTGGCCTCCCACGTCGTGGCGCTTGCCGCCTTGATCGGGATCGCGGCCACCCCCCGGCCCCATTCTCCGCCAGCCGTTCGTTGGGGCGCCATCCTGCTTCTTTCCGTCGCCGCGTTCACCAATTCCGTGCGCTTCGTCAAAGTCGCTCCGAAACTCGCCCGGGACGGCGCGGGCTACTCCTCCCGGCCTTGGCAGGAATCGCCGGCTCTCCAATTCGTTCAGTCCCTTCCTGCGAACGCGCGGATCCACGCCGACAATTTCGAATCCATCCGCCACATCTTGAAACGCCCCTGCGAGCGCGTTCCTGAGGCGTTTGATCCGCACAGCGTGAAACCCAACCCGGAATTTGACGCCCAAATGAACCGCCTGATCACCGACTTGAACCAAGGCGGCTGGCTGATCCT